>DASXJG010000032.1:0-4966 GCA_036497525.1 Gaiellaceae bacterium
CGGCCGGTCGGACTCGCCGGAACGCTGGGGCCCGAACATCTGGGTCGGCGCGGCGGGCCACGCGGCGAGCGACCCGGAGCTGCTGCGTGACGTGTGGGCGCAGGCCGCGGCCGGATGGTTCGAGCAGGGGATCAGGGCGCACTACGTGCTCGTGCCGGCGACCGATCCGTCCCTCCTCGACGCCTGGTTCCACCTCGGCTTCGGCGCCCAGCAAGGGCACGGGATCATGGACATCCCCGAGCGCGAATGGCCGCCCGGAGTGCGCGAGGCGACCAAGGACGACATCGAGAGCCTGGTCGAGATCGGCCCGCTCCTCTCACGTCACCAGAGGCAGTCCCCCGTCTTCTCGTCGGTCCCGGAGCAGACCGCGGACGAGGTCCGGACCGAGGTGCTCGACGACTTCACGACCGAGGGCGTCGCGAACCTCGTCTACGAGGCCGACGGCCGAATCGTCGGCGACTTCTTCGTTTGCCCGCTCGAGCTGTCGTCCGCGCACGCCGGTCTCGCGCGGCCGCCGGGAGCGGCGTTCATCGGCTTCGCGGTCACCGACCCGGAGCTGCGCGGTACCGGCGCGGGCCTCGCGCTCACCGACGCATCGTTCGCGTGGGCACGGGAACGGGGATACGAGGTGATGGTGGCGGACTGGCGCGCGACGAACCTGCTTGCGTCGCGCTTCTGGCCCAGGCGCGGCTTCGGGACGTCGTTCCTGCGGCTGCACCGCTGGATCGGGTAGTGCCGCGCGTCCCACTCCTGTCCGGCACGCGCCTCGTCGTGGCGTCGGCGCCCGCCGACGCGCGGGTGCTGCGGCCTCCGCCGCCGGGCCGCTCGACCGACATCGAGGCGGCGACTCGCGAGGCGCTTCGCTTCCCACTCGAGGGGGCGCCGCTGGAGGCGCTCGCCGCCCGCGCCGACCGGGTGACGATTGTGGTCGAGCCGCCGGCCTTGCCGGTCGGGAGCGTGGAGGGCGACCCGCGTCCGCTGGCGATCGCAGCGGTGAGCGAAGCGCTCGAGGAGCTCGGCGTGCCGAGCGAGAGACAGACGCTGCTCGTCGCCGGGGGCCTCGCCCGCCGCGCGAACCGTTCGGCGATCGCGGCGCTCGTGCCGCCTGAGCTGCGGCGCCGCTTTCACGGGACGCTGGCGGTGCACGACGCGGCTGGAGAGGGGCTCGTGGAGATCGATGCCGGCCTGACCGCGCCGGTTCGACTCGCGCGGGAGCTGGTCGAGACGGACCTGGTCGTCGTCGTGAGTGCCGCAGAGACCGTCCTGCATGGAGGCCCGGCGACGCTGGTCGCCGCAGCCGACGCCGAGACGCAACGGCGCGCCACGGCGGAATCGCTCCTCGAAACGAGCGGCTCCGAGGGCTGGCGTTCGGCCACGCTCGTGGAGCGGGCGCTGGCGGCACGCGTCCCGCTGTTCGGTGTCTCCGTCGTCCTCAACCACCCGCACTTCGCCGGTCTGCTGCGGGGCTATCCCTACGAGCCCGAAGGCGCAGACAGGATCGCCCACTCGCCGCTGCGCTTCGCGTTTGCACTCGCGCCCGAGCCGGCCCGCCGCCGGATGCTCCGCTCGCTGCGCGGGGTCCGGACGGTGGCGGCGGTGCTCGCCGGCCCGCCGTCGGTCGTGCACGCGGAGGCACTCCTGCGTGCGATCGAGCTGCGGCTGTCGACGCTCGCAGAGCCACTCGACGCGCTCGTGATCGGGATTCCCGCCACGACGCCGTTTCTGCCGCGCGAGGAGCCGAACCCGCTTCTCGCGGCGCATCTCGGGCTCGGGCACGCGCTCGGTCTCTGGCGCGACGCCTTCCCCGTGGCGGACGGCGGGATCGTGATCCTCGTCCACCGCTTCGTGCGCACCTTTCCCCGGCCGACCCAGCAGCCGTACCACGTCTTCTTCCGCGCCGAGCCGTTCGCCCGTGATCCGGAGCTGTTGGCTGCCGCGGAGGAGGGCGTCGCCGCCGATCCGCGCGCGATCGAGGAGTACCGAGCCGGCCGTACCGTCCATCCGCTGTTGCCGTTCCGGGACTGGGAGGCCTGCCGGCCCGCGCTCGAGCGGCTCGGAGCCGTGTACGTCGCCGGAGCGCGCGACGCACCGGCGGCGCGACAGCTCGGGTTCGTCCCGATCGGCGGGATCGGGGCGGCGCTCCAGATGGCGCGCGGCCACCGTGGGCACGACGCTCGCATCGGCTTCCTGCTCGCGCCGCCATACTTCCCGCTCCGCGTGGGGTCAGGCGAGACGTAGGCCGAGGACGTCCGCCGCCGAGAGGATCTCCTCGTCGGCGAGGTCGAGCGCCCGGACCGCGGCGAGGCGCAACGCCGGCGCGGCACGATCGAACAGCGTCACGTTCGCCCAGAGCGACTCGAACGTGGACCACCAGCGCAGCCCGGCGGCGTCCGGATGCCGCTCGTGCAACGCGCGCGCCTGCGGCCGCGTGATGTCTCGTTGCCGGGTCGCGACCCGCGAAGGTCGCAGCCGCTCGCGGCGAAGCACGGCCGGCTCGTCGAGATCGACGAGCTCGGTGCCGTCGGGAAGCTCCAGCTCCGCGAGCGCGAGCGGCAAGTCGCGCCGCAGGAGCAGCGATGGAGTGAGCCGCTGGCCGCGAAAGCGCGCAAGCTGCTCGACCACGCACGAGAGCGGGGCTTCCGAGAGGTAGAGGCAGCCGTACACGTCCGGGTTGTCGTGACGGCCCTCTCCCTGGTACACGCGCGGAAACCAGAGTGCGCCGTCGGGCTTGTCCGGCGCGGCCCGCCGGCTCCACGCCAGGCAGCGGTAGAGGATCACGCGAAGGAGTCGGACCGCTCGGCGCGGATCGCCCGCATCAGCTCCTCGGTGCGCCCTTCCCGGATGAGGTCGATCGGGCGGCGGTCGCCGAGCACGGGGTTGAGGCCGAAGAGCCAGGCCAGCGCCGCCTCGCGGTCGTACAGGCGCAGCAGGTTCGACCAAACGAGCTCGAGCAGGTCGACCTTCTCGGCGTTGAGGGGATCGATCCCGGAGCCGCGGAGCCAGCGTGTCACCTGCGCGCGGCTGACGCCGAGCATGTCCGCGAGCCGCGCGGCCGAGCCGAAGTCGACGCGGAGCGTATCCACCTTCGTCGCGATCTCGACCGGCATGCGTCGAGGGTAGCGCAACACATTCTGTTGCGCAACAAGATCTGTTGCGCGGAAGCTCGCTAGTGGCTCGCCGCAGAGCCACGTACCATGCGCCCGTCACGCCGAAGTGGCGGAATTGGCAGACGCGCCGGACTCAAAATCCGGTGGCCTTCGGGCCGTGTGGGTTCGATTCCCACCTTCGGCACTGGTTCGCCCGTCAGCGCTTGGCTCGAAGCGTCGCGGACTGCGCGTCGAGGCTCAGCGCCACGTGTGCCCGAAGCTGCGGATGATGAAGCAGACACGGACCGATCCACTCTTGATGGCGCGCGGCTTCTTCTCCCCCTGCTGGTCGGCCACGACCTTGAACGACTTCCGCGGCGGGGTGCAGGTCGGAGGTTGGGAGCCCGGCGACGGGTCGCTCCCGTGCACCGAGGCGTTGGTGCTCGCCTGGATGGCGATCACGCTGAGCGCGAAGTAGCGCTGGGACTGCAGGCGAACGATCCCTTCACGATGAGCTTCGAGCCGGATCCGCCGACGACCGCGGTCGAGGAGACGCGGAGCTTGGGCGCCGACGCCGGAGCGGCAAGCGCGGCGCTCGTGACTACCGCGACGGCCCGGCGAGCGCGAGTACCAGCGCAGCAGTCTTGACGGCGCGACGAGCTCGATGAAACTGGGCGGTCTTCATCGTGCGCGGGAGCGATCGTCACAGCGACCCGCGGGTCCTCCTCCGGCAGAGGCACGCACGAATCGTTAGGACTTCCACCGTGGCGAAGAGCGTCGGCATCCTCACCGGCGGCGGCGACTGCCCCGGGCTCAACGCGGTCATCCGTGCCGTCGTGCGCCGGGCCGACGCAGCGGGTTGGGACGTGGTCGCCGTCCGCGAGGGCTGGCGTGGCCTGGTCGAGCCGATCTTCGAGGACCTCGGCCCTTTGCAGGTGTCCGGGATCCTGCCGCGCGGCGGGACGATCATCGGCACGAGCCGCACGAACCCGTACAAGCTCGAGGGCGCGGTCGAACGGGTGCTACAGAACTTCCGCGACCGAGAGCTCGACGCGCTCGTCGCCATCGGCGGCGAGGACACGCTCGGCGTGGCCGCGCGCCTGTACGCCGAGCATCAGCTCCCCGTCGTCGGCGTCCCCAAGACGATCGACAACGACCTCTCCGGCACGGACTACACCTTCGGCTTCGACACAGCCGTCTTCATCGCGACGGAGGCGATCGACCGGCTGCACACGACCGCCGAGTCGCACAACCGCGTCATGGTCGTCGAGGTGATGGGCCGCCAGACGGGCTGGATCGCCGTGATGAGCGGGATCGCCGGCGGGGCCGACGTGATCCTCGTCCCGGAGGTTCCCGTCGACTTCGAGGAGGTCGCCGAGACGATCCGCAAGCGGCATGCGCGCGGCAAGAACTTCTCCATCGTCGTCGTCAGCGAGGGCTGCGAGCTACCCGGACTGGCGGACGCCGGCGAGCAGGACCAGTTCGGGCACGTGATCCTCTCGAAGCGCGGTGTCGGGGAGGCGCTCGGGCGGGAGATCGAGCAGCGCACGGGCTTCGAGACGCGCGTGACCGTGCTCGGTCACGTGCAGCGCGGCGGAACGCCGACCCCGCGCGACCGCGTCCTTGCGACGCGCTTCGGGCTCAAGGCCGCCGACCTGGCGCTCGCCGGAGAGTTCGGAGAGATGGCTGCGCTGCGAGGGGACGACGTAGTCGCCGTCCCGCTCGCGGAGGCGACCGCTGAGCTGAAGGTCGTGCCGCGCCAGTGGTACGACGTCGCACGCGCCTTCTTCGGCTGACTCAGGCGCGCCCTCGGTCAGCGGCGTTTCTTCAGACCTCGGGCGGCGCGTCGCCCACGAGCGGCGAGACGTCGGCCGCATGGA
>DASXJG010000033.1:0-9871 GCA_036497525.1 Gaiellaceae bacterium
GCCGTCGACGTGGCGGCTCGTCGCCTTCGTCACCGGCCTGTTCCTGATCGCCGCGTCCCTCAACTCGCCGCTCGAGACGATCGCGGCGCAGTACCTGTTGCTCATCCACCTGCTCCAGAACGCGCTCATCGCCGACGTCGCCCCGCTCCTCGTCCTGCTGGGCCTGACCCCGCGGATGAAGGAGGAGATCGGGCGCCGTGGCGGCGACCGCCTGCGCGCGCGCTGGATCCTGCCGCTCTGGCTCGCGGCGTGGTACCTGACCCACCTCGCTGTCTTCTACAACTGGGCACTCCGGACCGGCTGGGGGCTGAACATCGAGCACGCGATCCTGATGGCCGCGGGCATCCTCTTCTGGTGGCCGATCGTGACCGGCCGCCTGTCGCCGCCGGAAGGCCTCGGCTACCTCGCGGCAGCGTTCATCGGCTCCACCTTCCTCGGCCTCGCGTTCATCTTCTCCAGCCGGCCCTTCTACACGTTCTACGAGCACGCGCCGCGGTTGTGGGGGCTCTCGCCGATCAGGGACCAGAACCTCGGCGGAATCCTCATGAACGGCGAGCAGACGCTCGTCTTCCTGCTTGCGATCGGCTGGTACGTCATGCGGCTGCTCGACGAGGAGCATGCCGCGGGCGAGCAATCGCCGGCCCGCGGCTGACTTCAAGATTTGTAGCCGGAGCGGGTGTTAGCGTCGGCCCGTGCTGTTCAAGCAGTTCCTGGACGACGATCTGGGCTGCGCCTCCTACCTCGTCGGTGACGAGCATGCCGGCGTCGCCGTCGTCGTCGACCCGCAGTACGCGATCGAGCCCGTGCTGGAGGAGGCGGAGCGGCGGGACGTTCGCCTCGTCGGAGTGCTGGAGACGCATACGCACGCCGACCACATCTCGGGCCACGGCCGTCTCGCTCTCGAGCACGGTGTCCCGATCCGCGTCCATGCCGACGCCGCCGCCACGTTCCCGCACGAGCCGCTCGAGGACGGGACCGAGATCGAGGTCGGCGAGGTTCTACTCCGGACGATCCACACGCCGGGACACCGGCCCGAGCACTGCTGCTTCGCGGTTATCGACCGGTCGCGAAGCGACGAGCCGTGGCTCGTCCTCACCGGCGACTCGCTGTTCGTCGGTGACGCGGCCCGGCCGGACCTCGCAGTCGATGCGCAGGAGGGAGCAGAGGGTCTGTTCCACAGCCTCCGCAGGCTCGTCGAGCTCGGCGACGGCGTCGAGGTCTTTCCCGGCCACGTCGCGGGATCGCTGTGCGGCGCGGCGATGAGCTCGAAGGCGTCGACGACGATCGGCTTCGAGCGCCGTTTCAACCCGGCGCTCCAGGGCGAGCTCGACGATTTCATCGCCGGAGCGCTCGGTGCGCAGCCGCCCCGGCCGCCGAACATGGAGCGCATCGTGGAGCTCAACCGCGGCGAGCTCCTCGGAGCGCGGCCACCGCTCGAGCGACTCGATTCGACCCCGGACCACGCGATTGTCCTCGACGTACGGCAGACCGACGTGTTCGCCGCCGGACATCGGACCGGCGCAGTCGGGATCCCCGTGTCCGGCTCGAGCTTCGCGACCAGGGCGGCGTTCGTCCTGCCCGAGCGCCCTGTCGTCCTCGATGCCGTGGACGAGGCGGAGGCTCTGCAGGCGGTACGCGGGCTGCACGCCGTCGGGCTGTTCACGGTCACCGGCTGGCAGGAGGGCGGGGGCAGCGAGCAGCTCGAGCCGGTGTCGCTCGACGAGCTCGAGCGGCTGCTCGCCGACGACGCGATCGAGCTGCTGGACGTACGCGAGACGGACGAACGGGACGAGGGTCACATCCCCGGATCGCGTCACCTGCCATACCGGACGGCGAGGGCTGCGGCGGAGGCGGGGCTCCTGAACGGGAAGCCGGTGGTGACGATCTGCGAGTCCGGCGCCCGCGCCGCCGTCGCGGCGAGCGTGCTCCAGGCGGCGGGGGTCGACGCGCGCCCAGTGCTGGACGACGGCCTCGAAGGCTGGCGGGCCCGCGGCGGCCAGACGACGGCTTTCCGCCGCTGCGGCAGCTAGCCGCCTACACGAGCAGCCGGGTGATGGCGGTCGCGGCCGCCGCGCCGAGCACCACCACGATCATCGGGGCCCGTCTCAGGAGCAGGACCGCGGCAAACGCCACTCCGACGACGCGCGCGTCGATCGTGAGCCCACGTCCCTCGCCGAACGTCTCGACGACCACCAGCGCCGCGAGCAGGGCCGAGGCGAGGAGCTCGACGACGCTCATCGCCCCGGGCCGAAGCGGGCGGCCTCCGAGCAAGAGCGGCCCGGCCAGCTTCAGCACCGCCGTCGCGACGGCGAGCACTCCGATCGTGACCCAGACCGCGGTCACGGGCGCAGCCTCGAGGCGCCGACCGCCGCGGCCGAAGCGGCGAGGATCGGCAGCCCGACCGGCACGAAGGGAGTCAGGACGAGAGCAATCGCCGCCCCGCCGCAGGCGGCGGCGAGCCGGCGCCGTCCCCGCACCTCCGCGAAGAGCAGCGCGAGGAAGAAGGCCGGGAACAACGCGTCGAGGCCGAGCGCCTTCGCGTCAAGCACCGGCCCGATGAACACCCCGACAACCGTGCCCAGGACCCAGCCGGCGTACTGCGGGATGCTGACCCCGACCATGTACCAGGGGTCGAAGGTGCCGTCCCCCCTGCTCGCCGCCGCCCAGGACGCGTCCACCTGGGTCATGGCGAACGCCGCCCTCGACAGCGCGCGCCCGCGCAGCGAGGGGGCCAGAGCGAGCCCCATCGCCAGGTAGCGCGCGTTGAGCAGGACGCCTGCCGCGACCGCCGCTCCCGCGCTGCCGCCGGCGAGCAGCACCGCAAGGGCGCCGAACTGCGCCGAGCCGGAGAAGACCACGATCGACATCACGATCGGAGCCACTGCGCCCATCACCGGCCGCGCCAACACCCCGAACGACACCGAGATCGCGAAGACCGCGACGCCGAACGGCATCCCGCGCCGGATCCCTGCCCGACGCCGCTCCCTCGCGGAGCCGAGGCGATCGGGCGCGCTTTCCGCCCCCATGCGAGCAAGGCTACGGACCGCGCGGCGAGCTACGCGACCCAGCTGACCAGCGGAATCTCCATCTCGTTCGGCGACAGCCCGCCGTGCTGGCCGTGGAAGTGCTGCTCGAAGCGGCCGGGCTCGAGCCAGTAGGCGGCCTCTCCCGGCGCCGGCAGGACGACGAGGTTCGCCAGCCGTGAGGTGAGGGCTTCGGTGACGTTCGGCCCGAACAGCCCTTCTGCGAGCAGCGCCTCCACGGTGCGGACCTGCGCGACATCGGCGAGCAACTCGCCGAGTCGCGCCTCGACTTCCTCCAGCCGCTCGGGAAGCACGTGCAGGAAGAGATCGCGGCAGGACCCTGCCGGCGCGAGCGGCTTGCCGTCGGCTCCGACCTCGAGATGCTCGGCGAGCTCCGGCCAGACGACGTTCACGTACGTCGACCGCTCCGGCGAGATCCCTTCCATCCCATGGTCGGCGGTGAGCAGGACGAGCGTCCCCTCGGGCCAGGGGGCCTCCGCGATCGCCGAGAGGTGCTCCTCCATCAGCGGCGCGACCTCGGGCGCGTCCGGCCCCGTCATGTGCATCAGCGCGTCCGCGTCGCCGAAGTAGATCGTCCCGTACGCACGCTCCTCGGCCGCGAGCGCGCCGCAGAGCCGGGCGAGTCCCTCCCGGTTGTCGTCGAAGGGATGGACCGTGGCCGGTTGGAGGAGCACCTTGCTCGTCTGCGACCGCGCGATTCCGCTCGGCATGACCACGTGGCTCGGCAGCGGCAGCAGACGCCGGTAGAGGGTCTCGTCGGGGAAGAGGTCGTGGGCCGTGAACCCGGCGTCGACGAGCGTCCCCGGGCGATCGTCGCCGGCGAAGGAGAACCAGAGCGGTGTGACGAGCCGGTTCAGCCGCGGCTCGAGGACGTTCCATTCGTAGAGGCCGTGCTCGCCGAGCGGGAGCCCGGAATGGATCGTCGTCGAGTGAACGGTGGTCGTCGACGGGAACCGGGACGACCAGCGCTCGACGTCGGCTCCTACGAACAGCGGGTGGTCGGCGTGACGCTCGAGGAAGCGCCAGCCGAACGCATCGAAGTAGATGAGGGCGACACGCGAATGCTCGCCGAGCTTCTGCTCGATCAGCCCCGGCAGCTCGTCGAAGCAGCGGGTCAATCGAGCCGCTCGACGGGGTAGCCCCACTCGCGCATGAGTTCGATCAGCTGGTCGCAGTGCTCCGGATCGCGCGTCAGGAGGGTCAGCTCGACTCCGGTGTAGCCGACGGGCACGCCCGCCGCCTCCCGCTGGTGCTCCACCTCGACGACGCTCACGCGCTCACCAGCCAGCAGGTCGAGCAGCTTCGCGAGCTCGCCCGGCCGGTCCAGGACGCGCGTGAGCAGGACGAGATAGCGGCCGCTCAGGGCGAGCCCGCGCCGCAGCACCTGCACCATGAGCGACGCGTCGATGTTGCCGCCGGACAGGAGCGCAAGCGCAGGCCCCGAGCCGCCCGCGAGGCCGCCGAGGATCGCGGCGACGCTGACCGCGCCGGCGCCCTCGACGACGAGCTTCGTGCGCTCCGCGAGCAGGACGATCGCTTCCGCAATCTGCTCGTCGTCGACGGAGACGATGTCGTCGAGCGTCTCCTCGAGGATGGAGGTCGAGAGCTCGCCCGGCTCCTTGACCGCGATCCCGTCCGCGATCGTGTGCCCGGCGCCGCCGGCCATGGTCCCCGCGGCTCGCACGCCGACGATCCGCAGCCCCGGCCGCACGGCGCGCAGGGCGAGAGAGATGCCCGAGGCGAGCCCGCCGCCTCCGATCGGGATCACGACCGTGTCGAGCTCCTCCACCTGCTCGGCGAGCTCGAGGCCGATCGTCCCCTGGCCGGAGATCACAACCGGATCCTCGTACGGGTGGATGAACGTGCCGCCCGTCTCGTCGACGTACGCGAACGCAGCCTCCAGCGACTCCTCGATCGCCGAGCCGGCGCTGAGCTCGATCTCCGCCCCGTAGCTGCGGGTCGCGTCGAACTTCGCCATCGGCGAGTCCTGCGGCATGAAGACGGTCGCCGGCGCGCCGAGCTCGCGCGCGGCCCAGGCAACCGCCTGGCCGTGGTTGCCGGCGCTCGCGGCGACGACGCCCGCCGCGAGCTGCTCCGGCTCGAGGCTCGAGAGCTTGACGTAGGCGCCGCGGATCTTGAACGACCCGGTCCGCTGCAGGTTCTCGGCTTTCAGGCTGACGGGACGGCCGGCGAGCCGGGAGAACGTCTCCGACGGATAGACCGGAGTCACGCGCGCGATGCCGTCGAGCCGCTCGCGCGCGCGCTCGATCTCAGGAAGCCCGGGTGCCGCCGTCGTCGCCATCGTGAATCCGGAAGACCTTCTCGAGTATCTCTCGCACCGCCGTCAGCGGGTCGAGCTCGCGTGCCTGCACCTCGGCGAGCAGGCGCCGCAGCTCGGCGTCGTCGGCAACCGCCTGCTCGAGATGGCGGCCCGCCCGGCTCGAGGCGACCGCGAAGACCTCGCGCGCGAGGTTCGCCCGCCGCCGCTCCTCGAGCTGCCCGCTCTGCTCCAGGAAGGCCCGGTGCTCGGAGACCTTCTCCCACAGCTCGGGAACGTGCTCGCCGCGCACCGCCTCGGTGAGGACGATCGGCGGGTTCCAGTCGCCGCTCCCCTCATGAGAACGACCGAGCGCGAGGATCGAGCGCACCTCGTTGAGCATTGTCTTGGCACCTGGATGATCCATCTTGTTGATCGCGATTACGTCGGGGATCTCCATGATCCCGGCCTTCAACGCCTGCACCGCGTCGCCCGATCCCGGCATCAGGACGAGCAGGACGGTGTCGGCGATGCCGATCACCTCGACCTCGCTCTGCCCGGCGCCGACGGTCTCGAGGAAGACGATGTCCTTGCCCGCCGCGTCGATCACGAGCAGCGCCTGGAGCGTCGCCTCGGCGAGCCCCCCGAGATGCCCGCGCGTCCCCATCGAGCGAATAAAGACGTCTGGGTCGAGGAAGTGGTCGCTGAGCCGGATCCGGTCTCCGAGCAGCGCGCCGTGCGTGAACGGGCTCGAGGGATCGACCGAGACGACGCCGATGCTGTCGCCGCCCTCGCGGACATTGCGGATCAGCGCGGAGACGAGGCTCGACTTGCCGACGCCCGGCGGGCCCGTGACGCCGACCGAGTAGGCGGACCCGGTCTCGGGATAGAGGTCGGCGACGACGCCGTACGCCAGCGGGTCGCCGTCCTCGACGAGCGAGATCGCGCGCGCGAGGGCCCGCCGGTCGCCGTCGCGGACGCCGGCCGCGAGCGTTTCCCGAGTCCACTCGCCGCGGCCCGCCATGCGGCAGGAATCTACTCAGTTGGCCGCTGCGACCGGCGTGTGTTCCGCCTGCACGGCCTCGGCCTGGGACACCGCCTCGCCGCCGAGGTTGCGCGCCAGGAGCCAGCCCGCGAACGCAGCGACAACCGCCGCCCCGCCGGCGGCCACCCACAACCAGCGCGGTGCGTCAGGCGCGACCGGTCGGCGCAGGAAGAACCCGCCGACGAGCGTGCCGATCCCGAGGAGAACGTACGTCGCGCTCATCACGAAGGTCAGCGCGCGCCCGCGTAGCACGTCGAATGTGCCGCGCTGGACGAGGAGCGCGTTACACGTCACGGCGGCGCCGTTGCCGGCCCCGAGCACGACGCAGCAGGCGGCTGCGACCCAGACGTTCGGGCTCACGGCCCCCAGGAAATAGCCAACCGCCATGACCAGGAGGCTTCCGCCATACGCCCGCGCTACGCCGAAACGCGCGAGCATCGACGCGCTGTTGAAGCTGCCGAGCACGAGTCCCACGCCGGTCGCGCCGTACAGCAGCCCGTAGCCGAAGTCGCCGGCCGAGAACGTGTTCTTGGCGAGAAAGACCGTCGCGACCTGCGCGCACCCCACGCCGAGCCCCGCGATGCCCCACGCGACGAGCACCGAGCGCAGCGACGGCGAGCGAAATGCGGCAAGGAAGCCGTCAGCGAGATCACGCCAGTGGCCGCGCGAGAGCGCGCGCTCGCTCTGCAGCAGCTGCGGGGGGATGCGGAGCACGAGCGCGATCGACACGAGGAAGGACGCCGCGTTGATCGCGTACGGGAGGTTCGGCCCGGCGATCGCGGTCAGGATGCCGCCGATGAGCGGGCCGATCGCCCAGCTCAGGTTCTCGATCGTCTGCAGAAGCGCGTTCGCACGCGGGAGCTCTTCCGCCGGGACGAGGTTCGGGATGCCCGCGTAGACGGCGGGGCGGAAGAATCCGTTCGCGAGACCGGCCACGAACGCGAGCGCGACGACGGTCGCGGCGTTCGGCGCGAAGGGCAGCGCCGCGAAGACCCCGACCCGCAGAACGTCGGCGGCGATCATCAGCGAGCGGCGCTCGAGGCGGTCGAGCAGCGGCCCGAGCAGGAGCCCGACGACGATCGTCGGCAGGAACTCCACGATGAGCACTGCGCCGACCCAGAGCCCCGAGCCCGTCCGGGCCTTGACGTCGATCGCGAGCGCGACCGCGGCCACCAGCGTGCCCACGCTCGAAGCGAGGGTCGCGTAGAAGAGGTTCCGGAACCCCGGCAGCCTCAGTGGAGAGAGCTGGGCGGCGGACGGAAGCCTCACGAGAGTCCCCCCGAAGCTACCACCTGTGCCAGCTGGTTACGAGACGCCCGAAAGGACGTGTCCCAACGCGACAGCGAAGAGGTCGTTCTCCTCCGGCGTGCCGACGGTGACCCGGATCGCCTCGGGTGCGCCGAAGCCGTCGAGCGGGCGGACGATGACGCCCTCGCGCAGCAGTCGCTCGAACAGGTCGCGGCCGCCGCCGACGTCCGCAAAGAGGAAGTTGCCGCGCGCCGGCCCGACCGGGTCGAGACCATGGCCGCGAAGGATCTCGGCGAGCCGCGCGAGGCCTTCAGCGTTGAGCTGCCGCCGCGCGCCGATCTCCTCGGGGTCGTCGAGGCTGGCCAGCGCCGCCGCCTGCGCCGTCGCGGACACGTCGAACGCACGCCTCACCTTGCTCGTCGCCGTGGCGACGTCGGCCGGCGCGACCGCCCAGCCGACGCGGAGGCCGGCGAGCCCGTAGATCTTCGAGAAGGTCCGCAGCACCACGAGGCGGCGACCTTCGCGGAAGAGCTCGATCCCGTCCGCGTAGTCCGGATCGTCGATGTACTCGAAGTACGCCTGGTCGAGCACGCAGAGGACGTGCTCGGGGAGCCGGTCGAGGAATGCGACCAGCTCGGCTCGCCCGTTCGCAGTCCCGGTCGGGTTGTTCGGATGGCAGACGTAGACGAGCTTCGTCCGCGGCCCGATCGCGGCAAGGAGCCCCTCGAGGTCGTACGTGTCGTCGCGGAGCGGGACGCGCCGCGCCTCCGCGCCCACCTTGGCCGCGGTGAGGACGTAGCTCGGGAAGGACGGCCAGCCGCAGACGACGTCGTCGCCGGGCTCGAGCGTCGCCTGTGCCAGCAGGTCGATGATCCCGTCGGCCCCGGCGCCGACCACGAGCTCCTCGAAAGCGACGCCGTTTCGCTCCGCGAGGGTGGCGCGGAGAGCCCACACGCCCCCGTCGGGATAGCGGTTGAGCTCGAGCGACGCCCGCTCCATCGCCTCGAGCGCAGCCGGGAACGGCGGGAACGGCCCCTCGTTCGAGGCGAGCTTGACCACGCGATCGAGCCCGAGCTCTCGCTGCACCTCCTCGACCGGCTTGCCCGGCTCGTACGGGACAAGGTCCGAGATCGAGGCCCGGAAGAGGCTCAATCCGTTTTCCTGCGCCTGGCCCCGACCTGCCCGCGGGCTCGCTGCGCCTTGCGGCGCGCGTTGCGCTTCCACACCTTCAGCATCACCCAGCCGATGACGGCGTTACGCCTGTTCACGATGGTCATCCGCTCCTCCTCTCCACTCCGCGCGGTCTCATGCGGGCGCCGCCGCCCGGGGCTTGCGGTTCGGGAGGTGGATCGCCCGGCCCAGCGCCACGAGCCCGGCCTCCTTGATCCCCTCCGACAGCGTCGGGTGCGGCGCGATGCCGTCGGCGACCGTCTCCACGGTGGACTCGGCGTCGATCGCGACGACTGCCGCCTCGACCAGGTCCGTCACGTGCGGGCCGACCATGACGAGCCCGAGCAGCTCGCCGTAGCGCGTCTCGTGGATCGACTTCACCCAGCCGACGGTCTCGTCCTGCATCACCGCGCGCGCGTTGGCGACCCACGGGAACCGGCCCACCGCGACGTCGTCGCCGTACTCCTCGCGCGCCTGCTCCTCGGTGAGCCCGACGGCCGCGATCTCGGGATCGGTGTAGATCGGCCGGGGAATCGCGCGGTTGTTGAATACGACCTCGTGGCCGGTCGCGTTTTCGGCCGCGATCTCGCCCTCGCGGAACGCCGTGTGCGCGAGCTGCCAGTAGCCGGCACAGTCGCCGACGGCGTAGATGTGCGGGGCGCTCGTGCGGCGGCGCTCGTCGGCGCCGATGCCCGTGCGCGGGTCGAACTCGACGCCCGCGGCCTCGAGCCCGAGGCCCTGGACGAGCGGGGCCCGGCCGACGGAGACCAGCATGAGGTCGGCCTGGATCGTCTCCCCCTCGCCGAAATGGACAGTGAGCTGCGAGCCGTCGTCCTCGACGCGCGTGCACTGCTTGCCGAGGTGGAGCGTGATGCCGCGCTTGCCGAACTGCTTCGCGAGCTCCTTGCTCGCGTCCTCGTCCTCCTGCGGGATGAGCGTCAGCATCTCGACGATCGTGACCTCGGAGCCGAAGCGGTTGAAGATCGAGGCGAACTCGCTGCCGATGATGCCGCCGCCGAGTACGGCCAGACGGCGCGGGACCTGCTCCAGCGCAAGGAGGCCGGTCGAGTCGACGCAGCGCGGTGACTCGAGGCCGGGGATGGGCGG
>DASXJG010000034.1:0-9201 GCA_036497525.1 Gaiellaceae bacterium
TACTGGAACTCGGGCGGCAGGCGCGTTGCCAGCGCGTACATCACCTTCGGCTGCAACGACGGCACATCTCGCAACAGCGTCCGGAAGTCGCGGGCCGTCATGAGGAGGATGTCCACCGGCGTCAGCGTGGTGATGGTTGCCGTGCGCGGCACGTCCGCGATCAGGGCGATCTCGCCCATGAAGTCACCGTCGGACAGCTCCCTGACCTTGCGGCCCTTGCGCCGCACCTCCGCCCGGCCCTCCACGAGCACGACGAACTCCCGGCCCGGCGCACCCTCCTTCGTGAGGTGGCGGCCCGCGGGGAGGTTGACCTCGTCCGCAAGCAGCGCGATCTGCTGAAGCTCGGACTTCGAGCAGCGCTCGAACAGCGGCACCCGCTTCAGCAGCTCGATCTTGGCGTTCTTGCGCAGCATGACCGCGGTACAGTCTGTTGCATGTCCCAATCCGGTGCAACAAGGCCCGGCGCAATGATCGTCGACGCGGTCCGCAGTCCGATCGGGAAGAAGAACGGGACGCTCTCGCACATCCGTGGCGACGAGCTCGCGGCGCAGGTCGTGAACGGGCTCGTGGAGCGGAACGGCGTCGACCCCGCCCAGATCGAGGACGTCCAGTGGGGCTGCGTGACGCAGGTCGACGAGCAGGCGTGGAACATCGGCCGCAACGTGGCGCTCACCGCCGGCTGGCCCGTCTCCGTCGCAGGCACGACCGTCGACCGGCAGTGCGGTTCCTCGATGCAGACGAACTTCAATGCGGCGGCGGCCGTGTGGTCGGGGCAGCTCGATCTCGTCGTCTCGGGCGGCGTGGAGATGATGTCCCGCGTCCCGATGGGGTCGAACAACGGCTCGATGTCCCCGCTCGTCTACGAGCACCACGAGATCGTGATGCAGGGCATCTCGGCCGAGGAGATCGCCAAGCAGTGGAACCAGACGCGCGAGGAGCTCGACCGGATCGGCTACGAGTCGCACCAGCGCGCGGCGCGCGCGATCGACGAGGGCCGCTTCGAGAAGGAGATCGTCCCGATCGAGCTCGACGTGCCCGCGCCCGACTCCGGAACGACGCTCGTCCAGACGCGGTTCGCGGTCGACGAGGCGGTACGCCGGGCGACGACGCTCGAGAAGATGGCGGAGCTCCAGCCCGCGTTCATCCCCGACGGCGTCGTGACGGCCGGGAACTCGTCCCAGATCGTCGACGGCTCGGCGGCGGTGCTCGTCGCCTCGGAGGCGAAGGTCGCCGAGCTCGGGCTCGAGCCACGGGCGCGCTTCGTCTCGTTCGGCGTCGTCGGCGTAGACCCGCACCTGATGCTGCACGGCAACCCCGAGGCGTCGGCAAAGGCGCTTGCCAAGGCGGGGCTGACGTGGGACGAGATCGACGTCATCGAGGTCAACGAGGCGTTCGCTTCGGTCGTGGCGCAGTTCCTCGCCGACACGGGCCTTCAGGAGCGCTACGAGGCCGGCGACGTGAACCCGAACGGCGGCGGCATCTCGCTCGGCCATCCGCTCGGCGCGACCGGCGCCCGCATCACGGCGACGCTCGTCTCGGAGCTCGAGCGCCGCGACGCGCGGTACGGGCTGGCGACGATGTGCATCGGCTTCGGCCAGGCCATCGCCGCCGTCATCGAGCGCGTCTGATCCGGCCGCCTACCAGGCGCCCGGGTGGTACGAGATCCGCGTCGGCGGCCAGTAGCTGAAGATCACCGGCCCGATCAGATTGCTGCGCGGAACCGCGCCCCACTTTCGCGAGTCGCAGGAGCCGGGGCGGTTGTCTCCGAGCAGGAAATACTCGCCTGTCGGCACCTTCCAGGTTTGGTTGAAGTCCCCCTCGTCGGCGAGCCGGGTCCGCGCCGACAGGTAGGGCTCCTTCAACTTCGTCCAGGCGCTCGCGCCCGGCTCGCGGATCAGGATGAAGCCGTCCTTGTCCTCACGCACGGTTTCGCCGGGGAGCCCGATCAGGCGCTTCACGAACGTCATGCCGGCGTCGCCCTGCCGGCATACGTTCGCGCCGGCCGGAGCCGTGAAGACGACGATCTGGCCGCGCTGCGGACTGCCGATGTCGTAGGCGAGCCGGTTCACCAGGACGCGGTCGCTCGTCGCGGACAGACAATCGCGGCTGGGCCGGGCGCAGTGGAGCGTCGGCTCCATCGAGGAGGACGGGATCCGATACGGCTTCGCGACCTTCGCCTCGAAGACGAGCACGAACCCGATCGCAAGGGAGATCGTGAGGAGCCAGTCGACGACCTTCCGCCACGGATCGGGTAGGCGGTTGACCAGCGGCACGCTCACGGGCTGCAGGATAGACCGGCTACCGATTCAGTCGTGCCGCGAGAGCCAGTCGCCGACGACCTGCATGTAGCGCTCGCGCTCCTCCACGTGCGGCATGTGGGACGACTCCTCGAAGCACACCCACTCCGAGCCCGCGATTCCGTCGAGCAGCACCTGCTGCAGTGCCGGCGTCGCCTCGTCGTGGCGGCCCGAGACCATCA
Organism: Gaiellaceae bacterium; assembly: GCA_036497525.1. Lineage (GTDB taxonomy): Bacteria > Actinomycetota > Thermoleophilia > Gaiellales > Gaiellaceae > Palsa-739. The sequence goes on from DASXJG010000034.1 coordinate 2,480, forward strand.
GCGTCGGAACGCCGATCTCGTGGAGGCGGTCCTTCACCTGCCAGTCCTTGCACGAGCCGATGATGTGGAACTCGCTCGGCCCGTTCATCGTGCGGTACACCGTTGGATCCTGCTCGAGGTACTCGAACGTCGCAGCGACCTCTGGCGGCCAGGGGATCCGGCAGACGTGCCGGTCGTAGAACGCCAGGCACGCCTGCATGTACTCGGGATCGTCGTACGTGCCGGCTTCCTCGTGCTTCGCCAGCGTGGCCTGCACGTCGGCGGGAAGCTGCTCTCGGAGCTTGCCCGCCTCGGCGGCGAAGTCCGCCCACGAGGCCGCGGTGTCCGCGAGCACGAGCGACCGCAGCCCGGGCGGCTGCGTGAACGCGTACTCCTCCGCGAGAAATCCTCCCCAGGACTGGCCGAGCACGTGGTGCCGCCCGGCGATGCCGAGCGCGTCGACGAGGTTGTGGAGCTCGCGAACGAAGAGCTCGGGCGTCCAGAACTCGGCGCCACGGTCCGGGTAGTGGGTGCTGCGGCCGCCGCCGAGCTGGTCGTAGTGGACGACGGCACGACCGTCGGCGAGGTCGACGAGCGAGAGGAGGTAGTCGTGCGTCCCGCCCGGGCCGCCGTGGAGGACGACGAGCGGCGCCGGCCCGTCGGCTCGCAGATCGCCCGTGACCCGGTACCACGTCTCCGCGTCATCGCCGCCGTGCGGGAAGGGGACGGTTCCCTCGAGTACGTCCACGCCGCGGCGAGTCTACGCTGGTCGGCGTGAGGGAAGAACCGCGTCTGCGCCGCGCGCACGTCGCGCTCGCGGGCGCCTTCGTCATCCTCGGCTTCCTCGACGGGGCATGGGTTGCGCGCTTCCCGGCGGTGAAGCAGCAGTTCGGTCTCGACACCGGGCGGCTCGGGATCGTCATCCTCGCGTCGTCGCTCGCCTCCACGCTCGTCCTCCCGCTCGCCGGCTGGCTGAGCTCGCGCCACGGCAGCCGTGTACCGGTGGGAATCGGCCTCTGGATGATGGCGGCCGCAGTCGGGACGGCCGCCTTCGCGCCCTCGCTCCGCCCGCTGTTGCTCGTGATGTGCGTGCTCGGCGCGGGGATAGGCATCGCCGATGTAGCGGCGAACGCCCACGGCGTCGAGCTCGAGCGGCGGCTCGGGCGGCCGGTGTTGTCGCCCCTCCATGCCGCCTGGAGCTTCGGCCTGCTCGGTGGTTCCGCGGTTTCCGCCATCGCTGCCGCATTCGGCATCGGCATCCGCGTGCAGTTGCCGGTCGTCGCGGCAGCGTCGGCGGTCGTCGTACTCGCCGTCGTCGTGCGGCTCCTCCCGGGGACCGCGGCCGATGTCGACACTGCGCACTTCGCGCTGCCGCGCGGTGCGCTCGCGCTGCCGGCGGTGTTGATGTTCTGCGCGTTCTTCGCCGAGTTCGCGTCGATGACCTGGAGCGCCGTCTTTCTCAGCGGGCCGGCGGGCGCCAGTTCCGCCGTCGCCGCCGCCGCGGTCGTCGCCTATGCCGCTGCGATGGGAGTGGCGCGCCTGTTCGGCGACCGCTTGATGTTGCTCTGGGGCATCGGCGGCCTCGCGCGTCGCAGCGGCCTGCTCACCTGCGCGGGCATGGTCCTCGCCCTCGCCACTCGCGCGCCGGCAACGTCTCTCGTCGGCTTCGCGCTCGTCGGCGTCGGTTGTGCGGCGATCGTTCCTGCTCTGTTCCGCGTCGGAGGATCCGCCCCGGGGATCGCGCAGGGAGCGGGCGTCGCCGCGGTCGCCACGGCGGGATATGCGGGCGGCCTGCTCAACGGTCCTGCGATCGGATTCCTCGCACGCGGCGTGGGGCTGAGCGCCGCGCTCGGGCTCGTCGTCGTCGCAGGTGCGACCATCGCGCTTCTTGGGCCGCGTTTAGGCTCCGACAAATGAAGGTGGGCGTCATTGGCCTCGGCACGATGGGCGCGGGCATCGCGCAGCTCGCGGTCGAGGCCGGCCTCGAGACGGTCGGCCGCGAGGTGACCGTCGAGCTGGGGGAGACGGCTCGCGGCCGGATCGAGCACTTCCTCTCGCGCAAGGTCGAGAAGGGGCAGATCGACTCCTTCGAGATTCAACTGCTCACGCTGACGACAGACCTCTCAGACCTCTCGGACTGCGACGTCGTGATCGAGGCGATCGTCGAGGAGCTCGGCCCGAAACGGGAGCTGTTCGCGGAGCTCGAACGCATCTGCAGGCCGGACGCAGTCCTCGCCACCAACACGTCGGCGCTCTCGGTGACCGAGATAGCCGGCGCGACCTCGACGCCGGAGCGCATCGTGGGCATGCATTTCTTCAACCCGGCGCCGCTCATGCCGCTCGTCGAGATCGTCCGCGCCGAGCTGACGTCCGACGAGGCCTTCGAGACCGCCTACGCACTCGGTGAGCGGCTCGGTAAGCACCCGATCCGCTGTCACGACACGCCGGGCTTCGTCGTCAACCGCGTCCTGATCCCGCTTCTCAACGACTGCGTCCGTGTGCTCGACGAGGCGCGGGTCACGCCCGCCGACCTCGACGCCGGGATGAAGCACGGCGCCGGCTGGCCGATGGGCCCGTGCGAGCTCGTCGACCTGGTGGGCATCGACGTGCACGTGCACGCGAGCGAGGCGCTGTGGGAGAAGCTGCGTGAGCCGCGGATGGCGCCGCCGGCACGCCTCGTGGCGATGGCGAACGCCGGCCTTCTCGGCCGGAAGTCAGGCCGCGGCTTCTACCGGTACGGCGACTCGGGCGGCTAGCGGCTCGGGCTCGTCCGCGGCCGCCGCCACCGGTGCCGGCGGCTCGAGAAGCAGCTCCAGCATGAGCGCCTGCAGGGCGGCCGTCGAGGCGTGCGAGAGCAGCCGCGCCGCCGTCTCGTCCGTCACCTGACTGTCGTGGAGCGCCGCGGCGAGCCTCTCGACGCGCGCGGCGAGCCCGTCGGCCCTGTTCTGAAAATCGCTCGCCGGCATGGGCGGGAGGTTCGCCGAGTCGCCGGGCGTTCCTTCGCCCCGGAGTACCCTTGTGGCGCTCATGCGCCGGATTCTGCTTCTTCTAGCCAGTGTCGTGCTGCTCGTCCTGCCGGCTGCGTCCGCCGCCGGTGCTGCCGGGCACTCGGAGTCCGGCTTCGTCGTCGTCAAGAAGGCGGCGGGAGACGGCGGCGTCAACGGGCCTCCCGTGGTCACGATCGTCGTCCACGGCTTCGTGGTGGGCCGCATCACGCAGGAAGCACGTGTCGAGATCTACCACCTCCAGACCGCGACCGGCAGGGGCGCGCCGCAGGTTGCCGGCCCCGACGTGTCGCCGAGCAGCGTGCGCTGGCGCAGCTTCACCGGGAAGGCCTACAACGGCAGCGGTTTCCGCTTCAAAGCGATCGGAGGCTTCTACCGGGTGGTGGTGCGCGGGGCCGGTGTCTACCTCTTCGCCGGCGGCCATGGCGCCGTCTGGCTACGCGGCTCTTCCCACTACCGCAACGCGGACGGCTTCTACTCGCTCGGCGGCAGACCGTTCCGCTCGCTTCCCGCGCAGGAGCTGAAGCGGTCGATCGGGGGCGGGTGATGGCCCCGGACGCGCAGACCATTCTCGTCGTCGAGGACGAGCAGGCGATCGCATCGTTCGTCGCCGCCTACCTGCGCAAGGACGGCTTCGCGGTGCGTGTGACTGCAAGCGGCCGCGAGGCGCTGACCCTCGTCGCCACCGAGTCGCCGGCGCTTGTCGTCCTCGATCTGATGCTCCCCGATCTCGACGGGCTCGAGGTTTGCCGGCGCATCCGGGAGACGAACACTCTGCCCATCCTGATGCTGACGGCCCGCGACGACGACCTCGACAAGATCGCCGGGCTCGAGGTTGGCGCGGACGACTATCTGACGAAGCCCTTCAACCCGCGCGAGCTCGTCGCCCGGGTGCGGGCGATCCTTCGCCGCAGCGGCGACCGGGCGCGATCGGGAGCAGACGGGGGGATTCTGGAGCACGGTGAGCTCGTGCTCGACGCCGGCCGCCGTGAGTGCCACGTCGGGGACGAGGAGATCCGGCTGGCTCCGAAGGAGTTCGACCTGCTCTGGGAGCTCATCGACCACAAGGGCCTCGTTCTCACGCGCGACCAGCTGCTCGAGCGCGTCTGGGGCTACACGTTCGCAGGCGACACCCGGACGGTCGACGTGCACGTCCGCCAGCTGCGGCGGAAGCTCGGCGATGCGTCGCCGATCGTGACGGTATGGGGCATCGGCTACAAGGCCGGCCCGGTGCGCGAACCCGCCGGCTAGGCCGCTCCGTGTTCAGGTCACTGCGCTTCCGGCTGCCCGCGCTGTTCCTGCTCGGCATCCTGCTGGCGGCCGTCGTGGCGACCCTCATCGCCGTCCGGTTCTTCCAGAGCTACACCCGCACGCACGCGGCCTCGGAGCTGCGTCGCGAGGCCGCCGGAATCGTCACGCTCTACGAGGGCCAGGCCGGGGTCGGACACGTCTCCCCGAGGAATCTCCAGCTCGCGCTCGGCGGGGACCGGATCTACTGGGTGCCGGCGGTACCGGGAGCCTCGCTGCTGGCAGGCCCCGTCCCTCAGCTCCCGAGGAGCGAGGTGCCGCTCGCGAAGGTCGTCCACCACAGCTCGCCGGCGTTCGACCTCCACGTGCAGGGCGGCACCTATCTCGGCGTCGGCCAGGTCGTCCGGCTCGCGGGGATTCCCGTCGGTGCGCTCGTCGTCGCCAAGCCCGAGTCGGTGCTACGCAGCCGCTGGCTGCAGCTGGTGTGGAGGCTGGCCATCGCGTTAGGCATCGGGATCCCCGTGGCGCTGGCCCTCGTCGTCTTCTTCTCGCTCCGGATCGTGCGGCCGATCGAGGCGCTCACCGACGCCGCGGACGAGGTCGCAGAAGGGCACTACGCGGTCGAGCTGCCCGAGCAGACCGGCGGCAGCGAGGTCGCCCGGCTGTCGGCGCGGTTCGGCGAGATGGCCGTGAGGGTCGCGGAGTCGGAGGCGCTCACCCGCAACTTCCTCATGTCGGTCTCGCACGAGCTGCGGACGCCGCTGACAGCGATTCGCGGCCATGTCGCGGCGCTGCGAGAGGGCGTCGTGGAAGGCGAGGAGGCGCAGGAGCGCTCACTCGAGGTGATCGCCGAGGAGGGGCAGCGGCTCGAGCGCCTCGTCGGCGACGTTCTCGATCTCGCGAAGCTCGACGCGCGCCGCTTCGCGCTCTTGCGCGAGGAGGTGGACATGCGGGCTCTCTGCGAGCGCGCGTACGACACGTTTGCGGAGGAGGCGCGCGCACGCGACATCGACTACGAGCTCGAGCTCGGGGAGGGCGCGGTGCTCGTGACCGATGGCGACCGGGTGCTCCAGATCGTCACGAACCTCATCGCCAACGCACTCCGCTTGACGCCTCCGGGCGGCCGTGTCGACCTCGCGCTCGCCAGGAGCAACGGTGAGGTGACGGTGTCGGTCGCCGACACCGGGCCCGGCATCGCGCCGGAGGAGCAGGAGCGGATCTTCCGGCCCTTCTGGTCGGGTGACGGCGGTGGAACGGGGCTCGGATTGCCGATCGCCCGGGAGCTCGCGCTGGCGCTCGGCGGCCGGCTCGAACTGCAGAGTGACACAGGCCGGGGCAGCCACTTCGTGCTCGTGCTACCGGTGGAGACTCAGCCGGCCTGACGGCCTTCGAGGTGGTAGACCTTCGCGCCGTCGCGCGTGAGGCCCTCCTCGAGCTTCGTGAGGCGCTCTTCGACGCTCCGCCACCCGGAGGCGATGAGGTCGACGAGCAGCGCGAGGTCGTCGACGCGTGCGTGCCGCTCGGTCAGAAGGTCGCCCTCGATTCGCTCGAGGCGGCGGATGACCTGGTTCGTCAGGCCCCGCACCTCGGCGAGGTGCCGGGCGCTCGGCCGGAAGTGCTGCTGCAGCCCTTCCTGGATAGCCACCGGGAGGCCGGCCTCGAGCTGGGCGGTGGTCGCGGCAAGCGCCTCGACCGCGGTCCGCGCTCGGTTCAGCGCCGAGTCGAAGGCGGCGGGATCGGTCCGGCCCGAGGCGGCATCCTCGATTCGCCGCTGGGCGCGCTCGATCGCGTCCACGTCCACGGGCTCGAAGATAGAACTCGCGTCGGATGGACGTGACGGAGCTCGACTACGAGCTGCCGCCGGAGCTGATTGCGCAGCACCCGGCCGAGCGGCGCGATGCCTCGCGGCTCCTCGTCTACGAGCGCGAGACGGGCGCCGTCCGCCACCGCACGTTCGCCGAGCTGCCGGAGGAGCTTCGGGGAGAGCTCGTCGTCGTCAACGACACGAAGGTCGTGCCAGCCCGGATCCCGATCTCCTCGCCGCGGGGAGAGGTCCTGCTGCTCGAGCGGCTCGGTGACGGCACGTGGGAGGCGCTCGCGCGGCCGACGCGGCGGCTGAGAGCCGGCCGCCGGTACGGAACGGTCGAGCTGCTCGAGCACCTCGGCGAGGGCCGCTGGCGCCTCCGCCTCGACGGCGAGCCGGACGGCCTGACGCCGCTGCCTCCGTACATCACGGAGCCGCTCGAGGACGCCTCCCGCTACCAGACCGTCTACGCCCGCGAGCCCGGGTCGTCGGCGGCGCCGACCGCCGGCCTGCACTTCACACCGGAGCTGCTCGCGCGGCTCGACCCGGTGCGGGTCACGCTCCACGTGGGGCTCGACACGTTCCGGCCAATCACCGAGGGCCGGATTGAAACCCACCAGATCCACGGCGAGCGTTACGACGTCGAGCAGCGGGCCTGGGAGCGGATCCGGGAAGCCGAGCGAGTC
>DASXJG010000035.1:0-12679 GCA_036497525.1 Gaiellaceae bacterium
TCGTCGACGCCATGCTCTGGCAGGGCGGCACCTTCCGCGCCAACGAGCACGTCGCCGAGCGGGTCATGGACTCGATCGACCTCGAGCGTGAGAAGGGCATCACGATCCTGGCCAAGAACACCGCGGTGACGCTCGGTCGGACGAAGATCAACATCGTCGACACGCCCGGGCACGCCGACTTCGGCGGCGAGGTCGAGCGCGGCCTGACGATGGTCGACGGTGTGCTCCTGCTTGTCGACGCGTCCGAGGGGCCGCTGCCGCAGACGCGGTTCGTCCTGCGTAAGGCGTTGGAGCTGAAGTTGCCGGTCGTGCTCGTGATCAACAAGGTCGATCGCAGCGACGCACGGCCGGCCGAGGTCGTCAACGAGGTGTACGAGCTGTTCCTCGATCTCGACGCTGACAACTCGCAGATCGAGTTCCCGATCGTGTACGCGAACGCGCGCGCGGGTCGCGCGGGCCTCGCCGCGGACGAGCTCGCACCCGATCTCGGCCCGCTGTTCACCACGCTGCTCGATGCGATCCCGGCGCCGAGCTACGACCCCGAGCATCCGTTGCAGGCGCTGGTCACGAATCTCGACGCCAGCCCTTACGTCGGCCGGCTCGCGCTGTTGCGGATTCGCCACGGGACGTTGCGCAAGGGCGCACCGATTGCGTGGTGCCGTTCCGACGGGACGATCCAGCAGGCGCGCGTGACCGAGCTGTACATCACCGAGGCACTTGACCGCGTTCCCGCCGACGAGGCGGGACCGGGCGAGATCGTCGCGCTCGCCGGACTGCCCGAGGTGACGATCGGCGAGACGATCGCCGATCCCGACGATCCGCGGCCGCTGCCCGTGACGACGGTCGACGAGCCGAGTCTGTCGGTGACGATCGGGATCAACACGAGCCCGCTCGCCGGCACCGAGGGGACGCGGTTGACCGCAAGCCAGGTCAAGCAGCGCCTCGATGTCGAGCTCGTCGGCAATGTTTCCCTACGCGTCCTCCCGACGGCGCGCCCCGATGCATGGGAAGTACAAGGACGCGGCGAGTTGCAGCTCGCAATCCTCGTCGAGCTGATGCGCCGCGAGGGTTTCGAGCTGACCGTCGGCAAGCCCGAGGTGTTGACGAAGGAGATCGACGGCAAGCGGCTCGAACCGGTAGAGCGTGTCGCAATCGACATTCCGGAGGAGTTCATCGGTGTCGTGACGCAACTGCTCGCACTGCGCAAGGGCAGGCTGCAGGAGATGGTGAATCACGGCACCGGCTGGGCGCGCATGGAGTACCTCGTGCCCGCACGCGCGTTGATCGGCTTTCGAACGGAGTTCCTCACCGAGTCGCGCGGCACCGGGATCCTGCACCACGTGTTCGAGGCGTGGGAGCCGTGGCACGGCGAGCTGCGCACGCGGCCGACCGGCAGCCTGGTCGCCGACCGGCGAGGTCAGGCGACCGCGTTTGCGATCGCCAACCTGCAGGAGCGCGGGTCCCTGTTCATCTCGCCCGGCGACGAGTTGTACGAAGGGATGGTCGTCGGCGAGAACTCGCGCGAAAACGACCTCGACGTGAACGCGTCGAAGCCGAAGAAGCTGACGAACATGCGCGCGGCGGCCAGCGACGAGCTCGTGCGCCTCATTCCGCCGCGGCCGCTGTCAGTCGAGCTGGCGCTCGAGTTCATCCGCGAAGACGAGGCGGTCGAGGTCACGCCGCAGTCGATTCGCCTCAGGAAGGTCGAACTGTCGGCATCGAAGCGGCAAACGCTGAGGTCGCGCGCCAAGCGCGAGGGAATGGCTACAGCGCCGGCGTGAGTAACACCCGAGGGTACGACGGCGGGCACAGGCCCCGTACAGATAGAGAGAATCACCAGATGGCCTCCGCCGACCTGAGGGCCTTCATCCGTGCGAACCTCCCGGAGCCGCCCGCGCGCGTGCTCGAGGTCGGCGCGGGCACCGGCCAACTCGCTCGCGCAGTCCGCGCCGCCGGCTACGAGGTGCTTGCGATCGACCCGAAGCACGAGAGCGAGGACGTTCGTGCAGTCGCACTCGCCGATCTAGACGAACCCGCGGGCTCGTTCGCGGCCGCGGTCGCCGTCGTCTCGCTCCACCACGTCGACCCACTCGAGGAGTCCTGCCGTCGGCTCGGCGAGCTGGTCGAACCGGGCGGGACGCTCGTCGTCGACGAGTTCGACGTCGGCGCCTTCGACCTCGACGCGGCCACCTGGTGGCTCGAGCAGCGCCGTACGCTCGGCGAACCGCAACCGGAGACCGCCGAGGAGCTCGTCGCGGAGCACCGCGAGCACCTGCACCCCCTCGAGCGGATTCTCGGGGCGCTCGAGCCGCACTTCGAGCTCGGCCCGCCGCTGCGCGGCGCCTGGCTCCACCGCTGGGACCTCGGCGACTCGCTGCGCACGGTCGAGGAGGAGGCGATCGCCTCCGGCGACCTGCCCGCCACCGGCGCGCGCCTCGTTGGCCGCCGCCGCGGCTGATTCCTGTCGCTCGAGCCCACGCACGGACTTGGCGTCGCCTGACTCGCGTGGCAAGCTCCCGCCCATGCCAACCCAGGCTTCGGCGTGATCGCCGCGGAACGCGAACATCTCGGCTGGGTGCTGCGCGAAGTCGGCCCCGAGGGTGCGCCTCACACCGTCCTCCTACTCCCGGGAGCACTCTGCACGTCGGCCTTCTACGACGACCTCTTGGCGGAGCCGGCCATCCGCGACGCACCGATCCGCTTCATCGCAACCACGCTGCCGGGATTCGGCGGCACCCCGGCTCCCGGCGACGTGAGCATGGAGAGCTACGCGAAGCTCGCGTCTCAACTCGCGGCCGATCTCTCCTGCGACGTGATCGTCGGCCACAGCCTCGGCGCGAACGTCGCGCTCGAAGTGGTGTCGACCGGCGAGTTCAGCGGCCCGGTCGTGCTCCTCTCGCCGAGCTTCTCGCGGACGGACGAGTCCAGGTTTCCGCGCGCGCTCGACAAGCTCAGCCGCGTGCTCGGTCACCTGCCCTATTCGCTCATGCTCAAGATCATCGGCCCCGCGATGAAGAGCGGCTTGCCGCCGGGTCGTGCCGACGTGCTCGTGAACGAGCTCAAGAAGAACGACCCTCGATTCCTTCGCGACCAGACCCACGAGTACCTCGCCTATCTCGACCAATACGGCTCGCTCGCCAAGCGGTTCTGCGACGCGGCCACACAGGCCTGGGTCGTGTACGGCGAACGGGATGACGTAGGCATCACGCAGGACGAGCGAGCGCTGGTCGAAGCGACTCCCGGAATCAGGCTTGTCGAGATCGCCGGGGCCGGGCACTTCACGCTCAACCAGAAACCCGGCGAGATCGCAGACCTTGTCCTCCAAGCCGTAACGAGCACAAGGGCCGGCTGACAGCCGCTCCTTGAACTCCGCCCAACCGAGTCGTTTAATGCTCCAAAGCGAGGGTCGGGCACGCCGCACTCGGTGCCGGCCGCCGGCGCCGGCGCCGGCCCCGGACTCTCGTTCGGCGTCGCCTCCGGCCACTACACCTACGGCTGGCAGACCAGCGGGGCATGGGCCGGCACCTGCCGCCAGTTCTCGCTCCAGTTGAACGACGGCTCGGCGGCACACACCGCCGACTTCAGCTTCTCCCGTAGAAGAGGCACATCCGAGGGGGCGCCCGGGCGACCGGTGCCCCCTCGGTGCCTCAGACTTGCGACGTGAGCCCAGCGGCTGACGACGAGCAACGCGCCGGCGAGACAGATCTCCTCGACTCGCTTTCACGCGCATCGCCTTCGGGCGAGGCAAGTGCGAGGACCGTGTGGGTCGCCCTCGGCGCGAATGTCCTTGTCGGTGTGGCGAAGACGATTGCGGCCGTGGTGACCGGGTCGGCGTCGTTGCTGGCGGAGGCCGCGCACTCCTGGGCGGACACCGGTAACGAGGTGTTCCTGGTCGTAGCCAACCGGCGTTCATCCCGGCCGCCCGACAGTTCGCATCATCTCGGCTACGGCCGCGAGGCGTACGTCTGGGCGCTGCTCGCGGCGCTCGGTCTGTTCGTGGCAGGCGCCGCTGTTTCGGTCACGCACGGAATCCAGGAGCTGATCAAGCCCGAGCCGGCGACGGACTTCGTCCTCGGCTACGCGGTGTTGGCGTTTTCCTTCGTACTCGAGGGGATTTCCTTTCTGCGGTCGGTCCGTCAAGCGAGACCCGTGGCCGAATTGTTCGGTCGTGACGTGATCGAGGAGGTGATGGCCACCTCCGATCCAACGCTCCGAGCGGTCTTCTTCGAGGACTCCGCCGCTCTGTTCGGCCTCGTCATCGCTGCTGTCGGCTTGGCGGCGCACCAGGCGACGGGTTCGTCTGCGCCCGACGCCGTCGGCTCGATCCTCGTCGGCGTACTCCTGGCTGTCGTCGCGGTCGTATTGATCGACAGGAATCGTCAATTCCTGGTGGGCGAGGAGGCAGACCCCCGCATTCGCGCAGCTGCGATTCGTGAGCTGCTCGAGATGCCGGAGATCGCGCGGGTGACCTATCTCCAGCTTGGGATCGTCGGGCCGCGCAAGGTCGTCATCATCGGCTACGTCGATCTCGCCGGAGACGACACCGAGCCGCACGTAGCGGTGCAGCTACGGATGCTCGAGGCGCGGATCAGCGCTTCTCCAGCGGTGGCGGGCGCCGTGTTGAGCCTGTCGGCGCCCGACGAACCGTCACTCTCGCCCTGAACTCAGCCCGCGACGCCTGCGGGCGTCAGGACCAGGGCCGACGACCCGTCGCTGGGCAAGGTCTGGTAGTCGGACGTGTAGAGCCGGGACGAGGTCAGCTCGCCGACATGCCCGCCGTCGGGGAGGCCCCCACCCAGGACGACCTGCTGCGGCTTGAGCGTCCGCCTGAGCGGAAGGTCGAGGTTCGCCTTGACGCCGTTCCGCGAGATGAGAATCGCCTTCGCCGCCACCCCCGGGTCGCCGGGCGGCGGGAGGTAGGCGATCACCGCGTCCGTGTTCGGAACGTACTTCAAGGTGTAGAGCGCGAGCTCGAGCGCCTCGCGGCGAAGCAGGCCCTCCGGGCTCCCCCCCGTCGTGTTTGCGACGCCGCAGTTCTGCCGGGAGTCACCGATGCCGCACATCGCGTACCCAACCGTCGAGTGGGGGTCGAAGAAGGAGTAGTCGCCCTCCTCGTGCTTGCCCTTCGAGGCGTCGGCCAGCACGGCGACAACCGAGATCGGGACCTGGACGCTCTGCGTGCCCGAGTTCCCCTGGACGAACTGGGTCGCCTGAAGCGGGCCGGGGAAGACGCTGACGAGCCGAGATTCGGTCGAATCCTTGTACTCGGCGGAAACCTGCGTCGCGATCTGGCGCTCCATCGCAAGAGTCGATCCCTCGGGCTTGAACGCCGACCACGGCGGCGCCTTTTTGGCACTCGGGTTGATCAAGACGAAAACGAGGGCTCCGACGACGCCCACGCCGAGCACGATGAGCAGCGTGTACGCGAGCGAGAAGCGCGTGTAGTAGGCAGAGGTGTGCGCCCGCTCGGCACGGGTCGGGGCAGGACGCTCGGTCGCCGGCCGTTCCGGCGCCGGCTGCGCGGCCGGGCCTGCGACTACATCTTCGGCCACGTCTCCTCCTTCGTGTAGTCGAGCGTCGGCGCCACCAGGCCCTGCGCGTCGAGGAGCTCGATCAGCTCGTCGCCGTACAGCTCGCGCTTCTCCGCCAGGTGCACTGCGATAGCGTCGACGGCGGCCCGGTTCGTGGTCACGAGGTTCAAGGCAATCACATACGCCTGCCCGAGGATCTGGGCGGCAACGGCGTTCTTGAAGGGGTCATGGAGGATCGACGCGATCGGGTCCGCGTGGAAGTCGGCACTGCCGCGGGTGCGGTTCATCAGCGTGCGGCCGATCTTCTCGAAGCGCTTCATGATCTTCTCCCGCACCTCGTCCGCGTCCTCTCCTTCGGGCACGTTGCCGTTGAGCTCGACGCGGAGCGGCCGCATGCCGGCGGTGCCGACCATCCAGGCCGCGGTATCCGTCGCGGTCTGCAGGTCTCCGCCGACGCCGCCGCTGTTCTCCCCGTAGAACACGTGCTCGGCCGCCATGGCGCCGAGGACGTGGATGAGCGTCCCCATCTCCTCGTGCTGCCAGCGGCTGAAGCGCTCCTCGCGCTCGAAGGTCTGGTGATGGCCGAGCGCCCCGCCGCGCATGCGTGTCGACAGCCGGCTCGACTCCAGATCGGGGCGGTAGACGTGCGCAGTGACGGCGTGACCGGCTTCGTGAATCGCCACCGCGCGCAGCTCGTGATCGGGATACGTGACGTTGACCGCTGTGCCCGACTCGAGCGTCGTCATCGCCTGGACGAGGTCCTCCCAGCTGAACGAGATCTTGCCCTCGTGCTGGGCGTTCGTCAGCGCCATCGAGCAGACCTGGTCGATCATCGCCGGCGAGTAGCCGTTCGTGATCCGGGCGATCTCGTCGCGGCGGTGCGGCGCGTCGAGACCCTCGTCGTGCGCCACCTTGTCGAGGTACAGGTCGAAGACGTCCTTGCGGTCTTCCTTCGTCGGCGTGCGGAACGACACGTGACGGCCCATGCGTCCGGGGCGCGTCAGCGCCGGATCGAGCCGCTCCAACGGCACGTTGGTGGCGCCGATGAAGTAGATCTGCTCGCCGCGTGGGCGCGCGCGCGGGAGCCGCAGGGAGACCTTTCCCACCTGGCGGGGGACGATGTAGAAGGCGTCGAGCAGCGTGTTGATGCGGTTCGTCAGGACGCGGCGCATGAACGGTGGGCTGTCGATGCCGTCCATGACCACCAGCAACTGGTTGAGCGCGAGCTGTCCCCCGCCGCCCATGCCGCCCATCATCCCGCCCGGGAACTGATTGACGATCCGGTCGACGATCGGGTTCGTCCAGCGCGAGGGCGCGCGCTGCTCGAACAGCCGCTCACGCCAGCGGCGGGTCTCGACGATCAGGTCGCCGGTGGGGTTCTGTGCTCCCCACGGGCCGTAGAACGAGAAGTCGCTGACGTCGCGCCACGCGTAGGCGTCGGTAGCGGTCATCTGCTGGATGGCCTGGCGGCGCATGCCGACGGCGTCGATCTCGTCGATGAAGACGATGCACTGGCCGCCCCACTTGCGCGCGAGCTTCTTCGCGCGCCGCGCGAGCACACGGACGACGATCGCGTCGATGCCGATGAACGTCGCGGCGAAGCCCGACCCGGGCATCGAGACGAACGGTGAGTTGAAGCCGGTCGCGAGGGCCTTGGCGAGCATCGTCTTCCCCGTTCCGGGGGCACCGAGGAAGAGCAGGCCGCGCTCGCGCTTGCCGCCTGCGCGCTCGAAGGCCTCGCCCGACTGCCAGATCGTGACGACGCGCCGCACCTCCTCCTTCGCCTCGGCCTGCCCGCGGACGTCGTCGAGCCTGACACCCCACTCCGCGTCGCCCGGCTCGAACGCGCGCATCTGCGCGAGGTTCATGAGCAGCAGAGGGCCCATCAGGATCGCGAAGTTGGCGATGAAGAGGAAGAAGACGAAGACGATCTGGATCCACAGCTGGGGTGACTTGAAGATGTGCCCGATGCCGTGAAAGATCGACTGGAGCGCTTCGACCCACGTGCCGCCCTGGAACAGCCAGATGACGGTCACGATGGTCACGAAGATCAAACCGAGGCGGAACCAGAAGCTCCAGAACCAGGCGCGCCTTCGCGCGAGCACGTCCTCCTCGCGGTGCTGCTGGCTCTCGAGACCGAAGAGGCTCGGCCACGGGATGAAGCGCCGGAACAGGAGGTCGAGGAGGCCCCGGAAGGCACCGACGATCACGAGGGTCACGAGCACGGCCTTCCAGAACGGCCAGTGGTTCTGCCGCATGAAGAGCGCGACGAGCGCCGGGCTCGTCAGCAGAGCGACGAACGTGGCGGAGCGAGCCAGCCGCCGCCAGCTGGCCGCGAGCTCGCGCGAGATCTCGACTTCGTCCGCGCTCTCGAACTGGAGCGCGCCAGAATCGAGCGTGGGGTCGAGGCCGGTCATCGCCTCGCTCTACGTTGTGTTGTATGCCGCGCTTCTCGGCGGAGGGGTATCCGCATCTCATTCCTTTCGACGGTTTCGGGGCCAATAAGGTTTGTCAGTGGTAACCTCGCCTGACTAGCTGAGCGAGTACCGGATGCGCGCGGTGCGCCTCCTCTGCCCGCTTCCTGAGCAGCAGAGGAGGTGTTTCATCCATGGCAACCGGAACCGTGAAGTGGTTCAACGCCGACAAGGGGTATGGCTTCATTACTCCTGACGACGGCGGCGAGGACCTGTTCGTCCACCACAGCGCGATCGTCGGCGAGGGCTACAAGACGCTCGCCGAGAATGCGAAGGTGCAGTTCGAGCCCGAGCAGGGCGAGAAGGGGCCGCAGGCGACCAACGTCGCGCCTGTGTCCGCCTAGCAACGGGTCGGCAGCTGCGGCGGCCTCGGCGGGCCTCGCGGCTCCGACTCGACAATCGACCGAAAGGAGCAGGCGGATGGCCAGGACGGCACAAACGCAGGCGAAGCGAGCCCGTGAGCTCGCGTTGAAGGAGAAACGCGAGCGCAAACAGGCGAAGAAGGCCGCGCGCGCTGCCGGCGAAGTTTGGCCGCCCGGCGGGAACGACGACGACGGCCTGCCGGAGACCGAAGATCACGCCGAGACCGAGGTTGCGCCCGAGGAAGCCGAGACCGAGGTTGTGCCTGAGGCAACGGAGTGAGTCCCGCTCGGCGCGACGAAGACGGCATCCCCCACTCGCGCCAGGTGTTGGTCGTGCCGCCCGGCGGCAGGTCGTCGGAGGAGGACGTGCGCGGAGCCAACGACGCGAAGCACGGCAAGCTCAGGCAGAAGAGCCTGCAGCGCCGCGCCCGCGCGCAAGGAGTCGAGCTCCGGCACTCGGACTCCGGGTACGCCCTGATCGACGCCGCGCGCAATCCCGTCGACGATCGACACGACCTGACTCTCGACGAAGTCGAGTCGTTGCTCGATCGCGGCTGAGCTCTACGCGGAGATGACCCGTTCCAGCCAGCTCGCGGCCGGTTGGATCAGAGCCGGGTCGATCGTGTGGCCGGCGTCCGACTCGAAGTAGTCGACGTCCATCCCGCCGCCCTCGAGCAGCAGCTTCGCGGTCCGCGCGAACTCGACCTCCATGATCGGGTCGGTGCGACCGTGCGCGATGAAGACGGCGGTGTCCCGCGGGATCTGCGGCGTCCAGCCCTCGACCGTGGGGATGAAGCCGGAGAACGCGAGGATGCCCGCGGGCGCGGGCCGGTCGGGGCCCAGTCCCAGCGAGTAGCTCATCACCGATCCCATCGAGAAGCCGCCGAGGACGGTCTGTTCGGGAGCCAGCCCGAAGCGCTGCCAGAGCTCGTCGTGGAAGACGGCGAGGTCGTCGTACGCGGCGCTGAAGGTCTCGGGATCCGGATGGCCGACTCTCGGCACGAGATACCAGTGGTAGCCGGGGCCGCCGGGAAGGGTCAGCGGCGCCCGGGGCGCGACGACGTGCAGGCGCCGCCGCGGGTCGAGCTCGTCGCCGAGCGGCAGCAGGTCGAGCTCGTCGGCGCCCCGGCCGTGGTGGAGGACGAGCAGGCCGGCGGCGTCGCCCTCGGCGAGCCGCTCGCGGTAGAGGAGCTCGGTCATCGACTATCCGGAGTGATACCCGCACTCGTCAGCATCCGCCGCAGGTCGACGAGCATCTGCGTGTCGACGTCCTTTTCGTGAGGCGGCACCAGCACCTCGGTCTCGCCGCCGAGCGAGACCCGGAGCTTGCCGTTGTCCTCCGCGGTCACGGTCGCAACGGCGTCGAGCAGGGACCGGACTCGCCGCCACTCGACGTCGCGGCTCGAACGCCGCGCGAAGATCTGATCGACGGTGTCCCGATGCTCGGCGTCGAGATCCATGCTCAATGCGTCGGCCTGCTGCGACCGCGGGCTCTCACCTGATGGGCGATGCCGGCGATGAGGCGGGCGAGCCGCAACGGACTGATCACCATCGGCGCCTCACGCCCGCGCTCTCGCTGCTTCATCAGAGGCCTGTCGTGTCCTGGGTGCAGGGGCAGCGGCCGCGGAGCCGTTCCCGTCCGCACGCGGCGCAGCGGATCGGCGCCTTCGCCTTGAGCACGCCCTTGGCGGTGCCGGCGCGGACGATCGCCCACGCTCCTCCCAGGGTCGCAATCCAGGCGATCGCCTGTGCAAGTGTGAGCTGCATCAGATCCTTCCTCCGTTCATGAAACGATCGTGGCCGAATTGGGCGCCACCGGCATCGTGGGCCGAGCCGAGCGGTTGCGTCTTTTTGCTCAGTAGCCGACCTCGATGAAGTCGTCGACGCGCGTGACGCCCGGCGCGGCCCACGCAGCCGCGAGCGCCTCGTCGTGCGCCGCCCAGGAGCGGACTTCCCCGGTGAGGACGACGGTTCGACCGTTGGCGTCGACCGAGACGTCCCCCGCTTCGATCTTGGCGTTGCGCGCGAGCGCTTTGCGGATCGCCTCGTCGACGTCGCCCGCGTGCGCCTCACCGCGAGTGAGGTCGACCTCGTCGTCGACCCCGAACACACCCCGGACGTTGCCGGCGACGTAGCAGGCCTCGTCGCGCTGGTACTGCCATTCCGCGGTCCCGGTGAGAGTGACGCGGCCGTCGTCCACACGGGCGTCGATCGTGTCCGGGATCAGGCTGTTGTAATGGAGCGCGCGCAGGACGGTGCCGCGCAGCTCCGCGTCGTCCCGGCCATGCCGGGTGAGCGGGCGCACCTTGAGCTGGTTGGCCACGCTTCTGACCCCGAGCACTCGCCGGGCCGCCCTGCCGGCGTCACGCTTCTCGCGAAAGCTGCCGACCGTGCCGCGCAGGGTCACCTCGCCGTAGTAGGAGGAGACGGCGATCGCCTTGCTGTCGAGCTTGGGGTCCCACTGCAGCTCCTCCGTGATCGACCGCTCGAGGTCGTAGTCGGACATGTCGTCGCTCCTCTCGATCTCGCTCAGGCCGCCTCGGGCAGCACGACCGGCTCGGGCTGCCTGGTGCGGAACTCGAGGCCTCGCGCGGCCGCGTGCGCGAACGGGTGGTGGAAGACCTCGAGCGCCGGCGCGCCGTCCTCGAGGACGAGCTCGAAGTAGTCGTCGCTCGCGGCGTCGTCGACGGCGATCGTCACGAGATTCGTCGCACGGCTCCACAGCATCCTCACGGTGATGCCGCTGCTCTCGCGCGACATCAACTCTGTTCTCCAGGTGTCGTCGGTCGGCTCGGGCATGGCGCGTTCCCTTCACTGGACGTCGTAACACGACAAAGCTTGCGCTCGGACGACGCGCTGCGACAGCCGACCAGCGCCCCTTCTCCCGCCCGGGTGACCCCAGCTCATGCGGTAGGGCTAGCAGGTGGTCCTGCGCGCCGTCTTCGTCCTCTCCGCAGCGGCTCAGCGGCAACGCGGATGCGGCGAAGCGGCCCCGCGACGGACGATCCGTGAGTCCAATGACCCACCACCGAAAGGAGTACGCAATGTCCTCGGACACGGATCTCGTCGCGGACGTCAGCGACGAGCTCTTCTGGGACCCGAAGGTCGACAACACCGCCATCGCGGTCTCCGCCGACGGCGGCAAGGTCACCCTGCGCGGCACCGTCGGGAGCCTGCGGGAGAAGCTCGAGGCGAAGAAGGCCGTCGAGCGCGTCTACGGCGTGACCTCGGTCGACAACAACCTGCAGGTGAGGCTGATGAACGACGCGAAGCGCGGCGACGCCGAGGTGCGCGGCGACGTTCTCCAGGCCCTGATGCTGGACAGCCTCGTCCCGAGCACGGTCGACGCGAAGGTGGACGACGGCTTCGTCACGCTCACCGGCACCGCCAACTGGCAGTACCAGCGCGACGAGGCGGAGTTCGTCGCCTCGAACATCGTCGGCGCGCTCGAGGTCGTCGACGAGATCGACCTCCAGTACCCGACGCCGGACCGCAGCGACGTCAAGGAGTCGATCAAGAAGGCGTTCAAGCGGAACGCCGCGCTCGACGCCAAGGACCTGGACATCTCGACCAGCAACGGCTCCGTGACCCTCCAGGGCACGGTCAGCTCGTGGGCCGAGCACGACGAGGCGATCGGCGCCGCCTGGGCTGCGCCCGGCGTCACGTCGGTGCACGACGACCTGACGGTCGCGTACTGAGCTCCTCCAAGCGGGGCGGGCGGCACCTCCCCTCCGGCCGCCCGCCCGCTTGGTTGGCCTCGCGCCGGTGCTAGCGACCGAGACGCGCCACGATCGAGCTGATGATGATCCCGAGGATCACCGTCCCGAACGCTACGAGATCAGAGCGTGGTGGATGACCCGGTCGAGCTATCGCTCGTCATGCGGCGGAGGCACGACCAGCACCGGCCGCCCGGCATGCGCGGCGACCTGGTGCGACAGGCTCCCCTCGAAGGCCTCGTGCAGCTGGTCCAGCCCTCGGGAGCCGATCACGATCGCGGCTGCGCCGACCTCGTCCGCCACGTCGACCACTCCCTGCCAGGTCGGAGTCTCGAGCGCGGTCCGAGCCTCTGCCTCGAAACCGGAGGCGCGGGCGAGCTCGGCACCCCGAGCCGCCACTGTGCCGGCGTCTTCCGTATTGATCTCTTCGAACGCCGCGGCGGGGACGACCGGCGAGATGGCCGCCACGCTCTCGGTGGCAGTCATGGGCACCGCGACGTTGAGCACGACGGCGCGCCGCGCGCCGAACAGCGCGGCGGCGGCCTCTATCCCCCTGGCCGCGTCGGGCGAGCCGTCGTAGCAGATGAGAATCGGCG
>DASXJG010000036.1:0-6163 GCA_036497525.1 Gaiellaceae bacterium
GAGGACGGGACCGCCGTTCGAGAGGTTGTACGCGGTCGAGCCCGACGGCGTGGAGCAGATCATCCCGTCGCAGGAGACGACGCCGAGATCCTCGCCCGCGATCGACCAGCCGAGCTCGATCATCCGGCCGATCGTCGAGCTTGTGGCCACGACGTCGTTGACCGCGACGAGCGTCTTGCCGTCGAGCTGCGCCTCGAGCGTCGGCTGCTCGATGGTTCGGTACTCGCCCGAGAAGACGCGCGCGAGATCGGCCTCGAGCCGGCTCGGCTCGATCGAGGCCAGGAAGCCGACGCGACCGAAGTTGATGCCGATCACGGGAACGCCCGTGCCGAGCAGCCGCGCGAGCGTGCGGAGGATCGTCCCGTCGCCCCCAACCGCCACCGCGAGCTGCGCGCGGGCAGGATCCTCAACGAGCTCCACGCCGGCGCTCTCGGCGACCGCCCGCACGCGCTCGACTGCATCGCGGACGTCGAGGCGGCCGTGCGCGACAAGCGCCGCGGTCTCAACCGGCGAGTGCATGCTCGATCCGCTCGTCGAGGTCATCGGGAAGCATCGGGTGCTCGGAGTGCGCGAGGTGGAGGAAGATCTCCCGGTTCCCCTTCGGCCCCGGGAGCCCCGAGTCTACGACGCCGAGGACCCTCGCTCCCCACGACGGCGCCGCCTCGGCGACCTCGCGCACGACGCGACGCCGCACCTCGTCGTCGCGCACGACGCCTCCTTTGCCGACGTCCGCACGGCCGGCCTCGAACTGCGGCTTCACAAGCACGACCGCCTGCCAGCCCGGTGCGCAGAGGCGTAACACGGGTGGCAGCGCGAGGCGCACCGAGATGAAGGAGACGTCGCAGACCGCGAGCCGGGGCGCGAACGGGAGCTCCGTGAGCGTGCGAGCGTTCGTCCGCTCCAGCACCGTGACGCGCGGATCGGCGCGAAGACGCGGGTGCAGCTGCCCGTAGCCGACGTCGAGCGCGATCACGCGCGTCGCACCGCGCTGGAGGAGGACGTCGGTGAAGCCGCCGGTCGACGCGCCCACGTCGATGCACTCCAGGCCGGCGGGGTCGACGCCGAGCCCGTCCAGCCCGTGTGCGAGCTTCTCGCCCCCGCGCGAGACGTATGGCGGAGGGCTCTCGACCGAGAGCTCGGCGTCGTCCTCCACCTGGTGGCCCGGCTTGTCGTAGCCGTGGACGAGACCGGCGAGCACGAGCGCCTGGGCCTGCGCGCGCGACTCCGCGAGCCCTCG
The DNA here is from genome assembly GCA_036497525.1 of Gaiellaceae bacterium. Classification (GTDB taxonomy): domain Bacteria; phylum Actinomycetota; class Thermoleophilia; order Gaiellales; family Gaiellaceae; genus Palsa-739. The sequence goes on from DASXJG010000036.1 coordinate 1,238, forward strand.
CTCGACGAGGAGGACGTCGAGGCGCTTCTTCACAGCACCGCCGAGTGGCTTACTGCCTTGGCCACTGTGAGCGGTGCACTTCGCTAAGCAGCCCTGTCTCCCAGCCCCACGCATCTCTGGTCTCGCCCTCGTCGAGGTACGCAACCACAGCGGTGATGTCGACGTCGTTGGGGACATCCACTGCGAGCATCGGGAACTTCCGCGAGTATTGCTCGGCCGTACAGCCGAGTTCCTCGAGCCCACGGCGCAGTCTTGCAGCGAGGCCGGCATCCTGCTCTCGCGGAAGAACGCGCAACGTCGAGTGGCCGCTCGGCTCAGCGGTCGCGCGGAACCAGAGCTGACCGTCTTTATCCTCGTGCGTCTCGACCACGTCGCCGAGACTCACGTCACGTGAGTACCACGGGATGTTGTCGACCATCCAGCCGCCATCATGCGCGTGAGTCGCCCAGAGCCACTCGTTCTCCGCAGGCGGATAACCGTCATCGTCGCGCTCGAGCCGGAAGCCGATCTTGCGAGGCTCACTCACGCGGTGCGGACGGCGAGATCGTCGACGATGTCGCGCAGGATGGCCGTGTCCGCGTCGACCTGAGCGAGCCGCGCCCGCGCCCGTTCTGCGGCGTCGTCGGCGTAGCCGCGGGCGGCCTCGGCGCCGTGCTCGCGCACGTAGCCGTCGGCGTCGAGGATGTCGTCGACGATCTGGAACAGGAGCCCCAGCTCCTCCGCGAACGCGCGCCACGGCGCCTGCTCCTGCTCGGGCAGCTCGGCCGCCCAGAGCGCCATCGTCACCGAGCCGTAGAAGAGCCGCCCCGTCTTGAGCCGGTGCACGGCTGCGAGGTCGTACCCGTCCACCATCGTGTCGAGGTACTGGCCGCCGATCATGCCGAGCGTGGCTTCGGCGAGCTCCCGCGCGACCGCCGACGACTCGTAGCGTGTCGTGAGCCGGACCGCCTCCGCCAGGAGCGCGTCCCCCGCGAGGACGCCGACTCCCTCTCCGAACTTCTTCCAGGTCGAGGGGTGGCCGCGCCGTTCCTCGTCGTCGTCCATCGCCGGCAGGTCGTCGTGGACGAGCGAGAACGTGTGGACGAGCTCGATCGCGAGTGCCGCCGGCATCACCTGCTGGACCGGCGCGCCGAGCGCCTCGCCGACCGCGAGCGCGATCACCGGGCGCACGCGCTTGCCGCCGACTTCGAGCGCGTAGCGCACCGACGTTGCCTGGCCGTGCAGCTCCGGCCACAGGTCGAGCCGCTCGAGCGCCTCGTCGACGAGCGCCTTCAGCTCGTCAGGACTGTGCATCTTCCTCTGCCGCGCGCTGGGCGCGAGTCAGCTCCTCCTCGACCGCCTTTGCCAGCTCCGACAGCTCGCCGAGCAACTCGATCGCCCGCTCGGGCGACCCGCCTTCTCCCGCGGAGAGCTGCTCGAGCTCGGCGCGCGCGGCCTCGACTCGCGCCAGCAGCTCCTCCGCCCGCGTCAACGACTCATCGGTGCTCAATTCGTTTGCCCCTCCCGCACGAGCTTGCCCAGGATCCCGTTCACGAGCCTCGCAGCATCCTCGGATGCATACCGCTTCGCGAGGGTCACCGCCTCGTCGAGGACGACCTCGACCGGCACCTCGCCTTCGTCGAGCTCCTCGAGCGCGACGCGGAGGACGTTCCGCTCGACCGCACCGAGGCGATCCGCAGTCCAGTCGTCGGAAGCCGACGTGATGCGGTCGTCGAGCGCGGCCGCGTGCTCGGTCACGGCATCCGCGAGCTGGAGCGTGTACGGGTCGACCTCGCCCTCGTACAGCGAACCAAGCGGGCGGCCAGTCACGTCCCACTGGAAAAGCATGAAGACGGCGGCGCGGCGAGCCTCGCGGCGGCTGATCGTGCTCACTGTCGGACGAGTTCCTCGACCGTGACGTCGACCGCCTCGACTTCAACGTCGCACATCCGCGCGAGCGCGTCGGTTACGCGTTCCTGTACCGCGGCGGAGACCTCGGGGATGACCCGGCCGTAGACGACGACGAGTTGCAGCTCCGCGCGGGCCCGCCCGTCCTCGAGCTCGACGCCTAGCCGCCGCCGTCCCTTGCGCAGCCGCGCGCCGTCGACCGACGCGACCGCCCGCCGCACGATCTCGCTCAGCGCGGCCTCGCTCACGCGGACCGACCCGCCCGCTTCCTGGACGAGCACCCGGCTCAAGTTCCGGCCAGCGCCGGCAGCCGCGCTCCGGCCTCCTCGAGGAAGGACGTCGAGTACTCGCCGCTGCGGAACTCGTCGCTGCCGAGGATGTCCCGCAGCACGTCCCGCGTGGTCGGGACGCCCTCGATCTCGAACTCGCTCAGCGCGCGCAGCGCTCGCTCGATCGCCAGGCGGCGGTTGCCGTCGACGACGATCACCTTCGCAATCAGGGAGTCGTAATGCGGCGAGATCACGGTGCCGTCCTCGACGAACGTGTCGATGCGGACGCCCGGCCCGAGTGGCGGCCGGAACCGCTCGATCCGGCCCGGCGCCGGGGCGAACCCGCGCGCGGGGTCTTCGGCGTTGATCCGCAGCTCGATCGCGTGACCGCGGCGAGGCCCGGCTCGGCCGCCGTGGGCGAGCGCGTCACCCGCCGCGATGCGCACCTGCTCGCGAACGAGGTCGATCCCGACGATCGCCTCCGTGACCGGGTGCTCGACCTGGAGCCGCGCATTCAGCTCGATGAAGGAGAATGAGCCGTCGGGCCCGACGAGGAACTCGAACGTGCCCGCGTTGCGGTAGCCGATGTGCCTGCAGGCGCGCTCGGCGGCGGCCTCCATCTCCTCGCGGCGCTCGTCGTCGAGCGCCGGCGCGGGGGACTCCTCGATCAGCTTCTGATGGCGACGCTGCACCGAGCACTCGCGCTCGCCGCAGGTGAGGACGTGGCCGTGCTCGTCGCAGAGCACCTGGATCTCGACGTGGCGGGCCGGCGTGATCACCTTCTCGACGTAGAGCGAGCCGTCGCCGAACGCAGCCTGGGCCTCAGCCGACGCGCGCTCATAGGCGGCCTGGAGCTCACCCGGTTCCGTGACCACCCGCATCCCTTTGCCACCGCCGCCGGCCGCTGCCTTCAGCAGGACCGGGAAGCCGAGCTCCTCGGCGGCGGCGCGCGCATCGTCCGGCTCCGCGACGCCTTCCGTGCCGGGAACGAGCGGGACGCCGGCCGCGCGCATCTCGGCCTTCGCGCGCGCCTTGTCGCCCATCCGCTCCATCACGTCGGCAGGCGGGCCGATGAAGACGAGGTCGTTGTCCTCGCACGCACGGACGAAGCCGGCGTTCTCGGAGACGAAGCCGTAGCCGGGATGAACGGCCTCGCAGCCGGTGGTCTCGGCCGCCGCGATGAGAGCCGGGATGCTGAGGTAGCTTTCGGCCGCGGGCGGTGGGCCGATCCTCACGGCTCGGTCTGCGAGCCGCACGTGGAGCGCGTCCTCGTCCGCCGTCGAGTAGACGGCGACCGCCTCGACGCCGAGCTCGTGCAGCGCCCGGATCACCCGGACCGCGATCTCCCCCCGGTTCGCGACGAGGACTCGGTTGAACACGGCCGGAGCCTAGCCCGCCAGCACGGTGGCGAGCGCGCGGCCGCCGCCACGCAGCACGGGCTCTCCGTGTGAGACCAGCACACGCGCGACGGGAAGCTCGAGCAGCGGCGCGAGCGACTCGCGAAGGTCGTCGTGCTTCGCTCCTCCTCCCAGCCAGCGCTCCGGGCACAGGCGCAGGGGCTCGTCGGTGGCACGCGGCTTCGCTCCCGCTCCGAGCAGGACGTCGCCGACGACGACTGCCTTCTGCCGGGGCAGCCAGTAGACGACCTCGCCGGACCGCGCGGACTCGAAGGCCTGGATCCCTCCCGGCAGCGAGTCGCCCGCCGTGAACGGGCGGTTCACCTCGACGCCGCGCGAGGCGAGCCGCCGCACCATGCGCTCATGCGCCCAGACGTTCGGCGCCTTCGTCGAGCGCGCGTGGAAGAACACCGTGACGAGGGCGTGCTCCGGCCGGCCGAGCTCCCGCGGCGGGTCGAGCGGATCGACCACGACGAGACCGTCGTCGGTCTCGACAGCGACGCAGCCGACGTCTGCTTTCCATTCCTCGTGCCACGCCGTCCACCGGCGCAGCCCCGGAGCTACCTCGGCGAGCGGCACGTCAGAGCGCTGGCCGGCCTACGAGCGGCTCGAGCTCGAACAGAAGCTGCCCGAACTCGACGGGCTCCGCGTTCTCGGCGTGCACGCCGCGCACGACTCCCTCGACCTCGGCCTTCACCTCGTTCATCAGCTTCATGGCCTCGAGGATGCAGAGGGTCTGCCCGGGCGCGACCACGTCGCCGACCTCGACGAACGGCGGCGATCCCGGCGCGGCGGCGCGGTAGAAGGTCCCGACCATCGGCGACTCGACGCGCATGAGCGTGCCGCTGACGGCGCTGGACGCGGGCAGACCAGGCTCCGGCACCGCGAGCGGTGCCTCGGCCGGCCCGGGTCCGAGAGGGAGGTCGGGCGTCGAGCGGACGGAGATCCGCATTCCGTCCTCTTCGATCGTGACCTCGCCGATGCCCGACTCCTGCACGATCCGCACGATCTCCTGGATGCGCTTCGCGCGGTCCTCCCCCACGCCGGCGAGCTCGTCGTCACGCTGTCCACGGCCGCGGATCCCGCGCAACAGCTTCTCGGCGTCCTCGCCGAAAAGCCCGAGCAGCAGCAGCTCCTCCTCGCTCGTCGCGAAGTCGCCGGCCCGCTCGCGCACCTCGTCGAGCGGCGGCGTGACGTCCTCCTCGCTGTCGGGGTCGGCGGTGAGCTGGACTACGCGCTCGAGAGCGGGGTCGATCGGCGCCGGGGGCGAGCCGAAGGCGCCGGTGACGAGGCTGCGCACCTCGTCCACGACGACGAGGTAGCGGCTCGCCGCAAGGACGTTGATGATCGCCTGCGTCGCGAGTACCTGGCCG
>DASXJG010000037.1:0-7676 GCA_036497525.1 Gaiellaceae bacterium
GCCGGCCAGCCGAGCAGGATGATCGCCGAGACCGAGAAGACGAAGCCGAGCGTGACGCCGCCGGCGCTGACTCCCTCCACAGGCACGGGGAAGCGCTCGGCGACGGCCATGCTCACGAAGAGGCCCGCGAGCTCCGCGAGATCCGACGCCGAAGGGGACGAGCCCACGTAGCGGTAGATCGCGTACACGAGCGCCGCCGTACCCGCGATGATCACGGGCACGGCGATCGCCAAGACCTTGGCCGGAACCGCAGCTGGAGTCGGCACGTTCGTGCCGGCGAGAGCCCGTGGCTCTTCAGCCCCCACCGTTACCTCCCCTACGAGGTTCGTGGGCGCTTACCAGCCGAAGTTGAGGTGCAGCGAGCCGCAGAGACTCCCGAGGCCAGCGGCGAGGACGCCGGCGAGGGCCAGGAGAATCACGAGGCGAAACTTCCACTCGAGCATTGTGCCTCCAGGGGAGAACGTCGTTAGGACGCCAGACGGGGGAATTGTGGGCGCGGCCGCTCCGAGCGGGAATCACCCGAAGGGGGTAGCGGCGTCACTCGAAGGGGGGAACTAGGGCGAATCGGTGCGCGATCTAGGGCTCGAGCCCGGCCTCGCGCAGCGGCCGCCGGCCCCAGGCGAACTTCTGCTTGTACCAGCCGGTGAGCTGGGCGAGCGCGACACCGCGGTCGGAGGACTGGATGAACCAGCCGTTTCCGACGTAGATCGCCGTGTGGTAGATCTGCGATCCCGTCGACTTCGCGCCGCGCGAGCCGAAGAAGAGCACGTCCGCAGGCTGCAGCTTCGTGAAGGCGATCCGCTTCGACCGGGGAACCTCGACACTCATCTGGTACGTGGTGCGACCGCGGAGCGTCGACGCGAGCGTGCCTTCGTCCGCGTAACTCTGAAGCTTGTACACCCGCCAGACGAAGCCCGAGCAGTCGTACCCGCCGCGTGACGAGACACCGAACTCGGTCTCCCCGTTGTCGCTCGTCCCGCCCCAGATGTAGGGCATCCCGATCTTCGAGAAGGCTGTGTCGAGGATCTGCCGCTGCCAGTCGTTCAACTCCGGGAGCGCGAAGGACGCGGCGAGGCTCTTCAGCTGGGTGATCTGCCAGCTGTCATCGAGGAAGCCGAAGCTGAGGATCTGGGCCGCCGAGTACGCGGCTTCGGCGCGGGTCGCCGGATCCTGCGGCCGCAGCTCGAGGGCGTCCTCTGCCGCAGGATGGTTGAGGCGGAGCCCGAGCAGGCGGGCGACGACCTCGGTGCCGAAGCGGCTCGGGACGGCGAGGCCGTCGGCGCGCGCGCCCTTCACGAATTCGCTCGCCGCCTTCTTGAGGCCGATTGTCTGGACGAGGCTCTTGTCGAGCTGGGCCATCGTCTCGGGAGCGCTCGAGTCGGTCGAGGTGGTGGTCGTCCCGCTGGTCGTCGTGGTGTCGGTCGTACCGGTCGTGGTCGTGTCGGTCGGGTCCCCGGGGCCGGGCTGCGGGGAAGACGTCCCGAGCTGTTGCTGCAGCCCTTCGGCGAGACCCGTCAGCGTCTTCTGCGTCAGGACGGCGTTGGGCCGGAACTTCTTCACGCTCTTCGCGTCCATAAGCTTGTGCGCGACGACCGTTGCGATCTGCGGAGCCGCCCAGTTCGGGGAGCTCGACCCAGCCGCCGCGGCGACGACAACGGCAGCGACCGCGCAAGCGGCCGCGAGCGTGGCAATGCGCTGACCCACGTTCCGGTCATCGACCGGGGCGCCTCGGGCCTTTACCCTCTTTCAAGTGGCACCCGTTCAGATCACGCCTGAGCCCGACGAGGCCGAGCGCAAAGCAATCCTCGCGGCGCTCGCCGCCGAGGAGGCCGAGCAGTCCGGCGCCTCCGAGTGGGCGGCCGTGCTCCTACCGGCGCGCGACGACGATCCCGAGCCGTAACCGTGCCGAGCCGAGCGGCGTTCTTCCCACATGTGGGAGGAGTGCATTCGCTGTAACGAGGCTCCCGCCGTCGACGATCAGGGCTACTGCGGCCACTGTCACTGGGCCGTTCGGGCTGAGGTCGAGGAGGGCTTCTATGCCCTTCGCGAGTATCTCCGCGCGTGGGCCCGGTTCGACGAGTGGTGCGAGACGCAGAACATCGCCGCCTGAGCCAACGCGTGATTCGGGCTATGCGCGGCTGAAAAGCTGCGGAGCGCTGCGGGCGTAGTCGAGGCCCGACAGCCACGTCAGGATCACCGCGACCAGGAGCGCCCACCAAGCGGCGCGGTCCGTCCAAGCGCCCGCCGCGGCAAAGCCGGCGACAGCGGCGGCGACGGCCTGAGCCCACGTCTTCAGCTTCCCGAGGTCTCGTGCCGCCAGAACGACGCCCCGTTCGATGGCCGCCTGGCGCAGGCCGGTGACCAACACCTCGCGCACGACGATCGCCGCGACCATCCAACCTGGCGCTACTCCCTGCTCGACGAGCATGACGAGCGCAGCGAGCACGAGGACCTTGTCGGCGATCGGGTCGAGAAGCGTTCCGACCGAGGTGGCGCTGCCCTGACGGCGCGCGAGCCTCCCGTCGAACCAGTCCGTTGTCATCGCGATGCAGAAGACCGCCGTGGCCCAGTAGTCGTGGTTGGGGAAGCTCCAGGCGTAGAGGACGACCACGATCGGCACGGATGCGGCTCGCGCAATGGTCAGCTGATCAGCGGCCGTGAGCTCCACGGCGTGGAGAATACGGGCCGCTCATGTTCGACAAGGTTCTCGTCGCCAACAGAGGAGAGATCGCGATCCGCGTCTTCCGGACGCTGCGCGAGCTCGGCATCGGCGCGGTCGGTGTCTATTCGGAGGGCGACCGGGCGGCGCTGCACGTCGCGTACGCGGACGAGGCGTTCCTGCTCGGGCCGACGCCGGCGGCCGAGAGCTACCTCGCGGGCGACCGCATTCTCGACGCTGCGCAGCGCGCCGGTGCGCAGGCCGTCCATCCCGGCTACGGCTTCCTCGCCGAGAATGCCTCGTTCGCTCGAGGTGTGGAAGAGGCCGGCCTCGTCTGGATCGGCCCGCCGCCCGCCGCGATCGAGCTGATGGGATCGAAGACGGCCGCCCGCAGCACGATGCAGGCGGCTGGAGTCCCGATCATCCCCGGCACGACCGATCCGGTCGGCTCGGTCGACGAGCTGCTCTCGCTCGGCGACGAGCTGGGCTACCCGCTCCTGATCAAGGCCGCGGCGGGGGGCGGCGGCAAGGGCATGGAGGAAGTCCACGACTCGGCGCAGGCGGAGCAGGCATTCGAGCGGGCCCGGCGCCAGGGGCAGTCGTACTTCGCGAACCCGGACGTCTACGTCGAGAAGCTGATCGTCGACCCGCGGCACGTCGAGGTGCAGGTGCTCGCCGACTCGCACGGCAACGTTGTCCATCTCGGCGAGCGCGACTGCACGATCCAGCGGCGACACCAGAAGCTGATCGAGGAGACGCCGTCGCCGGCAGTCGACGAGGAGCTACGGCAACGGATCGGCGCGATCGGCGTCGAGGCGGCTCGCGCGTGCGGGTATCGCTCCGCAGGGACGATCGAGGGCCTACTCACATCGGACGGCGACTACTTCTTCATGGAGATGAACACGCGAATCCAGGTCGAGCACACGGTGACCGAGATGGTCACGGGCCTCGATCTCGTGCGCGAGCAGATCCTGATCGCGCTCGGCGAGCCGCTGTCGGTGCGGCAGGAGGACGTCGAGCTCCGCGGCCACGCGATCGAGTGCCGGATCAACGCGGAGGACGCGGCGCGCGGCTTCCTGCCCGCGCCTGCCCCCGTCACCGGCTACCGCGAGCCGGGAGGGCCGGGCGTGCGCGTCGACTCCGGCGTCGCGGCCGGCTACGAGGTCTCCGGCTCCTACGACCCGATGGTGGCGAAGCTGATCGTGCACGGCGAGGATCGCGAGCACGCCCGGCGGCGCATGCTGCGCGCGCTCGGCGAGTTCTGGATCGAGGGGCCGGCTACGCTGATCGGCTTCCACAAGGCGCTCCTCTCACATCCCTGCTTCATCGCCGGCCAGACCTGCCACGGCGTCGTCGAGTCCGAAGACCTCGCGGCCCGCGCGGCCGAGCTGAACCGAGACCCAAGTAACAGTCTGTTACAAGGAAAGACAGGTCCGGAGGGGCGGCTGGTCGGGCGCGTTCGCACCGTCGAGGTGGACGGTCGGCGTTTCGAGGTGCGGCTCTCTGAACCCGAGCCGGAGTGGCGCGCGCTGGCGCGGCGGCGACGGGACCGGGTCGCGCAAGGCGCCGGCGGCGTAGGAGGCAGCGACGCCGTCGTGTCGCCGATGCAGGGCACCGTCCTCGCCGTGCCCGTGGCCGACGGAGACGAGGTCGAGGCCGGCGAGGTGATCTGCATCGTCGAGGCGATGAAGATGGAGAACGAGGTACACGCGCACCGCGCGGGCACCGTGCGAAGCCTCTCCGTCGAGCCGGGCCAGCCCGTGACAACGGGCCAGGTCATCTGCACAATCGAATCGGAGTAGCAATCCGCGGCTCGGCGGCTCGCGTAGAGAGCGGTGAACCCAGTAGGAGGAGAGAGATGAAGAAGAGAACCGTCCTCGGCGCCGCGATGGCAGTCGCCCTCGCCGCCGCCGGCGTCGCCGCGGCCGCGGCCGTCACACACCAAAGCTCAGCCGCGAGCAACGCGACCGCCGGAAAGGTCACGCTCCACAAGACGAAGATCGGCAACGTCCTCGCCACGAGCTCGGGCCGGACGCTCTACCTCTTCATGAAGGACAAGAACGGGAAGAGCGCTTGTTACGGCCAGTGCGCCACCTATTGGCCGCCGCTCATGAAGAAGGGGGCGCTGCAGGCTGGCGCCGGCGTCAAGGCCGGCCTTCTCGGCACGACGAAGCGCAAGAACGGCACGTCACAGGTCGCGTACAAGGGCCACCCGCTGTACCTGTTCAAGCTCGACAAGGCCTCGGGCCAGGTCGCGGGCCAGCGCCAGAACTTCTTCGGCGGCAAGTGGTACGCACTCTCTGCGTCGGGAGCCGCCAACACGAAGGCGCCTCCGGCGGGCGGCGGGACGACAACGTCGACCACCCCCACCACCGGCACGACCTGCGGCATCTACGGCTGTCCCTAGAGGAAGGCGGCAGCGCAGAACTGCGCGGTCCACCGGCGTCGCGTCGTTAGTGTCCGGCGCCGGTGGACCTTTACGAGTACCAGGGCAAGGATCTCTTCCGCCGCGTCGGGATCCCCGTCTCCGACGGGCGCCTCGCCACCACCCCCGAGGAGGCCCGCGAAGCGGCCGAGGAGCTGGGCGGCCCGGTCGTCGTCAAGGCCCAGGTAATGACCGGAGGTCGCGGCAAGGCCGGCGGAGTCAAGCTCGCCGACGATCCCGCAGACGCCGAGGCGAAGGCCCGCGACATCCTCGGACTCGACATCAACGGCCACGTCGTCCGCACGCTCTGGATCGAGCAGGCGTCGGACATCCAACGCGAGTACTACCTCTCTGTCACGTTCGATCGCGGCGCGAAGAAACCGCTCTTCATGTTCACGACGCAGGGCGGCGTCGAGATCGAGCAGGTCGCCGAGGAGAACCCGGACGCGCTGGTCCGGCTCCACGTCGATCCGCTCGAGGGCTTCCAGCCGTGGGTCGCGCGCCGGCTCGTCTACGCCGGCGGTGTCGAGGATCCGTCCGAGCAGAAGCAGATCGCGGCGATCGTCGAGAAGCTCTATCGCGCGTTCGTCGAGTTCGACGCGATGCTCTGTGAGATCAACCCGCTGATCGTCACGCCGGAAGGTGAGGTGAAGGCGCTCGACTCGAAGTTCACCGTCGACGACAGCGGCCTCTACCGCCATCCGGACGTCGCGGAGTGGCGTGACCCCACCGCCGCCGACCCGATCGAGACGTTTGCTCGCGAGAAGGGCGTTACCTACGTGAAGCTCGACGGGGACGTCGGCGTGCTCGCGAACGGCGCCGGCCTCGGCATGTCCACGGTGGACGTGGTCGCGCAGGCGGGCGGGCGTCCGGCGAACTTCTGCGATCTCGGCGGCGGCGGCAGCGCCGAGGGCGTCGTGGACGCGCTCGAGGTGATCACACGCGACGAGCAGGTCCGCTCGATCTTCTTCAACATCTTCGGCGGGATCACCCGCTGCGACGAGGTTGCGCGCGGGATCCTCGCTGCGCTCGAGCGTCTCGACATGTCGCGCTATCCGATCGTCGTCCGGCTCGACGGGACGAACGCAGAGGAAGGCCGGCAGATTCTCGCCGACGCCGGGCGCGAGAACATCCATCCCGAGGCGACCATGCTCGATGGCGCGCGGCGCGCGGTGGAGTTGGCGGCGTGACCGACGTCTGGAACGAGCGCGCCGAGGCGTATCGCATGAGCCAGACGCACGCGACCGGTGACGACCTCGACCTGGTGGTCGAGTGGTGCGAGCCGGCCCCCGGCGTGGACGTCCTGGACGTCGCCACCGGCGGCGGCCACGTGGCGCGGCGCCTGCGAGAGGCGGGAGCGAAGGTCGTCACCGTCGACGCGGCGCCCGGCATGGAACCCGACGTGATCGCGCCGGCCGATCATCTCCCGTTCGCCGACTCGAGCTTCGACGCCGTGGCGTGCCGCATCGCGGCGCACCACTTCCCGGACGCGCTCGCCGCGCTGAAGGAGATGGCGCGCGTGGCGCGAGACCGCGTCGTGATCTGCGACAACACGTTCACGAGCGAGTCCGCCGAGGAGGCCGACCGTCTGCGCGACCCGAGTCACGTCCGCAACTACGGCGTCCCCGAGTGGCACAGTTTCTTCGAGCTCGCGGGGCTGGAGATCGCCGAGCAGGCGATCATCGTGCGCGACACCGACTTCGAGGGCTGGCTCGACCGCACGGAGACGCCGCAAGACGTCCGCCCGCGCGTGCGCGAGCTGCTCGACAGCCGCATCCGGGACGGCCGGCTCGAGCTGCCGACGGTCGTGCTCAAAGGGCTGAAGCGCTGATGGCGATCATCGTCGACAACGACACGCGCCTCGTCGTCGCCGGCCTGACCGGCTCGGAGGGTCGCTTTCACGGTCTCCGCAACCGCGCCTACGGCACGAACCTGGTCGCCGGCGTCACGCCCGGAAAGGGCGGCCAGGATGTCGAGGGCGTCCCGGTCTTCGACACCGTCGCGGAGTCGGTCGACGAGGCCGGCGCGAACACGTCGCTCATCTTCGTCCCGGCCCGATTCGCGGTCGACGCGATCTACGAGGCCGTGGACGCGGGCATCCACACCGTGATCTGCATCACCGAGCACATCCCGGCCCACGACATGCTGCGCGCCTACACCTACTTCCGCGGCCAGGGCACGACGATGATCGGGCCGAACTGCCCCGGTGTCCTCTCGCCGGGCAAGGCAAACGCGGGCATCATCCCGGCCGAGATCTTCAGCGAGGGCAGCGTCGGGCTCGTCTCGCGCTCGGGGACGCTCACGTACCAGATCGGCCACGAGCTCACGCAGCTCGGGCTCGGCAACTCGACGATCGTCGGCATCGGCGGCGACCCCGTCGTCGGCTCGTCCTTCGTCGACGTGATCGCGAAGTTCGAGGCCGACGAGCAGACGGAGCTGATCGTGCTCGTCGGCGAGATCGGCGGCGACGAGGAGGAGAAGGCCGCGGCGTTCGTCGCCGAGCACGTCACGAAGCCTGTGCTTGCCTACATCGCCGGCTTCTCCGCGCCGCCCGGCAAGACGATGGGCCACGCGGGGGCGATCATCTCCGGC
>DASXJG010000038.1:0-5094 GCA_036497525.1 Gaiellaceae bacterium
AGCGTCAGCGGGCCGAGATGGAAGGTGCCGCTCGATGGGGACGGGATGAAGGCGAGGACGCCGGTCATTGACGCCGCCCATTTTGCCCACAGGGCGCGGCGAGCGTGTCTCTAACCGAGGATGCGAGCTACGAGCTCGGGCGGGCAGCCGCGCTGGACGAGCGAGATCGCCTCGTGCAGGTCGACCTCGAACCGGCCCGCGAGTGCTACCGCGTCGTCCCCCGCGAGGCCGACACGCATGAGCTCCGCGGTGCGCCAGCGCTCGACGCGCTCCAGCTCGGTCTCGACGATTTCTTCGTGTGCCGCAGGCATACGCAGTTTCTCTCCGTCCACACTTTCGGGATCCGGAGGCATTTGGATCTCCCCCTCCGGGGGGATCTTCCAGACCTATTGGACGGAGGCCGCGCCCAGAAGGTGCCGGACGGAGGCGAAGAAGTCGGGTTGCGGGTCGACGCGGTAGTCGGGGCCCAGCTCGAGCAGCCTCGGCCCCACCGACGTGACGAGATCCACGTAAACAGGCGCTTCGCCGGGGAAATCGCGCACCACGAGGGCGAGCTCGCGGATCACGCCGGCGGGTGCGCTGCGCGCGTCGACCTGGAGCCGCACCTCGCGCCGCTCGGGGGTCGCCTCGAAGCGCGTGACCTCGAGCGCGACGAGCTTCGTCTCCCCCTGCTGCTTGTGGTCGATGCGGCCCTTGACGACGAGAACGGCGTCTTCGACGAGCAGCTCGCGCGCGGCCGCGTACGTCGAGTTGAAGACGACGACCTCGACCGAGCCGGTCACGTCCTCGAGCTGGACGAACGCCATCGGCTCGCCCTTCTTCGTCGTCGTCGTCCGGAGCGAGGCGACGATGCCGCCGGCGAGAACGGTCTCGCCCTCTCGGCGCCGCTCGAGCTCCACGAGCGTGCAATCGGTGCGCCGCCGCAGCTGGTCGCGGATCGCGGTGAGCGGGTGCTCGGAGACGTAGAGGCCGAGACTCTCCTTCTCCATGTGCAGCAGCGTGGCCTTGTCGGCCTCGAGCAGCGGGATCTTCGGCTCGTGGTCGGCGGGAGACGCGTCGGCTCCGCCGAGGTCGAAGATCGACGCCTGGCCGAGCAGCCGGTCCGCCTGGTGGCGCTGTCCGTAGGCGAGGATCTGGTCGAGCGTGCGCTCCTCGAGGACGCCGAGGCGCGAGGGTGCGATCAGGTCGAGGGCGCCGCACTTCGCGAGCGCCTCGAGCACGCGCCGGTTGAGGAGCTGGGCGTCGACGCGCGTGACGAGGTCGCCGACCGAGGTGAACGGGCCGTCCTCCTCCCGTGCCGCGACGATCGCCCGGCACGTCGCCTCGCCGACGTTCTTCACCGCGTTGAGCCCGAAGCGGATCTTCCCCTCGACGACCGCGAAGTCGACCTGCGACTCGTTCACGTCGGGCGGCAGCACCTCGATCCCCAGCTCGTCGCAGGCGGCGACGTAGAACGGCACCTTGTCCTTCGTGTTCATCACGGAGGAGATGAGCGCGGCCATGTACTCGCGCGGATGGTTCGCGCGCAGCCAGGCGGTGCGATAGGAGATGAGCGCGTAGCAGGCGGCGTGGGCCTTGTTGAAGGAGTAGTCCTGTGCCTGCTCCATGTCGGCCCAGAGCTGCTGCGCGACGCCGGCCGCGGTGCCGCTCGCGGCGCAGCCCTCGAGGAACTTGCTCTTGAGGGAGGCCATGAGGGAGTGGATCTTCTTGCCGATCGCCTTGCGCAGGTCGTCGGCCTCGGCGGGCGAGAAGCCGGCGAGCTGCTTCGCGATCTCCATGTACTGCTCCTGGTAGACGCAGATGCCGTACGTGAAGGACGTGATCGGCTCGAGCCGCGGGTCCGGGTACGTGACGCGCTCCTGCCCGTTCTTGCGGCGCGCGTAGACCGGGATGTACGCCATCGGCCCCGGCCGGTAGAGGGCGCCGAGCGCGATCAGGTCCTCGAACACCGTCGGCTTGACCTGGCGCAGCGCGTCGCGCATCCCGGACGACTCGAACTGGAAGACGCCGGTCGCCTCGCCGCGCGCGAGCATCTCGTAGGTCTTGCGGTCGTCGAGCGGTAGCGCAGAGATGTCGAGCCCCGGGACGAGCGCGACGGCCTTCTCGATCACGTCGAGGTTGCGGAGGCCGAGGAAGTCGATCTTGAGCAGGCCGATCGACTCGATCACCGTGCCGGAGAACTGAGTCACGATCTCCTCTTCGCGGCCCTTCTGCTGCACGGGAACGAGGTCCGTGAGCGGCTCGGCGCCGATCACGACGGCGGCGGCGTGGATGCCGTCCTGGCGGGTCAGCCCCTCGAGCGGCTTCGCGAGGTCGACGATCTCCTTCGCGGCCGGGTCGGCGTCGTACGCCTGCTTCAGCTCGGCGCCCGGCTTCAGGCAGTCGTCGAGCAGCTGGCCGGGGCCTTCCGGGATGAGCTTCGCGATCCGGTCGACGACGCCGTACGGGTGCTCGAGCACGCGGCCGGCGTCGCGGACGGCGGCGCGGGCGGCCATCGTCCCGAAGGTGATGATCTGCGCAACCCGGTCGCGGCCGTACTTCTCGCGGACGTAGTTGATGACGCGGTCGCGGCCGTCCACGGCGAAGTCGATGTCCATGTCGGGCATCGACTTGCGGCCCGGGTTGAGGAACCGCTCGAACAGGAGGTCGTAGCGGATCGGGTCCAGGTCGGTGATCTCGAGCGAGTAGGCGACGAGGCTGCCTGCGGCGGAGCCCCGGCCCGGCCCGACGGCGATCCCGTTCCGCTTCGCGAAGCCGACGAAGTCGGCGACAATCAGGAAGTAGTCCGAGAAGCCCATCTCCTTGATCGTCTTCAGCTCGAACTTGAGACGGTCTCGCAGCTCGGGCGTGACGGTGCCGTAGCGCTTCGCCGCGCCGGCCTCGACGAGCTCGACGAGGTACTCGAACGCATCTCGGCCCTCGGGCGTGTCGAACCGCGGGAGCAGGATCCGCCCGAGCTCGATCTCGACGTTGCAGCGTTCGGCGACCTCGAGCGTCCGCCGCATCGCGTCGTCGCGACCGGGGAAGTCGGCGGCCATCTCCTCTGGGGTCTTGAAGTAGAAGTGGTCGGTCTCGAAGCGCCAGTGGTTCGGGTTCTTGAGCGAGTCGCCGGACTGGATGCAGAGGAGCGCCTCGTGCGCGCGTGCGTCCTCGTGCCGGAGGTAGTGGACGTCGCCGGTCGCGACGGTCGGCAGTCCCCGCTTCTCGGCGAGCGCGACGAGCTCGGGGTTGATCCGCTGCTGGATGTCGAGGTGCGCGTTCTGAAGCTCCACGTAGACGCGGTCGCGCCCGAAGACCTGCTCCAGCCGGTCGAGCTCGGCCTCGGCGTCGGCCGGGCGGCTCTCCTCGAGCGCCTTGCAGACACGGCCGGAGAGGCAGCCGGAGAGCGCGACGAGCCCGTCGCGGTGCCGTTCGAGCAGCTCCCAGTCGACGCGCGGCTTGTAGTAGTAGCCCTCGAGGTAACCGAGCGAGGAGAGCTTGATCAGGTTCCCGTAGCCCTCGTTCGTCTCTGCGAGCAGCGTGAGGTGCGCCTGCCCCTTCTGCTGGACGTGCCGGTCGTCGGTGACGTAGACCTCGCAGCCGAGCAGCGGCTTCACGCCCTCGGCGCGGGCGGCCTTGAAGAGGTCGACGGCGCCGGCGAGCGAGCCGTGGTCGGTGAGCCCGACGGCGGGCATCTCGAGCTCGGCGGCCCGCCTGGCGAGGTCCGGGATCCGGCACGCGCCGTCGAGGATCGAGTACTCGGAGTGGACGTGGAGGTGGACGAACGGCGCTTCGGGCACGGGAGGTCGAGCTTAGCCCCCTCGCCCGACGACGCCCGAGCTACGGCTTCCCGCGACTGACGACGAGCTCGACCCTCGCGCCGCCGGGAAGCCGCGCGCCGCGTTGCGGCGCGGTGGAGATGACCCGCCCACGAGCGACCCTGCTCGAGAATCGCCTGGAGATGCGACCGCTGCGGCAGTACGACGTCTCGAGTGCCGCCCTTGCCTTCGAGACGGTCTCGCCGCGGAGATCGGGAACCGCGCAGTTGTTGCCGCCGATGAGCCGAGCGAGCCTCGACGCGTTGCCGTCGAAGTCTCCCCCTCCGACGAGGATCTTCTGATCCGTTTGCAGCGCAAGCAGCGAAAAACCATCGCCGAGTGACACGATTCCTCGTCGGCCGACGCTCGTGTCCAGCCGACCATCGGGCAGGAGCCGAATGACGGAGTGTCCAACTGTGATCAGGATCTTCCTGTTGCTCTGCGTGACAATGGCGCTTGGCAAGCCGGTGACGCGCTTGATCTTGGCGAAGCCGTCCGTTCCGAAAGTGGAGTCGATGCGGCCGGTTTCCTTGTAGCGGGCGAGCACCGGGAAGAAGTCGTTACCGCTCAGGCGGGCGGAGCCCGCCACGACGATCTTTCCATTCTGGAGGGCGGACGGTCCACCGCCGTAATCGAGCTTGTGCGCAGTGGTCACCGTCCCGCCGGTTCCGAACGCCCGGTCGAGCGAACCGTCCGGTTCGTAGCGCGCGAGCGCCATCGCGTTCCAGTCGTTGCCGTGACCCGGTCCGTAGCTGCCTCCGGTAGCCACGATCCCGCCATCTCGCCGAACGGTGATTCCGGCGAGAGAGTCGTATCCGTCGAACATCGTTTGCGCGATCCCGCCGTCGCCGAATGTCGGATCGAGCGACCCGTCCGGCGTGTACCGGGCCAGAGCAAACGACGAGGTCGGGGGGAACTCCTCCCATCCGGCCGATCCGGCGGCCAGGATCTCCCCGTTTGGAAGAACGGCGAGCGCATACGCTCCGGCACTCCGAGATACACCCTGGTCCACAGGCTCAGGAATCGCTGTGTTCGTGATCCCATTCGTACCGAAACTCGAGTCCAGCGAGCCGTTCCGGTTGTAGCGCGCAAGCGTGAACTGATGGAGAACATTCTCGCTCTCCAAGCCATCACTCGTTCCGGCAACGACGATCTTCCCGTCAACCTGCAAGGCAATTGCCTCAATGAACGCGTAGCTCGCCGGCGGATAAAGATTCGTCACGACAAACCCTCCGTCGCCGAAGCTCGGATCGAGTGAGCCGTCCGGCAGATACCGGGCGAGCGCGAAGCCGGCGAC
>DASXJG010000039.1:0-10127 GCA_036497525.1 Gaiellaceae bacterium
ACGAGCTGCCGCTCGTCGAGCTCCCGCGTCTCTCCTCGCGCGTAGCGCGCCGCCGCCCGCTCGTACCGCTCGCGCCACTCCACGCGCCGCAGGTTACGCTCGAACCGACATGGCGAACGACGACTGGCGCATCCGCATCGACGTCGAGGAGGAGGAGCACGCGACAGGCCTGCTCGAACGGCTCACGGGCGACCTCGACTCCGAGGCCCGCGAGCTCGCGCGCGACCTCGAGTCCCACCGGCTCGCGGTCTCGCGCGACGGAGAGACGGTCTTCGTCTACGCCCCGACGCGAGCCGCGGCCGAGAGCGCCCACGCCGTGGTCGAGGCCGAGTTGCGCGCGCACGGCATCGAGGCGAAGACGAGCCGGGTCGAGCACTGGATCGACGCGGAGGACCGCTGGGACGACGAACCTCCGGGCGAGACCTGGGAGGAGGAGGAGCTCGACCGTGGCTATGCACCGTGGGAGGTGCGGGTCGAGTGCCCGTCCCGCGAGGAGGCCCACAAGCTCGCGGAGCAGCTCGAAGCCGAGGGCTACAAGCCGCAGCGAAGCTTTCACTACCTCGTCGTCGGCACCGCGACCCGCGAGGACGCGGACGCACTGGCAGAGCGCCTCCACGGCGACGTCGAGGCGGGCGGCGAGGTCGTCTGGGAGACGACTCCGCAGAGCCCCTTCGCGATTTTCGGCGGCCTCGCGCAGTAATCCGGTATCCTTGTAACGCGCCGCTCGCACAGGGGAATCAGCAGAGCGCCGCGCATCTTCTCGTTTGACTGCAGCACTGCAACGTGCTGCGCATATGCAAGAAGCCATTCAGCAGCCGACCAGCTCACTGGAGGCGTCAGACCCGAGAGTCGCCTCAGCCCTCCGCGCGGAAGCGTGGGCGGGCGAGCCGTTCCTTCGCGAGGGCGAGAACCTGGACGAGGTGCTCGCCGAGGGAACAGCCCGCCGCCGGGCGCTCGACGAGGCGATCGCGGAGATCGACTCCGGCCGAAAAGCTCCGTCGCCGCAGTGGAAGGTCCGCTACGGCCTCCTGCTGGGGCTGGAGCGCGTGCTCGCCGAGGCCGAGCCGCGCACCGCATCCGGCACGCTCCTCCGCCGCCACCAGGTCGACGCGCTCGCCGGAATGCTCACGGAGCTCATCGCCGCGAGCCAGCGCTACGACGAAGCAGCCGCCAACGGAAACGGCCACGCGGCGACGGCGGACGAGCTCGAGCAGCTGCAGGTCGAGGACGAGGACGAGGACTCGACGCTCGTCGTCGAGATCGAGAACGCCGAGCTTCCCGAGGAGCCCGAGCCGGACGATCCCGGCGCCGTCCGCCGTTACCGCTTCCGCCATCCGACCGCTTCGGGCAAGACGATCGCCGCGGCCGGGTTCGTCGAGGCGGCGCGCACGCTCGGCGTCCTGATCCTCACCCACCGCCGCCTGCTCGTCTCCCAGTTCACGCGCGACCTGACGACGGAGGGCTACGGCGGCCGGTTCACGGACGTGATCCTGCGCGACAGCCGCAGCGCGAAGCAGGCCCCGCTCACGATCCAGACGTATGCCTGGTTCGCGCGCCATGTCGACTCGATCGACCGCGACGCGTACCAGCTCGTGATCTGCGACGAGGCGCACACCGCGCTCGGGGAGAAGACCTCGGCGGCGATCCGCTCCTTCCCGGAGCCCCTCTACATCGGGATGACCGCGACCGAGCAGCTGATCGCGAAGCAGGTCTCCGACGTCTTCCCGGCCTCGGTCGACGACCTGCCGCTGCAGGACGCCGCGCGCCGCGGGCTGATCGCGCCGCTGCGCGACCTGCGCGTCCCGCCGGTCGCCGCGATCAACGCGGTGCCGATCGTCGGCGGCGACTTCGACCAGGAGATCCTCGCCAAGACTCTCGACCACCAGGCGCTCAACCAGGCCGCCGCGGGCATGTATCGCGACCGCTTCGACAACACGCCCGGCATCGTCTACGCCGCCGGCGTCGACCACGCCTACAACCTCGCGAAGGAGTTCCGGGCGGCGGGGCTGAAGGCCGAGGCGGTCTCGGGCCGCACGCCTCCCGTGCGCCTCGCCGAGACCCTTGCCGCCTACGAGCGCGGCGAGATCAACGTGCTCATCAACGCGCAGCTACTCGCCGAGGGCTGGAACTCGCCGCGCGCGACGGTCTGCATGCACCTCGCGCCGACGGCGTCGCGCCGCGTCTACCAGCAGCGGATCGGCCGCATCATGCGCCTCCACCCGCGCAAGGAAGCCGGCATCGTCGTCGACTTCGTCCCGAAGGGAGCGACCCACAACGAGCGCGTCGTCTCGCTCCACTCGCTGCTCGACGCGGACTTCTATCGCGAAGGCGCGCGCGTCACGCCTGCCCCGCGCCGCCGCTCGCAGCGCCGCGCGCGCCGGCGCCTCACGCCCGCGCCATGGCTGGTGCCGGTCACACCCGACGTCCGCCGCCGCATCGGCGTCATCCAGCGCGAGTGGCAGCGGATCGACCCGAAGTACCTCGACGAGGACGAGCAGCGCTACTGGGCGACGATCGCCGGCCGGCAGATCCGCTTCGACGAGCGCGCCTCCTTCGTCCAGAAGCTGACCGACCGGAGCGCGAGCAGGGCGGCGCTGGAGCAGTTCCTCACGACGGCCGCAGCCGAGAACCCGAACCGGCGGCTGCGGATGATGGCGTTGCAGGACCGCGTCTCGATGCAAGTCGAACGCGCCGACTTCGACGACCTCGTCACGCTCGTGACGCAGGCGCCGACCTGGGAGAAGGAGCGGCTGGCGGGGATCCGGATCCTCCTGCGCGCGATCGGTGACGAGAAGCCCGACGCGCCGGAGCAGATCCTGGCGCGCTGGACGTGGCGGCTCGCGCGCGCGACGCGCAAGGTGCAGGACCGGCGCGCCTCGGCGGAGTACCCGGAGGCCAAACGGCTGCTCGGCGCGCTGGCGAACTCGCGTGGCCACCGGCACGAGGAGAACGCGGCGAAGCTCGTCAAGGCCGCGCTCGAGCTCCCGCTGCCGGTCGGCGCCGCGCTCCTCGCCTCGGCCGAGGGCTATACGCCGCGGTCGACGAAGCTGATCGACGACGCGCGCGAGCGGCTCGGCACGATCCAGGAGGTCGCGCTCGCGCTGGCGGAGAACCTCCCCGCGCCGAAGCAGGGCGGCGGCCGCAGCAGACGGCGCCGGCGGCGTAGGCGCAAGGGCGGCGGCCAGACGAACGCCGCGAAGAACAACGGGCAGAAGCAGAACGGCTCGGGCGAGGCGAAGTCCGAGCAGCCGGCCAAAGCCGCACCGGCCGCCGAGTAGCCGAAAAGCCGTTAGAGCGCCGTTGGCGGCGTCGCCTACCGTGAAGCCATGTCCAGAGCGTGGTTACTCGGGTCAGTGGCCTTGCTTGCGATCCCGTTCGGCCCTGCCGCCGGCCACGCGTCGACGGCTTCGCTGATCGTCTTCTCCGCCGACCGCCAGCCGTCGGTCTCGGGCGAGATCTATGTCGTCCATCCGAACCGTCGCGTCGTCGACCTCAGCCGAAGCCCCAACCAGGACGTTGCGCCGACGGTCTCCTCGGATGGCACGAAGGTCGCGTTCGTCAGCGACCGGACGCCCAGGGGCGCCGTCTACGAGGTAGGGATCGACGGACGCAGGCTCGTCCGCGTGTCCCCGCACACGCGACTCGGTTGGGACAGCTCGACGGCGCTCGCGTGGCAGCCGCACGGGAAACTGCTGGCGCTCGCCTCCGACGCCGGGGTGTGGATCGTCAAGCACGGGCGGAAGCTGGTGAAGGTCAGCGGGAGGGGGAACAGCTTCGCAGCCAAGCCCTGGTCACCCGACGGACGCGTACTTCTCGTCGAGGAGGAGTACGGGAATGAGGTCGCGGCGATCACGCCGCAGGGCCGCACGCTGTGGACCATCGTGGATGCCGAGGCGCCGACGTGGTCGTCACAGGGATTGGTCGCGCTGAAGGTCCAGGACGGTGGAAGCGCTGGGTTCGTCGGCGTCTTCGACGAACGGGGGCACGCACGCTTCCGGATCCCCTTCGCAAGCGGATTCCCGTCGCCGAGCTGGTCGCCCGACGGCAGCCGCCTCGCCATCCTCTCGGGACGGAACCTCCAGCTTCGGTCGGCGACCGGCGCGCTCCTCGAGCGCAAGCGGGTCGCGCAGACCAGCCAGATCGCCTGGGCAGGAAAGCACCGGCTGCTCATCGTCCACGACTACCGGAGCCGCTGGCTGCAGCCGCGCTCGGCGGACGGACGTTACGCCGCGGTCACGCAGAGGAGCGGCAAGGGGTTCAGGCTCGCGGTCGGGCCGGCCGCCGGAGGCGCCGCGAAGACGTACGCGAATGTTCAGGGCTGTTGGGAAGACGCGGTATGGGGGCCGGCAGTCGACCACGTCCAGTTCTCCGGTGAGACTCGCTCTCTCGTCTACATGACGGCCTGCTACGAGCCGTTCGCGAACCTCTACTCCGTCGCACCGGACGGGAGCGGCGTCCACGAGATCGGGGCGATCGCACCGAATGCCAGCCAGCCGGCGATCTCTCCCGACGGAACGCGAATGGCCTACACGTGGGCGCAGTTCACGGGTCTCAGCTGCAAGGGATGCGCATCGGAGATCCGACTCGCCAACACCGACGGCGCCGGCTCGCACATCCTCACGAACCCGACGCAGGACTGCACGTTCGACAACTCGCCCGTCTGGTCGGCCGACGGTCAGACGATCCTCTTCTCCGAAGGAACCTGTTCCGATCCCGCCGAGCTCTATACCGTTCCTGCCGCGGGAGGCACACCCCACGATCTCGGCCTCGTCGGAAACGATCCCGCGTGGGGGCCGTCTCGAATCGCCTACGAAGACGGCGGCATCTGGACCGCGAACCCGGACGGGAGCGATCCCGTGAGGGTGGCGATGGACGGAGACCAACCGGCCTGGTCAGCCGACGGCCGACTCGCGTACCGGCTCAACCAGTTCGGGCCGAGGGTGGTCGTGGGCTCGACTCAGATGACGCTGCCGTTCGCCTCCGTCACCTCCCTCGCCTGGTCACCCGACGGCACGCGCTTCGTCGTCACCGCCCGGAAGACGACTACCGCTCCGCTCGACGTGTTCACCGTCCGCACCGACGGAACCGATCCGGTCCAGCTGACGAAGGATTACGACGGGTCGGGTGCGAGCTGGCGCTGAGCCGAACGGCTACTCGCTCAGAGCCTCGTCGACGCCCGCGATGTCGTTGCCGCTGTCGGGGTTGAAACTCGAAGTCCGCAGCCGGCAGGCCGGGCGGCACGGCGCCGCCGTCGACGAAGATACAGCTCGTGAAGATGCAGCTCGTGATCACGGCGAAGTTGGCGTCGCCGAACAGCGCCGTAAAGCGCGCACAGCGATATTTTCCCTTGCTAACCCATCGGTCCGTGGTTCGTCTCAGCGTGTGTGAACGGCCATCGGGTGCGGAGTGCGCTCGTAGTCGCAGCGGCAGCCGCGGCGGTCGCCGCCGGAGCCTCCGCGAGCCAGGCCGCAAGCCCCGCGCTGATCGTCTTGTCCGCGAACCGCGCTCCCTCGCTCTCGGGCGAGATCTACCGCGTAGATCCGACCGGCCACCGAGTCGATCTCAGCCGCAGCCCGGCTTCCCAGGACACGTATCCCCTCGTCTCGCCGGACGGGAACCGCGTCGCGTTCTTCAGCGACCGGAACGGCGCGCTGAGCGTGTACGAGGTCGGCATCGACGGTCGCGGTCTCGTGCGAGTTGGAGGACAGTCGATTGGTCGCCCCAACGGCACCGGGCCGCTCTCGTGGCAGCCGCACGGAGGGCGCCTCGCAGTCAGCACGGACAACGGAGACTGGATCGTGCAGCGTGGACGCAAGCCGGTACGCATGCGCGCGTTCGGCATCACCGGATG
This sequence comes from Gaiellaceae bacterium, assembly GCA_036497525.1. Lineage (GTDB taxonomy): Bacteria > Actinomycetota > Thermoleophilia > Gaiellales > Gaiellaceae > Palsa-739. The sequence continues at coordinate 5,852 of DASXJG010000039.1, forward strand.
GTCGCCCGACGGGCGCGTACTCGCGGTGAGCATCTCCGACAGAAATACCAAGGCCGGCGCCAGCGAGCGCGCAGTCTCGCCGCTCGGGCGCACGCTCTGGACGGTCCGAAACGCGACCCAATTGGGGACGTCGGCCATCTGGTCGGCGCACGGGTTGCTCGCGGTCCCGACCGGAGCCGTTGCAGCCCGACGTCCCGGCATCGGCGTCTACGACGAGGCCGGACGGCCGCGGTTCAAGGTCCGGTTGGGCCGGTTAACGCCCGAACAAGCCATCGTCGGTACCTGGCTGACCTGGTCTCCGGACGGAAGCCGGCTCGCATTCGTCTCGGGGCGCACCTTCCAGGTGCGGACAACGACGGGGCGCGTTCTCCTCCGAAAGCGGCTACGCGACGATTGGGCGTATCTCGTCTGGGACGGCAACCGCCACGTGGTCGGCTACGGCTCTTGCGGCTGCCGCGTGAAGAGCATCGACATCCGGACGGGGAAGGTGTCCCCGGCGTCGGTCCGCTTCGTTCGACAAACATCCACGAACGGCAAGCTCGCCATCCTCACGTCTCCGAGCGGGGCCGGGTTCGCGATCCAGGTGGCGCGGACCGCAGGCGGCCCGCCGAAGACCTACGCACCGCTGCCGGGGTGTGACCAGGACGGGGGCTGGCTTGCAGATGCATCGTCCTTCAAGTTCGTGCCGGGCAGCCGCTCGCTCGTCTACGGAAGCGCCTGCTGGCAGCCGACGGGCGACCTCTACTCCGTGCCTGCGAGCGGCGGCGCGGCGCACCAGATCACGAGCTCGCGATCGGACCATTCGGTTCCCGCACTCTCGCCGGAGGGAAGCGAGATCGCCTACTCGTGGAATAAGTGCTCTCCCCATGGCTGCAGGGGCGGCTCATATGGCATCCGCGTCCTGAACGTCGACGGCGACGGCGAGCGCGAGCTCACGAACACCGCTGAGTGCCCGCCCCCTTCGTATGGTCCGATCGAGCAACGGGCAAGCGGAGACTTCGCGCCGGCCTGGTCACCCGGCGGCGCGACGATCGTCTTCTCCAGACTGCGTTGCGTCGCTGGTCCCGAGCTCTACACCGTCCCGGCGAGCGGCGGTGCCGTGCACGACCTCGGCATCGTGGGCAGCCAGCCCGCATGGGGCCCGAGCAGGATCGCCTACACCGTCGGCACCGGCGTCTGGACTGCGAACCCTGACGGCACCCATCCCGTCCAGATCGACGGAGGATTCAGCTACAGCCCCGCGTGGTCACCGGATGGTCGCCTCGCATACCTGAAGGGCAAGCGAGGCTACCCGGACAACTACGGCAACACGCTCGTCGTGGGCTCGACGCGGACAACGCTCCCGTTCGAGACCGTGTCCAACCTCGCTTGGTCGCCCGACGGGACTCGCCTGGTCGTCACCGCGCAGAAGACAACGACGGCACCGTTCGACGTCTACACGGTAGAACCCGACGGAACCGGCCCGATCCGGCTGACGACGAACTTCGGCGCGTCCGACGCGAGCTGGTAGCAAGCAGGTAGCTAGCCCGCCGGCCCGCCGGCGCTCTCGCCGGCGTCGTCTTCCTCGTCGCGCTCGCGAAGGAAGCGTGTGAGCTCGGCGGCGAGGCTCTCGCCCGACGGGAGATCCTCGGCCGCCTCGATCAGGTCGACGCGCCGCTCGAGCTCCTCGACGTAGGAGGCCGTCTCGGCGTCGGAGGCGACCGCCTCGGTCACCTGCTCGCCGTACTCCTCCGCCGCCTGCTCGAGCTCGGTGAGGTCGATGTCCGTCCCGACGAGCTCGCCGAAGCGGCGGCAGAGCGCGAGCGCCGCCCGCGGGCTCGGCGCGAGCGAGACGTAATGCGGCACGGCCGCCCAGAGGCTGACGGAGGCGAGACCCTCCCGCCGGCAGGCGTCGAGGAGGATGCCGACGATCCCGGTCGGCCCCTCGTAGCGCGACGGCTCCACGCCGAGCTCCTCGACGAGCGACGGATCGCTCGCCGCCGCGCTCACCGGCGCCGGCCGCGTGTGCGGTACGTCGGCGAGCAGCGACCCGAGGGTGACGACGAGCTCGACCTCCAGCTCCTTGACGAGCTCGAGCACGAGACCGGAGTACGTCTTCCAGCGGAGGTTCGGTTCGACGCCGAGCAGGATCACGGCGTCGCGGTCGAGCCCCGGGATCGGCGCGTGCATGAACGTGTTCGCGGGCCAATCGAGCTTCCGGGTCAGGCCCTCGTCGAGCGAGACGTGCGGGCGCACCGCCTGGAAGTCGTAGAAGTTCTCCGGCTCGATCTCGGCGAACGTCTCGGCGTCCCATTGCCGCGCGAGGTAGCCGGCTCCGAGCGTCGCGCCCTGGCCTCCGTCGTTCCAGCCGCGAAAAGCCGCTACGAGCACCGGGCTGCGCAGCTCGGGCAGCGAGGAGACGATCAGCTCCGACATTCCCCGAGTCTAGTCGGCGTTGCGCGAGGCGACCGGCCGCCAGAGCCGCGCGGCGAGCCCGACCGTGAAGCCCACGAGGGTCGCCGCCGTCACGACGTGGAGGAGCACCAGCCACCAGGGCACGTCGCCGTACGTGCGGTATTGCACCTCGCCGATCACCATCTGCGCCACGAGGATCGCAAGCAGCCCCACGCAACCCCGGATCAGCCAGGGATACCTGCTGCGCCGCGTCCACGCCCAGGCCGCGAGCACTCCGAACACGATCCCGAACACGGCGACCGCGCGCACGTGCCAGTAGACGGCGGGATAGAACTTCCCGAGGCGCGGCACGACCTCGTCTCCCGAGCTTCCCGGGAAGCGACCGGCCGCGGTCGCCGCCGTCCCGCTCACCGCGAGCACTGCGACTGCGGCGACGAGGACGGCGCCGCCGAGCCGAGCGACTCCGGGCAGCGGAGCCGCGGCTCCACGCACCAGCCGCGAGGCCTCGAGCTGCGTGAGCACCGCGAGCGCGACGAGCGTGAACGAGAGCAGCAGGTGGGTGATCACGAGATACGGGTTCAGGTCGAAGTAGACGACGATGGCGCCGAGCGGCGCCTGCGCGAGCGTCCCGGCGAAGACGGCGGTCGCAAGCCACCGCCCGCGCCGGCCGAGGCCGCGGGTGCGCCAGGCGGCGAGCGCGAGAAGCAGGGTCGTGATCACGGTGATCCCCGAGACCACGCGGTTCGAGAACTCGATGTCCGAGTGGTAGCCGCGCGGAAGCGCGTGCTTGGTGGTGCACGTCGGCCAGTGGGGGCACCCGAGCCCCGAGCCGGTGAGGCGGACGGTCGCGCCGGTGGCGACGATGAGGATGAGCACCCCGACGGCCGCCATCGCGATGCGCCGGAAGACGACCGGCGAGATCGTCGTCGCCGCGAGGCGCCGCGGCACGGCGGCCGATGCGGACCCCGCGTGCACGGTCCCGAGTGTAGAGCGCTTACGGCTCGAGCAGGACGCCCAAGCCGTCCTCCACCGTGCCCACCCGGGCGAGGAAGAGGTCAGCCCGATCGAACTCGGCCTCGAGCGAGAGCGCCTTCTCCACCGGCAGCGTCACGAGCAACCCACCCGCGGTCTGCGCGTCGTACGCGAGCGCGAGGAGCTCCTCGGGAACGCTGTCGCTGGAGACGTGCGGGCCGGCGAAGTCGCGGTTGCGCGGGTCGCCGCCGGTGCGGACGCCGGCCCGCGCGGCTTCGAGCGCTCCCTCGAGCGCCGGCAGCGCGGAGGCACGGAGCCGGATTCGGACGCCGCTCCGTTCGGCCGTCTCGTAGGCGTGGCCGAGCAGCCCGAAGCCCGTAACGTCGGTGACCGCGTGCGGCGAGAAGGGCCGCAGCACCTCTGCCGCGCAGTCGTTGAGCGTCGTCATCCACCGAGCGGCCTCCCCGAGGTCCCCTTTCGCGGCGAGCACGAGCCCGGTGCCGAGCGGCTTCGTGAGGAAGACCGCGTCGCCGGGGCGGGCGCCGCTCTTCACCCACACGCCGTCGGGATGGACGGTGCCCACGACCGCGAGCCCGTACTTCGGCTCGGCGTCGCGGATCGTGTGGCCCCCCGCGAGAATGGCGCCGGCGGCGCGCACCTGTTGATCGGCGCCCGAGAAGACCGCCGCGACGAGATCGGTCGCGAGCTCCTCCGGGAAGGCTGCGATCGAGAGCGCTAGGAGGGGCGTGCCGCCCATCGCGAACACGTCGTTGAGCGCGTTCGTCGCCGCAATCCGGCCGAAGAGGGCGGGGTCGTCGACGAGCGGCGGGAAGAAGTCGACGGTGAAGACGAGTGCCCGCTCGTCGTCGAGCCGGTAGACGGCCGCGTCGTCGGCCGGGTCGAGGCCGAC
>DASXJG010000040.1:0-2364 GCA_036497525.1 Gaiellaceae bacterium
CGCGCCCGGCTCCTCCGGCTTCGAGCGGCGCAGGAGCGCGCGCAGCCGCGCGAGGAGCTCCTCGAGGTCGTACGGCTTCGGGAGGTAGTCGTCGGCGCCTGCGTCGAGCCCCTCGACCCGGTCGCCGATCGCGTCGCGGGCGGTGAGCAGGAGGATCGGGATGCGGTTCCCCTGCCTCCGCAGGCGGCGCGTGACGTCGAGGCCGTCGAGCCCGGGCATCATCACGTCGAGCACGACGGCGTCCGGCGTGCGCGCGTCCACGGCCGTCAGCGCCGTGTCTCCGTCCGACGCGACCGCGACCTCATAGCCGTGCAGCTGCAAGGCGCGCTCGAGCGCCTCGCGCACTGCGCGGTCGTCGTCTGCAACGAGAACGAGCATTCGCGTCTAAGTTTGCCGCGTGAGGTGAGATCCGGCTAAGCGGCGGGCAGATCCACGACGAACGCCGCTCCCTCGCCGGGCTGCGACCTGACCGTGAGGCTGCCACCCATCCGGGCCACGAGCTCGCGTGAGATGAACAGGCCGAGGCCGCTGCCGCCAACGCCGCGCGTGAGGGCGGGATCGAGGCGGTAGAACTTCTCGAAGATCCGCTCCTGCTCGCCCGGCGGGATGCCGAGCCCGCGATCGCGGACGGTCAGCAGCACGCGACCCTGCCCGCCGGCGAGCTCGACCACCACGTCGCCGCCGTCCGGGGAGTATTTGACGGCGTTGTCGAGAAGGTTGACGAGCACCTGGCGAAGCTTGTCCTCGTCGGCGATCGCGACCGCGCGGGCGCCGTTCTGTTCCAGCCGCAGCTCGATCTTTTCGGGCGTGCGCAGACGGGCCGAGTCGAGCGCGCTCTCGACGAGCGGCGCCAGGTCGGTCGCCGTGGTCGTCACGTCCACGCGGCCCTCCTCGAGCTGCCCCGCGAGGAGGATCTGGGACACGATCGCCGTCAGGCGCTCGGTCTCGCTCACGATGATCTCGAGGAAGCGGTCGTGCTGCTCAGCCGGGATCTCGATGTCGGTGCGGCGCAACGTGCGGGCGGCCCCGTAGACGGCCGCGAGCGGAGTGCGAAGCTCGTGCGAGGCGGTCGCCACGAAATCGCTCCGTGCCCGCTCCAGGGCCCGCTCGTCGCTGACGTCCCGCAATGCGTAGACGATGCCCTCGTCGAAGGCGACACCGGTGACCGCAACCCAGCGGTCACCCGACGCCGTCTCGATCGGCACCGTCACGGGACGCGCGCGCTCGGGTGCGGCGGCGTCGGCGAGCTCCGCCAGCCGGGTCAGCTCCTCCCAGGCACGTACGACCTCGGCCGGACGGCGGCCGACCGCAGCGGACTCCCGGACGCCGGTGATCGCGGCGGCGGCCGAGTTCCAGAAACGCACCCGGCCGTCGCGGTCCAGCAGGACGACGCCGTCGCCAACGTAGGCGAGGGCGAGTGCCGCTTCGGCCCGACGCTCGGCCTCGCGGTACAGTCGCGCGTTCTCGACGGCGATCGCGGCGCGCGCGGCAAGCTCCTGTGCGAGGTCGAACTCGGAATCCTCGAGCTCCCGGGACTCCGCAACGAGCGTGAGGGCGCCGAAGGAGCGCTCGCCCGAGCGGAGCGGCACTGTGATCGCACTGCGAATGGAGATGTGCTCGAGCGCCTCCGCCGCGTTGGGGTCCCGCTGCGCAGCCTCGTCCAGCAATTCCTGCGGCACCTCACGGAGGAAGATCGCCTCACCGGTACGAATCACCTGCGCGGTCAGATCGAACTCGTCGTCGATCCGGACGGTGCGCGAGCGCTCTTGCACCGCCTCGGCCCAGCGCCTGCGCTCGGGATCTTGGTGGGCGACGACGAGCTGCTCGATCTCGCCCGTCTCCTCGACGAGCATGGAGATCGAGCACCAGTCGGCGAGCAGCGGCACGGCGAGCTCGGTGAGGCGCTCGAGCGTCCGGTCGAGCTCGAGCGACGAGGTGAGCAGCGCAGTCGCCTCGCCGAGGAAGGCGAGCCGCTCGCGCAGCGTCTGCTCGGCCACCGAGAACTGGGCGCGCTCGAGCGCGAGCGCAGCCTGCCGTCCGAGCGCGATCTTGAGCGCCCGGCGGTCGGGCGGGAACTCCTGGTCGGTCGGGAAGGAGAAGACGAGCCCGCCGATCGTGCCCCGTTCACCCACCAGCGGCACGCACACGAGCCCGTGCCCCGGCTGCGAGCGGCCGACCAGCTCCGGGTAGCGCTGGTCCCGCTCCGCTTCGGAGCGGATGAAGACGCCCTCGCCGGTGCGCACCGCCTCCGAGAGCGGGAAGTTCCCGCTGACGGGGAAGCGCCGGAACGGCTCGATGAACCGCAGGTCGTAGCCGCGCGAGGCGATCACTTCGAGCCACTCGCCGTCGTCGCTCAGCGTCGCA
>DASXJG010000041.1:0-2091 GCA_036497525.1 Gaiellaceae bacterium
TTCGCCTTCGAGAAGTTCCCCGGCGCCGACCGGACGCTCGGCACGCAGATGAAGTCGGTGGGGGAGACGATGGGCATCGGCCGCACCTTCGCGGAGGCGTACCTCAAGGCGTATCGCTCGCGGGAGCTCGACGCGGGCGCCGCCACGCCGTGGCAGACGTACGAGGACGCACCCGAGGATCTCCACCCGTTCTTCCGGCGCGAGCTCGCGACCATCGGCGAGGCGCTCGACGCCCTCGGCGACGTCGAGTCGCTCGTAGCGGACGAGTGGCTGTGCCTCAAGCGTCTGGGTCTGTCCGACGCCGAGATCGCCGCCGCGGCGGGCACGACCGAGGCGGCGGCGCGCCGGCGGCGGCGCGATTGCGGCGTCCGGCCCTCGTATCGCCGCGTCGACTCGTGCGCGGGCGAGGTCGAGGCCGCATCGAACTACTACTACTCGACCTGGGGCGAGAACGACGAGGCCGCGCCGACCGGAGCGCGGCCGCGCGTCGTCATTCTCGGCTCGGGCCCGAACCGGATCGGGCAGGGCATCGAGTTCGACTATTGCTGCGTCCACGCCGTCACCATCTACCGCGAGCTCGGCTACGAGGCGGTGATGGTCAACTGCAACCCCGAGACCGTCTACACCGACTACGACACGTCCGACCGGCTCTACTTCGAGCCGCTCGACACCGAGTCGGTTCTCGCCATCTGCGAGCGGGAGAAGCCCGACGGCGTCGTGATCCAGTTCGGGGGCCAGACGCCGCTCAAGCTCGCCCGCGCGATCGAGGACGCCGGCTACTGCATCCTCGGCACGCCCTTCGACGCCGTCGACCTCGCCGAGGACCGCGAGCGCTTCGCCGGGCTCCTGCGGGCGCACGGGCTCCGCTCGCCGGAGTGGGGGATCGCTGCTTCGCCGGACGAGGCGGTCGAGATCGCCGAGCGGATCGGCTACCCGGTGCTCGTCAGGCCCTCGTACGTCCTCGGCGGACGCGCGATGCGGGTCTGCTACACGGCCGACGACGTTCGCGACATGCCCCGTTTCGAGCGAATCCTCGTGGACCGCTTCGTGGAGCACGCCGTCGAGGTTGACGTGGACGCGCTCTGCGACGGCGTCGACACCTACGTCGCCGCGGTCATGCAACACGTCGAGGAGGCGGGCGTGCACTCCGGCGATTCCGCCTGCGTCCTGCCGGCGCCGAGCCTCAGCTTCGCGCATGGGCAGGAGATCGCCCGCATCGTCCGGATCCTCGGGCGGGCGCTCGGCGCCGTCGGGCTCCTCAACGTCCAGCTTGCGGTGACGGGCGACGGAGAGGTGTACGTGCTCGAGGCGAACCCGCGCGCTTCGCGCACGGTGCCGTTCGTGAGCAAGGCGACCGGCGTCGAGCTCGTCAAGGCCGCCTGCCGCCTCGCGCTCGGTACACGGGTTTCCGAGTTGGGGCTGCCGCCCGAGCGGCCGCCGCGGCAGTGGAGCGTCAAGGCGGCGGTGCTGCCGTTCGCGCGCTTCCCCGGCAGCGACCCGGTGCTCGGCCCGGAGATGCGCTCGACGGGCGAGGTGATGGCGAGCGCCGCCGACCTCTCGACCGCCCTCGACAAGGCCGAGCGGGCCGCGGGCCGGCGGCTGCCGCGGTCGGGCTCCGTGTTCATCTCCATCCGCGAGCCCGACCACCAGCAGGCCGTGCCGATCGCGGCCACCCTCGTCGGCCTCGGCTTCGAGCTGTACGCGACCGAGGGAACCGCCGAGACGCTCGCGAACGCCGGGATCGCGGTCGAGCCGGTGCGCAAGCTCAGCGAGGCGACGGACGGCGAGCCGACCGTCGTCGACCTGATCCGCCGCGGCCGCTGCGACCTCGTGATCAACACGCCCGAGGGCCGCAACGCGCGCTCGGACGGCTATGCGATTCGCGAGGCTGCGCTCGCGCGGCGGGTCCCCTGCATCACGACGCTTTCCGGCGCCGCCGCCGCGGTGCACGCGATCGCGACCGCGCGCGCCGAGCAGGCGGTCTCCCTTCAGGAACGGATCGATGCAGAGCTCGGGATCACCCAGTCGGCATAGGGTCACCGGCTCGGAGCGGATCGGGCCGTACACGCTCCTGCGGCTCGAGCGCGAGGC
>DASXJG010000042.1:0-5535 GCA_036497525.1 Gaiellaceae bacterium
AGCCGGCGGGCGATCGTCTTGCGGATGTTCGTCAGCGGTACGCGCTCGACCTCTCCGGCCGGGACCGGAGCTTGTAACAGTCTGTTACTTGCGGTAGCTGCAGCCGGAGCCCCCGCCTCGGCGCGCTCGACGTCCTCGGCGACGATCCGGCCCTCCGGCCCGGTGCCATGCAGCGCGGCCAGGTCGATTCCGCGCTCGCGTGCGAGCCGGCGCGCGAGCGGCGAAGCCTTGATCCGGCCGTTTCCGGAAGCCGCCGCCGCGTGGACCTGCTCCTCCTTCGCTTGTAACAGACTGTTACTTGGCGCCTCGGCCACCGCCGTCGGCGGAGCTGCCGCAACCTCCGGCACGGCCTCGCCCTGCTCGCCGATGAAAGCCACGGTCTGGCCGACCGGGACCTCGCCCTCGGAGACGGCGATCTTGAGCAGGACTCCGGCTGCCTCGGCTTCGACCTCCTGCGTCACCTTGTCGGTGTCGAGCTCGAAGAGCGGCTCGCCCTTCGCGACCGGCTCGCCCTCCGACTTGAGCCAGCGGACGATCGTGCCGGACTCCATGCCCTGGCCGAGCCGCGGCAGGATCACCTCGGTCGCCACGCCGGCTACGCCTTCCCCACGGTTCGCTTGATCGCGGCGAGCACATCTTCGGCGTGAGGCACGACGAAGTTCTCCATCACGGGAGCGAACGGCAGCGGTGCGAATTTCGCGCCGACGCGCTCGATCGGCGCGTCGAGCCAGTCGAACGCCTGGTACTGGAGGACGGCGGCGACCTCGGCGCCGAAGCCCATCCGCGTGACGGCCTCGTGGGCGACGACGGCCCGGTTCGTCTTCTTCACCGAGGAGACGAGCGTCTCCTCGTCGAGCGGCTGCAGCGTGCGCGGGTCGACGACCTCGACCGAGATCCCGTCCCGTTCCGCCTGCTCCGCCGCCTTGAGGCTCTCGTGGACGAGCCGGCCCGTCGCGATCACGGTCACGTCGCCGCCCTCGCGGTGGACACGCGCGCGGCCGATCGGGATCGGCTCGATCTCCTGCGGCACGTCGCCCTTGATCGGGTACAGCGTCCGGTGCTCGAAGAAGACCACAGGGTTGTCGTCGTAGATCGCCGACCAGAGAAGTCCGCGGACATCTTCCGGCGTCGAGGCGAACACCACCTTGAGCCCCGGAATGTGGACGAACCACGCCTCGAGCTGCTGCGCGTGCTGCGCACCCGGCGACCAGCCGGCGCCGCCCTGCGTGCGGAAGACGACCGGGACGGTGAGCTGCCCGCCTGACATGTAGCGGAGCTTCGCCGCCTGATTCACGACCTGCTCGGCAGCGAGCGTCATGAAGTCCTCGTACATGATCTCGGCGACCGGGCGCATGCCCTGCATCGCGGCGCCGATCGCCGCGCCCGCGAGCGCCATCTCCGAGATCGGCGTGTTGCGCACGCGCTCCCTGCCGAACTCGTCGAGCATCCCGGCCGTGACCCCCATCGAGCCGCCCATCTCGGCGATGTCCTCGCCCATGATGAAGACGTCCTCGTCCTGGCGCATCGCCGTGGACAGCGCGTCGCGTACCGCCTCCCGGTAGGTCAGCTCAGGCATAGACGTTCTTGAGTGCGTCTTCCGGAGCCGGATCGGTCCCGCCCTTCGCGAACTCGACCGCCGCCTCCACGATCTCCGTCACCTCGGCGTCGACCTCGGCGAAGTCGTCGTCGGAGACTTCGAGCTTCGCGCGCAGCAACTCGATCGGGTCGCGGGTGTCGCGGAGCCTCCGCGCCTCGTCCTTGTCCCGGTAGACCTGGGGATCGCCGATGTAGTGGCCGCTGAAGCGCACCGTGTCGAGGTGAAGGAAGACCGGCCCCTTACCGGATCGCGCGTGGTCCAGCGCCTGACGCGTCGCCTTGTAGACCGCTTCGACGTCCTGGCCGTCGGCCTTGCTCGTCTTCATGCCGAACGCCTTCGCGCGCAGGGAGAGGTCGCGAATCGGCGAGTGCTGCGACTCCGGCGTCGACTCCGCCCACTTGTTGTCCTCGAGCACGAACACGGCCGGCACCGTCCAGAGCTGCGCGAGGTTCAGCGCCTCGTGAAACGTCCCGATGTTGGTCGCCCCGTCGCCGAAGAATGCGACCGCGACGCGAGGCTCGCCGCGCATCTGGAACGCGAGCGCAGCACCGGTGATATGCGGCAGCCCGCCCCCGATGACGGCGTTCGCGCCCATGTTTCCGCGCTCGATGTCGTAAAGGTGCATGGAACCGCCGTAGCCGTGGGAGCAGCCCTCCGTCTTGCCGTACAGCTCGGCCATCAGCTCGTTGGGATGCGTGCCCTTCGCGAGCGTGTGGCCGTGCGCTCGGTGGGTCGAGGCGATGACGTCGCCGTCCTCGAGCGCACGGCAGACGCCCACCGCGCACGCCTCCTGGCCGATCGCCACGTGGAGGAAGCCGGGCAGCTCGCCGGCGCGGAAGCGCTCCTCGACCTTCTCTTCGAAGCGGCGGATGAGGAGCATCTCCCGCAGGACGTCCTGCAGGTCACCCTTCGGCAGGCTCGCTCGCTGCTGCTCCACCGCCATGAGCCGGAGTGTACGGTTGGCGCCGTGCGGCTCGTCGAACAGTGGAATCAGGTGCAAAGCGGCCTGGATCCGAGCTGGAGCGACGTCCGGCTGAGCCTCCGGATCGACAACGAGAGAGCGCGCGAGCGGGCCGTTGCGCTGCTTGCGCCGGCCGGTCCGGGACGCTCCGGCGTCATGGTCCGGTTCTACGTCACGCGCAGCGGCCGCGGGCTCGGACCCGAGGCCGCACGGCGCCTGCTCGGCCGCATCGACGCCGAGCGAATCCACGGCCAACTGACGCTCATGGGGACGACTGAGGCCGAGACGCCGCAGGAGGTTGCGCGCCCCACGCTCGCGCGCGAGTGGAAGGCGGCGCTCGAGATGCTGCCGTCCGACTGGAGCGACCTCGTCGCCGAATTGGAGCTGGACTCGAGCGTGGACGTCGACCGTGCCGCCGTCCTCTGTGCCCCCCTCAACCCGATGCAGTTGACGGGGAAGCCCGGGTTCGGCTTCCGCTGCGCGAACGACCGCGGCTACGGCGCTTCGGCCGGCATGGTCGGCCGCTGCCTGACGCGGCTCGACGAGGCGGGCATCACCGGCCACGTCAGCGTGATGCGGGTGCTCAGCGACGTGCATCCACTCGGGACGCAGGGTGCGACCTTCCTCGTCGGCCGCCGCCCGGCCTGATGCCCGATCCCGTCTCCTGGAAGGTCGTCGAAAAGGGCTGGCCCGTCTACGACCGAGAGGGCGCGGAGGTCGGCAACGTCCACGAGATCGCTGGCGACGAGGAAGCGGACATCTTCGACGGCTTCGGCATCAAGACGGGCACGTTCGGAGGGGTCAAGTACGTCCCGGCCGAGATCGTCGCGAGCATCGCCGAGCGCGAGGTCCGGCTCACGATCTCGGGCAGCGAGGTGCCGTCCCTCGAGGACATGCACGAGGAGGTCGAGGAGCAGATCATCCCCGAGAAATCGACCTGGTATCAGCGGCTCGCCTGGTGGACGACCGGCCGCAATCGCTGACGCGGTCGGCTACGGTCCCGTTCGACGTGGTAACAAGGACGGCATGGAAGGTCTAGGCCTCACCGGCGCCACCCGGCGCGTCGCCGAGCACGCGCGCTCCATCGTGCGGCTCGAGCTGCAGCTCGCGACGGCGGAGCTCAAGCGCAAGCTTGCGCAGCTCGGGACGGGCCTCGGGTTCTCTCTTGCAGCGGCCGTATTCGGCTTCCTGGCCCTTTGCTTCGCGCTCGCCGGAGCGGCGGCCGCGCTCTCGCTCGTGCTGCCGGTCTGGGCATCCCTCCTCATCGTCGGCGGCGCTGTCCTTCTCGTCGGCGCGATCTTCGGCGCAGTCGGCGTGTTTCTCCTGCGTAAGGGCTCGAACCCGGTTCCGGAGCAGGCGCTCGAGGAGGCGCAGCTCACGACGGAGGCGCTGCGCGGCAATGGGAACTGAGGAGTCGGAGCTCCGCGAGGAGATCGCCAGTGAGCGGGAGGGGCTCACCGAGGCCGTCTCCTCCCTGCGCACTGAGCTCGAGCACACCGCCGAGCGAGGGAAATGGGTCGGCGTAGCGCTCGGCGCCGCGCTCGCCGTCCGGACCGCGCTGAAGGTCCGGCGCCACTTCAAGGACTAAGCGCGTAGGACAGCCCCGAAGCGCGACGAGAGCGCGTCGACGATCGAGGCGCGCACAGGCGCGACGTCCTCGTCCGTCAGCGTCCCGTCCGGTGAGCCGAAGGCGACCCGGAACGCGAGCGAGCGCTTCCCCTCGCCGATCGTCTCGGGGTTGCGGTACTCGTCGAAGACCTCGAGCTCGCGCAGCAGCTCGCCGGCTGCCTCCCGGATCGCCGCCAGCAGCTCGGCAGCCGTGACGTCCTCGTCCACGACGAACGCGAGATCCTGCCGCAGGTCTGGATACGGGCTGACCGCATCGAACCCGACCACCTGTGGCGCAGCGTCCACGAGAGCGTCGAGGTCGAGCTCGAACGTGCCCCACGCGCCTTCGATCAGCTCGGGATGGAGCTCGCCGAGCCACCCCTCCGCCGTGCGGGCCGCCTTCCCCGGGTGAAGGTACGGCTCGCTCGTCCGCTCGTACGCGGGATCGAGGCCGAGTGCGGCGTAGATCTGCTCGACCGCCCACTTCGCCTCGGCAAATCCGCCGTCCGCGATCCCGGCGACGTGCCAGCGCTCCTGCGGAAGCTGCTCGCCTACATCTCGGTAGACGCGGGCGACCTCGAACAACGCGACGTCCTCCGCGCCGGCGTCGGCGTTCCTGCGTGCGGGGTCGAGGAGCGACGCGTAGAGGTTGGTGCGGAGCGCGGCCGCCTCGGACGAGAGCGGCTCGGGCAGCCGGACCTCGCCCTCGGCGACGAAGGTCGGCGTGTACGCCTCCGCGTAACCAGCGCCGACGAGCGCGTCCTCGACGATGCGCCTGAGCCGTTGCGCGCGCGTCAGGCGCCCGAACATCGCCTCCCGGCGCGGCAGCGTGAACGGGATCTCGGGCAGCTTGAACCGCGCGACCTCCTCGATCAGGTCGACCTCGCGGGTCACGTCGCGCGCTCGCCAGGTCGGCGCGCGGAAGCCCTTCTTCAGCTCCCCGAACCCGATCCGGCCGAGGATCGCGGCCTGCTCCTCCGCCGGCACTTCGAGCCCGATCAGCCGGCTCGTGCGCTCGGGCCGGAGCCGGATCACGGCAGGCTTCGGCAGCTCGGCCTTCACGTCCTCCGCCCCGGTCCAGCGGGCGCCGGCGAGCTCGACGATGAGCTGCGTCGCGTACGTCGCTGCCTGCCCCGCGACGTAGGGATCGACGCCCTTCTCCCAGCGGTTCGAGCCCTCGGTGCGCAGCCGCAGCCGTTCCGAGGTGCGGAAGATCCCGACCGGCTCGAAGTTCGCGGCCTCGAGCAGCACCTCGGTCGTCGAGTCGCCGATCTCGGTCTCCTCGCCGCCCATGATCCCCGCGAGCGCGACCGAGCGGTCGGCGTCGGCGATCATCAAGTCGTACGGCTCGAGCGCTCGGTCGACGCCG
>DASXJG010000043.1:0-10777 GCA_036497525.1 Gaiellaceae bacterium
GGGCTGATCGGCGCGTTCCCGGAGACGACCTTGACCTTGCACTTCTTGCACGTGCCGTGGCCGCCGCAGGTCGAGTCGATCGCGACGCCGTTCCAGCTCGCGGCGTCGAAGATGGTCGTGCCGGCGAGCACGCGCGCCTCCTTGACAGCCCGGTCCTCGCCCGACTGGAGGAAGCGCAGGCGGACCCGGTCGGGGTGCTGCTCCTCCGGAATGTCCACGACGGCACTCATGCCGTGGCCGCAGCCTGCTTCTCGCGGTACATGCGAATCCAGGCGGCGCCCCACTCGTCGCGGCCGAGCAGAAAGTCGGTGGCACGAACCGCATCCACCATCTCCGGCCGGCGCGAATCCATGATCGCGCTCGTCAGGCCGTGGCTCTGCGCGACGGCGAGGAACGCGGCTCCGAGCGTCTGGCGCCCGGGCAGTCCGAAGGACGTGTTGCCGGCGCCGCAGGTCGTGTTCACGCCTAGCTCGTCGCGCAGCAGGTGCAGCGTCTCGACGAAGAGGGTCACGGCGCGCGGCTCCGCACCGATCGGCATCGCGAGCGGGTCGATGATCACGTCCTCGGGCGGGATTCCGTGGTCGCCGGCGGCGGAGACGATCTTCTTCGCGATCTCGACCCGGCGCTCCGGCTCCATCGGTATGTCCTCAGCGTTCGCGAGCCCGATCACCGCCGCGCCGTGCCTCGCCACGAGCGGCAGGATCGCCTCGAGCCGCTCGTCCTCGCCCGTGACCGAGTTGACGAGCGCCTTGCCCTCGTAGGCGGAGAGCCCGGCCTCGAGCGCCTCGATCACCGAGGAGTCGATGCAGAGCGGCAGCTCGCAGAGGCCCTGGACGAGCGGGATCGCCTTGCCCATCAGGTCGACCTCGTCCGCGAGCGGGTCGCCGACGTTGACGTCGAGCAGGTCCGCGCCGCCCGCGACCTGCTGCGCGACGTCGACCTCGAGCTGGGAGAGGTCGCCGGCCTGCAGCTGCGCCTGGAACGCCTTCCGGCCCGTCGGGTTGATCCGCTCGCCGATCACGCAGAACGGCTGCTCCGGCCCGATGACGACCGTCCTAGACGGCGACCGGACGACGGTATCCACTCGTCTCCCTTTCCGCTCGAGGGGGAATGCCGAGCCGCTCGCAGAGCCCGGCGATGCCGGCCTCGCGGCGGAAGCTGATCAGGTGGAGGCCCGCCACTCCCGGCAGAGCGCGCGCGTGCTCGGCGAGCTCGACCGCGAGCTCGAAGCACGCAGCCTCCTGGTCGGGAGCGCGCTCGCACCGCTCGATCAGCGGCGCCGGCACCTCGATCCCGGGGACGTGCTCGTCGATGTAGCGCAATGCTGCGGGCGAGCGCGTGAGGCAGATCGAGGGGAGGAGGGCGCACTGCTCGCTCAGCCCCTTCGCGACCGCCTCGCCCATGAACGCCTCGAGCTGCTCCGGCCGGAAGGAGACCTGCAGCTGCAGGAAGCGCGCACCGGCGCGAACCTTCGTCAGCGCCCGGTCGACGCGATAGTCGAACGGCGGCGCGCCGGAGTTCTCGACCGCGCCGAGGAAGAGCTTCGGCGGGGGGTCGATCCTGCGGCCGGAGAGATACGTGCCGCGCGCCATCGAGGAGCCGAGGGCCAGCAGCTGGATGGAGTCGAGGTCGAAGACGCGTCGCGCCTCGGGCTCGTCGCCGGCGGTCACGTCGTCTCCGGTGAGGCAGAGGACGTTCTCGATCCCGTGCAGCGCCGCGCCGGCGAGGTCCGCCTCGAGTGCGAGCCGGTTCCGGTCGCGGCACGTGAGCTGCATGATCGGCTCCATCCCGAGCTGCTCGAGCGCGATCGCCACCGCGAGCGGGGAGGCGTGTGCGTGTGCCGAGGTGTTGTCGGTCGCGTTCGTCGCGTCGACGTAGTCCTCGAAGGGCGCAAACCGGTCGCGCACCGCGTCGAGGCCGCCCGAGTCGACCGAGAGGAGCTCGGACGTGACGACGAAGCGGCCCGCCGCAAGCGCATCCTCAAGCCTCGACATGCCACCCCTTCGGCGTCTGCCTGTCGCGCCCGGTCGCGAGGTTGACCCATGAAGAAGTCCCCTCGAGGCGGTTGTCGACCGGCGGCCGGATGTCGTCGATCTCGTCCGCCCACGGCAACCGGCGCGAGCGCTCGACGGCCTTGAGCCAGACGCAGCGCATCTCCGGCTTCACCTCGCAGTGCCCGTCCGGACGTACCCCGCCGCACGGACCGTTGCGCAGCGTCTTCGGGCACTCCATCGGACACGTCAGGCCGGTCGAGTGGAGGACGCACTGGCCGCACATGTGGCAACCGAAGACCGGCTTCTTGACCGCGTACTCGACGAGGGCCACCGGCTTCATCAAGCAGGAACCGCGCTCCTCTTGCGCTCGATCAGATCCTTGGCGAGCCGCACGGCGGCCGACGCGTCGGAGGCGTACCCGTCGGCGCCGACCTTGTCCGCGTACTCCTGCGTGACCGGCGCTCCGCCGACCATGACGATCACGTCGTCGCGGATCCCCGCCTTCTCGAGCGCGTTGATGTTCGCCTTGAACATCGGCATCGTCGTGGTGAGGAAGGCCGAGAAGCCGACGATCTCCGGCTTGTGCTCCTGCACCATCTCGACGAACTTCTCGGGCGCGACGTTGACGCCGAGGTCGTGGACCGTGAAGCCGGCGCCCTCGAGCATGATGTTGACGAGGTTCTTGCCGATGTCGTGGACGTCGCCCTTGACCGTCCCCATGACGTAGGTGCCGACCTGCTGGGCGCCGGTCTCGGCGAGGAGCGGGCGGAGGATGTCGAGCGCGCCCTGCATGGCACGCGCCGCGATCAGCATCTCCGGGACGAAGAAGTCGCCGCGCTCGAATCGCGCGCCGACTTCCTCGAGCGAGGGGATCAGGGCGTCGTAGAGCATCGACTCCGGAGCGAGCTCGTCCTCGAGGCCCTGGTTGACGAGGTCCTTCACCTCCGGCGCGTCGCCGACGAGCGTGTGGTCGTACAGCCCCTGCAGGATCTCTTCGTGGGTCATGCGGCACCTCGCAGTCGTCGGGAGAGGCTCGCGGCCTCGTCGGTGAGCAGCGGTGCAAGCTCCTCGATGCGTTCGGCAGTGAGCCGGGTCGTCGGGCCTGAGATCGACAGCGCAGCGATCGCGGCGCCGTCCCTGCCGAGCACGGGCGCGGCGAGGGCCGAAAGGCCGACCTCGAGCTCGTCGATCGACGTCGCGTAGCCGCGCGAGCGGATCAGCTCGCCCTCGTCGACGTCCCCGCCGGCGAATGCGAGGAAGCACTTGCCGTTCGCGGCGAGCGGGAACGGGACGCGCCGCCCGACCCAGTCGGTGACTCCGACGAGGTGCGCGGTGTCCTCCTGGGCGAGATGCTCGACGCCGTCGGGCCCGGGGACGGCGAGGTTGATCGTCTCGCCGCTCGCGTCGGCGAGCCGCGTCAAGCTCGGCTGTGCGAGCTCGACGAGCGACTGCGACGCGTCGCGGCTCGCGTAGCGGAGGAGCACCGGGCCCGGGCCGAGCCGGCGGTCACTCGATCGCTGGACGAGGCCACGGCGCTCGAGCGCCCCAACGAGTCGCGAAGTGGTGCTCTTCGGCAGCCCCGACCGCTGCGACAGCTCCCCGACGGTGACGGGGCGGGGCGACTCGACGACACCGACCAGCAGCTCGGCGGCCCGGTCGATTGCCTGGGTGCCCGTCTCGGCGGCCATGCCGCCCATATTGTGGAACACGCGTTCCACATCTGTCAAACGGGCGAATCTCTCAGCTCTATCGCGGCGCCGGTCCCGTCGTGCTGCGCACGACGAGCTCGAGGGGCAGCAGCTCGCGCAAAGGCTCGACCGACAAGCCGCCGAGCGCCTCGAGAAGGAGCTGCGCTCCGCGGCGGCCGCTCTCCAGGAGCGGCTGGCGCACCGTCGTCAGTCCGACATAGCCGGCGACCTCGATGTCGTCGAAGCCGACCACCGAGAGCTCCTCCGGGACGCGGATGCCGTGTGCCCGCGCGGCGTCGAGGGCGCCGAGGGCCTGGGTATCCGACGCGGCGAAGATCGCAGTCGGCCGCTCGGTCATGGACAGGAGCTCGCTGGCGACAGCTCGGGCGACGTGAGGCAGGCGCGTGCCCTCGCGGACGTACTCCTCTCGCGCCTCGATCCCCGCCGCCGCCAGCGCACGCTCGTAGCCGCGGGTCCGGTCGCGGCTCCACTCGAAGCGGAACTCGGGCGGTGGGTCGCCGATGAGGGCGATGCGTCGGTGGCCGAGCTCGACCAGATGCCGCGTTGCAATCTCGCCGCCGGCCACGTCGTCGACGGCGATGCTGGGCAGGCACGGGTGAACGGCATCGACGAGGACGCAGGGCAGGCCTGCGGCGCGGATTCGGTCGATCTCGGGCTCGGGCGGAAGGGTCGAGACGACGAGAAGGCCGTCCGCACGGTCCCCGCGGTCGAAAAGCTCGAACGCGCGACGCTGTCTGTCCTCCGACTCGATGTCGAAGACCATCAGGTCGTACGGCGAGCCGCTGAGGCCGTCGACGATGCCGCGGACTCGCTGCACGGCGGACGGGTTCGTGAACCAGGGGAGGAGCGCCGCCACGACCATCGTCCGCTGGAGCGAGAGGCTCCGCGCGAGCGAGCTGGGCCGGTAGTTGAGGGCCTCGATCGCCTCGGCGACCCGTTCCCGGGTGCTGGGCCGCACGCTGGCGTGGCCGTTCAGCACGCGGGAGACCGTGGCGACTCCGACTCCGGCGCGCGCAGCGACGTCCGCGATCCGGGCGGGACTTCCTGCCGGGCGCGCCGCAGATCCCGGTAGCGGTTCCATGAGTAACGAAGACTGGTGCTCGCCCGTCTCCATGTCAAGGGGAGCCGAACCGGGTAGATGGAGGAGAACAGAGGCTTGAGAAACCGCTTTCCGGGGTATGAGAGTCTCGGCAGCCCGTCTTGAAACCGGTTCCAACGAGGGAGGGTTATCGGTTATGAGAAAGCGCGCAGTGGTGGTCGTCCTCGGCCTGCTTCTGGTCGCAGTGGCGCTCGCTGCAACAGCACAGGCAGGGCACAAGTCACAAAAGGTCACCAACGTCACATTCGCCGGCTGGTCGTCGGGTCCCGATGAGGATGCGCTCGACCAGCAGATGGCGAACGCGTTCAACGCGTCGCACTCCGGCATCCACGTCAACTGGACGGTCATCAACGGCAACTACGGGGACGCGATGACGGCGCGGTTCGCCGCCCACAATCCGCCGGACGTCTTCTACGTGGACTCGAGCGTCATCGGCTCGTGGGAGAAGCAGGGCGTCATCCAGCCCCTGAACGGCTTCGTGGCGAAGAGCCACTACAACACCAAGGCCTTCTACCCGAAGCTCCTCGGGGCGTTCAAGAAGGGCAACACGATCTACGGCTTCCCGAAGGACTGGTCGCCGCTCGCGACGGAGGTCAACAACAACCTCTTCGGCAAGGCTGGGATCAAGTCGGCCCCGAAGACGTGGGCGCAGCTCAAGTCGGACGCGAAGACGATGGTCCAGAAGGGCGTCTCGAAGCATCCGATCTGCCTGTCGCCCGACTGGGCGCGGATGGGCGCCTTCATGTACCAGAACGGCGGCTCGCTGACGAAGAACCTCACGTCGAAGGCAAACGCCGCGGCGGTGAACTACTACGTCGGTCTGCTCAAGTCGGGTCTCGCCTACACGCCGCCGTCGGGCAGCTGGTGCGGCCAGGAGCTCGGCCAGGGCCACGCCGCGATCATCTTCGAGGGCAACTGGGTGCTCCCGTACATGAAGTCGACGTACCCGAAGGTGCACTACGGGGTTCGCCCGATGATCAAGGGCAAGCAGCAGGGCAACCTCGCCTTCACCGTCTCGTGGTCGATGTCGAAGGACTCGAAGAACAAGCAGGCGGCCTGGACGGTGCTCAGCTGGCTCGTCGGCAAGCAGGGTGAGAAGCTCTGGATGTCGAAGGGTCTCGCACTCTCGCCGCGCAAGGACGTGAAGTCGATCGGCGGCCGCGGGCCGTTCCTCGCGGCGGCGCCCTTCGCGCGGGGCTGGGGCTTCGGCAATCCGAACTTCGCCAACGCCTACACCGTGATGGGCAACGACCTCAACGCGGTAATCGCCGGCAGCATGAGCACGCAGTCGATGCTGTCGGACGTCTCCAAGGCACTCAAGGGCCAATAACCCGAGTGAACGAGCCGACTGTCCACCTGCGCGGCGCCGGCCGCGCAGGTGGACACTTCACGTGATGGCGACCGGGAGCGCGTCAGAAGCGGCACCGAACCGCCTCCGCTCGTCGATGCTCGGCGCGCGCCTGAGCGAGGCGGCGTGGGGCTACGGATTCGCGTTCGTGCCGTTCGCGGTGTTCGGTCTCTTCTTCATCTACCCGTTCGTCTACGCCGTCTACATCAGCTTCTTCCACTGGGGAATCCTCGGGAAGCAGCCCGGAGCATCAGGGACCTACAACTACTCAAAGGTGCTCCATGACCCCGTCTTCCACATCGCCCTCAAGAACATCGCCGAGTACGCACTGGCCGTCGTACCGCTCGAGATGGGGCTCGGGCTGTCGCTCGCGCTGCTCGTCAACGGGAAGATCCGCGGTCGCAGCTTCTTCCGCTCGGGGTTCTACTTCCCCTCGATCGCCTCCTCGGTCGCGATCACGGTGATCATCCTCTACCTCTTCGCCCCGCACGGGCCCTTCAACACCTTTTTCGGCTTCAGCACGGACTGGTTCGGGAATGCAAGCACCGTCGGGTGGTCGATCGTCGGCCTCAACGCCTGGACGACCTCGGGGACGGTGATGATCTTCTACCTCGCCGCGCTGCAGTCGATTCCGGAGGACGTGTACGAGGCGTCGGCGCTCGACGGTGCGGGCGCGTGGCGGACGTTCCGGAAGATCACCTTCCCGCTGCTCAAGCCGGCGCACTTCTTCTGCCTCGTCGTGTTCGGCATCGGAGCGCTCAAGCTGTTCGACCAGTCGTACATCGTCTCCAATGGCACCGGCGGGCCCAACTATGCGACGACCACGCCCATCCTCTACATCTACCGGCAGGCATTCGCCAACTACGACTTCGGCGTAGCGGCGGCTGCGGGAGTCGTATTTCTCGGAATCATCCTCGTCCTCACGGTGGCGCAGTGGTTCACCCTCGGCCGGCAGGAGGCAGGGTGATGTTGCAGACCGTCGCCGCCGCCGAGCCGTCGATCCCGGGCAGGCCGCGGTCCCAGCTCGTCCGCAGAGCCCTGTTCTACGGGCTCGTCACGATCCTCGCCCTGGTGTTCTTCGTGCCGTTCATCTACACGATCAGCACGTCGTTCAAGACGATCCCCGACAGCGTCAACGTCTCGCTCATCCCGCATCCCTGGACGACTGCCGCGTGGAGCGACGTCTGGCGCCGCTACGACTTCGCGCTGTATTTCAAGAACAGCTTCTTCCTCTGCGCGGTCATCGTGTCGTGCAACATCTTCCTCGGCGCTCTGGGTGGCTATGCGTTCGCCAGGTTGCACTTCCCCGGGCGAGACCTGCTGTTCCTGATCGTCCTCGCAACGATCATGGTTCCCGACCAGCTCCGCCTGATCCCGATCTACGTGATGCTGGTCAACTGGCACCTGATCGGGAACTTCTCCGGGTACATCCTGATCAACCTGGTCACGGCGACGAACCTCTTCTTCATGCGCCAGTACTTCCTCACGATCCCGAAGGACTTCGAGGAGGCTGCGAAGCTCGACGGCGCGGGCCACTTCAAGACCTTCTGGCGCGTCATGCTGCCCCTCGCGCTGCCCGCCATCGGGGCGCTGACGATCCTCCAGTTCCAGGGGACGTGGAACGATTTCTACTGGCCGGTGGTCCTTTTCCAGGGCCAGGCGCACCTCTACACCATCCAGCTCGGCCTGGCGAATCTGAGGTTCACGTACTCGACGCTGTGGCCGGAGATCGCGGCCGGCAGCATCATCGCCATCCTGCCGATCCTCGTTCTCTTCCTCGCGCTGCAGCGCTTCTTCGTGTCAGGTGCCGTGACGGCGGGAGTGAAGGGATGAGGCCGCGCACCGCGCTCGGGCTCGCCTTCGGCGACCTGTACCGGAACTCGTGGCGGCTCGTGCCGGTCAACGTCGCGCTGGGAGCCGTGCTCGTGTTCTCGGCGTACGCCGCGATTGCCGTGCACGCGCTGCTCGCGCTCGCCGTGCTCGCAGGTCCGATCGCCCTCGCGCTCGCGCACTGCTCGGTGACTCTCGTCCAGACCGGCAACCTGGTGCTCGCCGATGCCTGGGAGGGACTGCGCCTGCACTGGCGCCGCGGGCTGGGCTTCGGCGCGACGGGCCTCTTCGTCGGCGTGCTCTCCGTCCTCGCCGTCCATTTCTACACGCGCTCCAGCGCCGGCTGGCCCCTCGCCTTCCTGACCCTCTACCTCGTCGTGCTTCTCGGCATCTACGCAGTCCTGCTCGCCACCGTTGCAGTCGCACAGCCAGATCGGCCGCTGCAGGTCATCGCTCGTCAAGCGGCCGCGGTAGGAGCGCGGAGGCCGAGTGCGACCCTCCTGCTCGGTCTCGCGCTCCTCCTCGTCAACCTCGCGGGCATCGCGGCCGCGGTGATGCCGTTCCTGACGGTCACCGTGGCCTACTCGTCCCTCGCCGTGGCGCACTTCGTCGTCCCGGTCGAAGCCGAGGAGGCCTGATGGCGCCGATCTCGTTCGAGCACGTCACGAAGCGCTTCGACGAGACGACCGCCGTCGACGACCTGAACATCGACGTCGCCGACGGCGAGTTCCTCGTCCTCGTCGGTCCCTCCGGCTGCGGCAAGACGACGGCGCTGCGCATGCTCGCCGGCCTCGAGGACATCACGAGCGGCCGCATCCTCATCGGCGACCGTGTCGTCAACAACGTCGCCCCGGGAGCGCGCGACGTCGCCATGGTGTTCCAGTCGTACGCCCTCTACCCGCACATGACGGTGTACGACAACCTCGCTTTCGGCCTCCGCAACTACAAGGTGCCGAAGCCCGAGATCGACAGGCGCGTGCGCGAGGCGGCCGGTGTGCTTGAGCTGGGCGACTTTCTCAAGCGGAAGCCGAGGCAGCTCTCGGGCGGCCAGCGCCAGCGCGTCGCGCTCGGCCGCGCGATCGTGCGCGAGCCGAAGGCGTTCCTCATGGACGAGCCGCTCTCCAACCTCGACGCCGCTCTTCGCGTGCAGACGCGCACCGAGATCCTCAAGCTGCAGAAGCGGCTTGGCACGACCACCATCTACGTCACTCACGACCAGGTCGAGGCGATGACGATGGGCGATCGCATCGCCGTCATGAACAAGGGGGAGCTCCAGCAGATCGGCAGCCCCGAGGACCTGTACGAGCACCCGGCCAACACGTTCGTGGCGCGGTTCATCGGCTCGCCCGCCATGAACGTGCTTCCCTCGTCGGTCCTCGGCGTCGGCGGTGAGGGACAGCTCGCCGGCTTCCGGCCCGAGCACGTCCAGCTCGAGAACGGTCGGCCGGGACTGGCCAGCCTGAAGGCAGCCGTCGACGTGGTCGAGTACCTGGGCGACGAGCAGCTCGCGTACGCGCGGCTCGGCGACCACGAGCTCGTGGTGAAGCTGCCGGTGGATCCGCGGCTGCGTCCCGGTCAGCAGGAGACGTTCTTCGTGCCGCTCGAGAAGGTGCTGCTCTTCGACGAGGCGAGCAGCCGGACTGTCGGACCGGCGGTCTAGCCAATGCCGCTCACGGTCCTCGACGGCTCGACCTTTTGCGTCTGCGACGAGCGCGGCGACGTCGACGGCATCGCTACCGCCTCCGGCTTCTTCGCCTCGGACACGCGCTTCCTCTCGCGATCGGTGCTGACGCTCGGCGGCGAGCGCCTGGATCCCCTCTCGCACGACCACTCCGCGCCGCAGCTCGCGTCGTTCGTCCTCCGGAACCCTCTCGCCGGCGGCCTGCGCCCGAACGAGCTCGTCGTCAAGCGGGAGCGGTTCGTCGGCGACTGCATGGAGGAGCGGATCGTGGTCGAGAACCACAGCCACCGCCGGGTCGACGTCGAGCTGGGGTTGGAGCTCGCCGCCGACTTCGCCGACATCTTCGTCGTCAAGAGCCTCGAGCCGGGATTCGGTCAGCCGGTCGACGTGGAGCTGCCGCCTGCGCATGCGCCGGAGCGGACCGAGAACGGGACCATCGTGTTCTCGGACGGCTCGTTCAGCGCCCGGACGATCGTCCACTTCTCGGAGTTGTGCCACGAGTCCGGAGGCGTCGCCCGCTTCGAGCTCTCCCTCGAGCCGAAGGCCGAGTGGCGCCTCGTCGTCGGAGTCCAGCCGGAGCTCGACGGCGTCGAGCCGTTGCCTGCCGAGTCGTTCGCCCGCGAGCTCGACGAAGAGCGTCGTGCGGCGGAGCGGTCGATGACCGAATGGCACGACCTGGCACCGGTGCTGAACGCACGCTGGGACGACCTCGTCCACACCTGGAGCCGGTCGCTCGCGGACCTCGCGTCGTTGCGGATGCGGGTTCCCGAGGTCGCGGGCGGAGAGCTGCTCGCGGCCGGGACGCCGTGGTTCATGACCGTCTTCGGGCGCGACACCCTCATCTCTTCCCTCCAGACACTGCTTCTCGGACCTGAGCTCGCGGCGGGCACGCTGCGTGTGCTCGCAGCCACACAGGCGACGTTCGACGACCCCGAACGCGACGCCGAGCCGGGGAAGATCATCCACGAGCTGCGGCGCGGGAAGGCGGCCCTGGCCTGGACCGACCGGTACTACGGCACCGTCGACGCGACCCCGCTTTTCCTCGTCCTCCTCTCCGAGCTCTGGCGTTGGACGGACGACCCTGCGCTCCCGCTCGAGTTGGAGGAAGCGGCGCGC
>DASXJG010000044.1:0-2886 GCA_036497525.1 Gaiellaceae bacterium
TCGTCGGTCGAGTTCTGCCACAGCATCGGCCTCGACTACGTCAGCTGCTCGCCCTACCGCGTCCCGCTCGCGCGGCTTGCCGCGGCGCAGGCGGCGCTGAAGGAAGCGCACCGCGCCGAGTACGTGCAGGCCGGCGGCTAGACCAGGCCGCGGACGCGCCAGTACGCGAGTGCGAAGCTGCCGGCCGCCACGGCGGCCAGCCCGATCACCCCGCCGAGGCCGAGCTGCCCGTACTGGGCCCGCCCGCGGTCGCCGCCCCAGTGCCCGTACGCGAGCGTGATCAGGATCCCGCCGACCAGGCCGCCGAGGTGACCGCCCCATGAAATGCCGGGGATCGCGAACGAGATCAGGAGGTTGATCACGATCAGCGACATCGCATTGCCCGCGAGCCGCCCCGTCAGCTGCCACTCGATGATCAGCATGGCGCCGAGGATCCCGAAGATCGCGCCCGACGCGCCGACGACCGGCTGGAAGGGAGCTTGTATGACTGCTCCGGCGCCGCCCGCGAGGCCGGAGACGAGATAGAGCCCGATATAGCGGGAGCGGCCGAGGTACTGCTCGACCGGCCTCCCGATCACCCACAGCGCGAACATGTTGAACGCGATGTGGAGCACCGAGGCGTGCAGGAACGCGGACGTGAACAGGCGCCACCACTCATGGTCGTGCGCGAGATCGCCGGTGCGCCCGAAGAACCCCAGACGCGAGTTCGAGCCGACGAGGACGAACTTGTTGAACAGCGAGCCGCCCGGGGAGCTGAGCCCGGCGCCCTGGACAACCGTGATGAGGTAGATGACGACGTTGATCCCGATCAGGATCTTCGTGACGGGCGCGTCGTCCGTTGCGAGCGCCACGCCCGGCGCGCGGCGCACCGGCTTGGGCTTCAGACGCCCCGGAGCTCGGCGCCCGGTGGCGCTGGCGTGGTCGGGGCAGCGGATGCCGACCGGCGCGAACGTCGCGCAGTCGGCACAGATCGGCCGACCGCACTCCGAGCAGGCAAGCCCGGTCTCGCGGTCCGGATGCCGGTAGCAGTGCTGCGTCTCGACGGCTGTCATCCGGGCTAGCGTAGCCCCCGCGCATGCGCGTGCACGTTGCTTTCACCCCGGGCGAGCAGACGCCCGCACCCGTCGGCATCGTCGTCGACGTCCTCCGTGCGACGTCGACGATCTGCCAGGCGCTCGCCTCCGGCTACGGACGCGTTCTCTGCTGCGCGGAGATCGAGGAGGCGCGCGCGCTCGTCGCGAGCGAGGGCCCGGCCAAGCTCGCCGGCGAGCGGCGGCTCGAGCCCATCGAGGACTTCGATTTCGGCAACTCCCCGGGCGAGCTCGAGGGCGAGGCGGCCGCGGAGACGCTGATCCTCACGACGACGAACGGCACGCGGCTCCTCGTCGCCGCCGCCGAGCGCTTCGAGCGCGTGTATGTCGGGTCGCTGCTCAACCTCGACGCCGTCGCGGCGGCTGCGCGCGAGAGCGGGAAGGACGTGGCGGTGCTGTGCGCCGGCGTGCTCGGCGAGCTCGCGCTCGACGACGCCTACTGCGCGGGCCGCATCGCCGAGGCGCTCGGCGGGGAGCCGGAAGACTCGGCGCGCGCCGCGATCCTCCTCGCGCGCAGCTTCCCGAACGCGCTCGAGGGGTTAGGCGCCAGCCGGAGCGCGTCCAACCTGCGCCGCCACGACCTCGAGGCCGACATCGAGCGGTGCGCGCGGGAGAACGACCTCGCCGTCGTCCCGCGCTACGTCCGCCGCGTCGGCCCCGCGGCCGAAGTGACGGTCTGACTACGCCTTCATCTGAACGGCGACGTCGTACTTCTTGACGCCGGTGCGCTGGCCGGGCGTATCCCCTGAGGGCATCGCGCTCAGGATCTCGTCTCCCTTCTGGTAATCGCCTTCGTTGTCGAAGAAGACGATCGCGAGCGCCTGATCTGCACTGGGATCATGGAGAAGAAGCATTTCGGTCGCATTCATCCCCTCGGGCTGTTCGCCGCCCTCGATCTCGCTCTTCAGCGCTGCCATCCGATCCGAGTTGACTCCGTCGAACGAAACGACGCGTGCCAATGGCATCGAAGCCTCCTTTGGTTGTCGGTGTCGAGCCTACGCCTCTGCGGCGAGCTCGGCCAGCGCGGCCACGGTGCGCCAGTTGCGGTGCGTCCCGGGAACGTCGAGCAGCCGTTCGAGCTGCGCCGCCGAGAGTCGCGCGCCCTGGACGCCGGCCGGGTACTGGACGTAGATGTCTCTCCCGGCTACGACCGCGCGGTCCGGGGAGTGCTCCGCCTTCGCGAGGCTCTCGGCGGCCTTCGCGGTGGGCCGGTCGGCGAGGAAGACGACGTGCGAACGGGAGGTGTCGCGCCCGAACGGGTGGCCGGCGACAACGGCCGAGAGCTCCTTCGGCGTGCGCACGATCGCGATTGTCTCCACGTCGAACGCGTCGGCGATCAGCCTTTCGAGCTTGCGGGCGACAGCTGCCTTGCCTCTCGGGCCGTCGACGAGGACGTTGCCGCTCGCGATGTACGTCCGAACGTCCCGGTAGCCGGCCTCCTCCTCGAGCAGCGTCCGGAGCTGAGCCATGGGCACCTTGTTGCGCGCGCCGAGGTTGACCGCGCGCAGGAGGACGATCCACCTCACCGCCGCCTCTGTCCCCGTCGCAGCGCCTCGAGGCGCCTGCGGTCCTGCTTCGTCGGGCGCGCCCCGAGGTCGGCGCCGAGCGGCCGGGACGCACGCCGCTCGACCGCCAACCGCTCGCGCTCCTCGCGCGACTCGGGCGTCTCCTCGTACAGCGTCGCGGCGACCTTGGCGGAACCGCGGCGGTCGGCGACACCGGTGACGACGACGGTGCGACGCGTCGTCCCGAGGCGGATCTCGACCTTGTCGCCGGGGCCGACCTCGCGCGCCGG
>DASXJG010000045.1:0-3399 GCA_036497525.1 Gaiellaceae bacterium
ACAAGGCGTGGAAGGAGGACACGGAGCGGCACTTCTTCGCACCGCCGGAGGGCGCGACCGACTCTTTCCGCTATGGAATGGCGCTCAACCCGCACATGCGCGCCTTCCTCACGCACGGGCGGTACGACATGGCGACGCCGTACTTCGCGAGCGACAGGCTCCGCAACCTGATGCGGCTCGATCCGGACAGCGCCGGACGGTTGACGGTGCGCCATTTCGAGGGTGGGCACATGTTCTACGCGTGGGAGGAGAGCCGCCACGCGTTCACGGCCGCGATCGCGGAGTTCGTCGCGGGCGCCCTGGCGGGCTGACGGATCCGCCAGCCCGCGGCGCGTTGGGTCAGATCTGCTGCTGTGGCGCGTCGTCCGCCGCGCTGTCGCGCAGGTGCGCGAGCACGTCGGCGACGTCAGCGAGTTGCTGCTCGAGGTCGCGCTGGAATCCCTCCAGCCGCTCGATCAGCTCCGCGCGGCTCGGAAAGCCGCCGCGGAAGAACATCCGGGGGCCACGCCCCCGACCATGATGACGGTGATGCATTTTCACCTCCTCTCCTCGTACCGTGCGAGAAAGCGAGCGGTGCGCTCTTGTGAGCGCCTCAGCGCCTCGGCCCAGTGGTCGAGCAGCCGTTCGCCCGCAGGCGTGATCGCGTAGCGTCGCTTCGAGGGGCCGTGGGAGGAGTCGTCCCATTCCGAGGAGACGAGCCCTTCTTCCTCGAGCCCGCGCAGGAGCCGGTAGAGGTTGCCCATCTCGATGCGGGCCTCGCCGGTGAGCTCCGGGAGCCGCTCGAGCAGGTCGTAGCCGTGCGCCGGACGCTCCCGCAGAAGGAGCAGGAGCGCCGGCTCGGCGAACCGCTCGACGCGGGCGAGGACGCGCCAGCGGCCGCCGTGATGCCGGCGTGCACGCGGCCCCCTCATCCAACCTCTACATGTAAAACACACATGTAAGACACATTAGCGATTGTGGAGGATCTTGCGCAAGCCGGGCTAAACTCGACGGGGTATGAGGGTGACGAAAGTCGCAACGACGCGGTCATGCGCCGTGTGCGAGCGGACGCTGCTGATGGGCGAGCGCGCCGTGAGCTTCGCTCCGTCGGAGGGCGCGGAGCTCGTCGACGTCTGCCCGCTCTGCCAGGAGCTCGCGACCGAGGCGGGCTGGATCAAGGAGGGCGCG
The DNA here is from genome assembly GCA_036497525.1 of Gaiellaceae bacterium. Lineage (GTDB taxonomy): Bacteria > Actinomycetota > Thermoleophilia > Gaiellales > Gaiellaceae > Palsa-739. The sequence continues at coordinate 1,168 of DASXJG010000045.1, forward strand.
CCGACGACGCCGACGCTCGAGAACGGTCGCCGCCGCCGCCGCAAGCGCAACCTCGTCGAGTTCCTCGGCCTCACCCGCACCTCCGACGAAGGCGCGTTGGCGCGGCAAGAGCCGATCCTGCGCAAGCTTTCCGACGGCGAGGTCGCGCTCCTCGAGGCCGCAGACCTCTTCAACGGCAGCGCCTACCGGCGCACAGTCGGCGGCATAGCGAAGAGCCTCGGCGAGCCGAACGCGAGCATCGTGCCGCTCTCCGGCACGTCCGGCGAGCTAGCGGTGACCGTCGCCTGGGAGCTGTCCTGGTACCAGTACCGCGTGAGTCCCGATTCCGGCCAGCCCGTCCGGCTCGAGCGGCGCGGCCACGAGCTCGCCGAGCTCGACGACGGCTTCAAGGACTGGAACGCGCAGGTCGAGGACGAGGGCAGGCTCGTCCCCGAGATCGCCCGGCTCTAGCTCGTTCCCGGGAACGTTCCGAGCGTCAGGTGGAGCGTCTTGTGCGCTCCCTTTTGCGTCGCGATCTCGAGCTCGACCGTCTTGCCCGGCTTGAGCTCCGAGACGACACTCGTGAAGTCGTCGATGGTCGGCGTTCGCTTGCCGTTGACCGATGTGATCAGGTCGCCGGAGGCGAGCCCCGCCTTCGCTGCCGGCCCGCCCGCCGTGACGTTCCGGACGAGCACGCCTGCGCCGTTCGTGTCGACGATCTGGATGCCGAGGTAGGCGCGATGCGAGTTGACGACGTGGCCGAAGCGGATGATCTGCGTCGCGATGTCCCCGGCGAGGTTGCTCGGGATCGCGAAGCCGATGCCGGGCGCTGCGGTGCCTCCTAGCTGCGGATCGGTGGCGGCGAGCGTGGGGATCCCGATAACCCTGCCCTGCAGGTCGGCGAGCGCGCCGCCCGAGTTGCCCGGGTTGATCGCGGCACTCGTCTGGATCATCAACGGCAAGGCGACGCCGTTCCCCTCCGAGACGCCCAGGCGGAAGGCGCTGACGATGCCGTCGGTGACGCTCGAGCGCAGCCCCAGCGGGTTGCCGATCGCGATCGCGAAGTCCCCGACGTCCAGCTTGCTCGAGTCCGCGAAGGCCGCCGGCGTGAGCTTCGCCCCCGAGACCCGCACGACGGCCAGGTCGTCAGGCGCGAAACGGCCGACGAGCGAGGCGCCGTAGGAATGCGCACCGGCGGTGACGGTGAACGGTCCGCCGCCGGCGACGACGTGGTTGTTCGTGACCACGTCGCCGTTCGTGTCGAAGACGACGCCGGAGCCGAGCCCGTCGCGGTTCTGGATCTGCACGACGGACGGCGAGAGCTCGTGCACGACGTCCGTGACGGCGCGCTGGAACGCGAGCGCGGCCGCCGCGGGCTGAAGGTGCGCGTGACTGGTGTGCGGCGGGTTGTGCGAAGAGGAGCCGCCGCCGAGCGACACGGCAGCCACGACCGCTCCGGCGACCGCCGCCCCGGCGAGCGGTGCGACCCACCAGATGTGCCGGCGCAGCATGTGCCCCTTATACCGACGCTCCGGGCTGGTATCGGCCGATTTCCTACCTACAATCAGCGAACGATGATCTACTGCGTCATCCCCCGCGAGCTCGCCGACCAGCTCTACGACAAGATGGTCGACTACTACAAGGACAATCCGAACGTGACCGTCATCGTCGACCGTCGCGAGGGCAGCGACCGCCGCAACGAAAGCGAGCAGCGGCTCGAGGACAAGGAGCAGCGGACGGTGCGCGACCGCCGCCGCGCGCATCCGGGCAAGTTTCCCGATGTCGACTCCCCGCCGGAGTAGCGCCCGCTAGTCTCGCCGCATGGCGACGACTACGAGCACGACCTACAAGAACTTCATCGGCGGCGAGTGGGTGGACGCCGCTTCCGGCGAGACCTTCGAGAGCACGAGCCCTGCGAACGGCGAGACGATCGGCATCTTTCCGCGCTCGGGCGCCGAGGACGTCGATCGCGCGGTCGCGGTCGCGAAGGAGGCGTACGCGGAGTGGCGGCTCGTGCCGGCCCCGAAGCGCGGCGAGATCCTCTTCCGCCTCGCGCGCCTGCTCGAGCAGGAGAAGCCCGCGCTCACCGACCTGATGACGCGCGAGATGGGAAAGGTGAAGGCCGAGGCGGGCGGCGACGTCCAGGAGGCGATCGACATCACCTACTACATGGCCGGCGAGGGCAGGCGCCTCTTCGGCCACACGACGCCGTCGGAGCTGCGCGACAAGTGGAACATGAGCATCCGCCAGCCG
>DASXJG010000046.1:0-4624 GCA_036497525.1 Gaiellaceae bacterium
TACTCGACGGGCGGCACGCTCCATCTGATCTCGAACAACCAGGTCGGGTTCACCACCGACCCCGAGAGCGGCCGCTCGACTCGGTACTCGAGCGACCTCGCCAAGGGCTTCGACATCCCCATCATCCACGTCAACGCCGACGATCCCGAGGCTGCGCTCGCCTCGATCCGGCTCGCGCTTGCGTACCGGCGCCGCTTTGGCCACGACGTCGTCGTCGACCTCGTCGGCTACCGGCGGCACGGCCACAACGAGCAGGACGAGGCCGCGTACACCCAGCCGCTGCTGGCGGCCGCGATCGCGGGCCATCCCACCGTGCGCGAGGAGTTCGCGGCCCGCCTCGTCGCCGACGGTGACGTCAAGCAGGAGCAGGCGGACCAGCTCGACCAAGACGTCGTTTCCGAGCTCCGCCAGGCGCACGAGGCGCTAAAGGAGACGTTCGGCCAGGCCGAGCCCCCGCCGCGCAGCGACACGCACATTCCCGCCGCGACCGGCGACGAAGTGGTCACGGCGGTTGCACCCGACCGGCTGCGGGCGCTCAACGAGCAGCTGCTCCGCGTCCCCGACGGCTTCACTCCGCATCCGAAGCTGATGAGCCAGCTCGAGCGACGGCGGGGAGCGCTCGAGGAGGGCGGGATCGACTGGGGCCAGGCCGAGGCGCTCGCGTTTGCCTCGCTGCTCGTCGAGGGGATCCCGATCAGGCTCACCGGCCAGGACACCGAGCGCGGGACCTTCTCCCACCGCCACGACGTCCTCCACGACGTCAGCACCGGAGCGACCTTCACGCCTTTGCAGCATCTCGACGACGCCGGCGCGTCCTTCGAGATCTACAACTCGCCGCTGTCGGAGTACGCGTGCGTCGGCTTCGAGTACGGCTACGCGGCGGCCGCGCCCGAAACGCTCGTTCTCTGGGAGGCCCAGTTCGGCGACTTCGTCAACGGTGCGCAGATCATCATCGACCAGTTCATCTCCGCTGGCCTGTCCAAGTGGCGGGAGTCGACGCGCCTCACCCTGCTCCTACCGCACGGCTACGAGGGCAACGGGCCCGAGCACTCGAGCGCCCGCCTCGAGCGCTTCCTCCAGCTCGCCGCGCAGGAGAACCTGCGGATCGCGAACTGCACGACGTCGGGCCAGTACTTCCATCTCCTGCGCCGGCAGGCGCTGGACGCGACGGCGCGGCCGCTCGTCGTCATGACGCCGAAGGGGCTCCTGCGCCTGAAGCAGGCCGGCTCGACGCTCGAGGACCTGGCGAGCGGCGAGTTCCGGCCCGTGATCGACGACGCGAATCCGGATCGGGCACGCGTCGAGCGCCTCGTGCTCTGCCAGGGGAAGATCTACTACGACATCGTCGGCCACGAGCAGCGCGCGGGCGCGACGGGCGTGGCGGTCGCCCGGATCGAGCAGCTCTACCCGTTCCCCACCGAGCGCGCGCAAGCTCTGCTCGCCGGCTACCCGAACCTGCGCGAGGTCGTGTGGGCGCAGGAGGAACCACAGAACATGGGTGCGTGGCGCGCGATCCGGCACCGGCTCGAGGAGACGAAGCCCGAAGGCGTGCCGCTCGTCTACGTCGGCAGGCCGTGGCGCGCGAGCCCGAGCGAGGGCTACCCGACCGCGCACCTCCGCGAGCAGGATCGAATCGTCCGCGCCGCCCTCGGCGTCTAGCTCTAGTCTTTCCCGTGTCCGTTGTGGCCGTGCTCTACCGGCGGCGGCGGCGGTCCGTGGCCGCCTTTGCCGCTCGGCTCGCCAGCCTTGGGCCGTGCCTTCGGGCGAGCATGAGGAGCTGGCGGCGCTGGGCGGGGGGGAGGCGACGCCAGATGTCCCACATGGCGATGGTGAGGGCCCACGGAGTGGGGCGGAGTTTGCGGAGACCCTTTGCCATGTCCTGATGGTGGCACATCGTGGTGCTCTTCGGCTTTGGCATGGCCCGGCGGCGTCTTCTCGTGCCCGGGCGGCATGCCCTCCTGGCTCTGCGGAGTCTTCTCGTGGCCCGGCGGGACCTTCTGCTGGCCCGGCGGCGTCTTGTCCTGTCCGGGAGGACCCTCGTCGGCAGGCGCAGCGGCGGCCGGAGCCGGCGGCGCCATGGGAGCAACGGCCGGCAATGTCTTCTTCGTAGGCGATGCAGGCGGCGGGGCGGCGGAGTGCTTTGGTCCCGTGACGTTCGGGGCCGGCTTCGGGCGCACCGTGGTGGCCGGGGTCACCGGCGCAATCGGGGCCCGCGCGGGTGGAGAAGGTCGCGACGCCGTGTGCTGGGACGGCGCACTGCGTCGCACGCGGGGGATCGCAGGCGCCTGAACGACGCTTCGGCTGGGACCCGGTCCGAGCGCGATGCCCGAGGACGTCGGAGGTGAGGCGAGCAGGCGCGGGATCAACGCGCCGCCGGCGACGGCGACCGCGAGCAACAGTGCGGCGACCAAGCGCTCCTTCTGGCTCATGTTCCTCCCCTCTCCCGCCGACAACTTCCCCAAGGGGATATCGGCAGGAGGGGAGATTCGCTTGAGGGCTAGGGGGTCACGCTGAGCAGCTTCAAGGTCAAGCTCGTGGCGTACTTCGTGCTGCTCTCACTCGTCCCGTTGGCGGCGACGTACTGGGGGTTCAGCACCGTTGCCGGAGCCGGCGAGTCGCGCCAGGTGACCCTTCGGCAGGAAGCGGGGCTGCGCGCGGCGCTCGCGCTCTACGCGGAGCAAGCCGATCGCGCTCAGGAGCGGGCCGAGCAGCTTGCGCGCTCCGGGCCGCTGCAGCGCGCGCTCGAGCGTCGTGACCGCAGCGCGCTGAGGCGGATCGTCGCGGGCAGGCCGTCGCTCTACGTCGAGGGCACGGGCGGTCTCCACGCGGGCGCCGTGCCGCACCTCGCCGCTCGGTTCCCCGTCGACGTCGTCACCGGCGCACACCGGCTGGGCGAGGTCGTGGCAACGATTCCGCTGGACGCCGGACTCGTCGGGCGTCTCCGCCGGGGCGTGGCGTTCGATTCCGGCGACGTTCTCGTCCTGCTTCAGGGATCGCAGATCCTGGCCTCCATGCCGAGGCTCACCGGGCGCGTCACCGTTCCGGCCGGACGAAGCGCGACCATCAGTGTCGACGGCACGCGCTACCGCGCATTCGTTGCGCCGGGGCTGCCGAGAGTCCCGGCAGCACGGCTCGCCGTCCTGACCCGGAAAGCAGTGATCGACGCCGCTGACGCGCGCACTCGCAACAGACTCCTCGCCGGGCTGCTCGCATGCCTGGCGCTCGTCGGGTTCGTCGCGTACCTCCAGGGTCGGGCGATCGTCCGGCACCTCGGCCGATTCGCCACGGCCGCCCGCGGGATTGCCCGTGGGAGCCTCCACGAGCGCGTGCCCGTTCGCGGACGCGACGAGTTTGCCGAGCTCGGCGCTGCGCTCAACGACATGGCCGCGCAGCTCGAGGCTCGGCTCGACGAGCTCCAGGAGGAGCGTGGCCGCGTGCGCGACGCGCTCGCGCGCTTCGGAGAGGCGCTCACGGCGACGCACGACTCCAAGCAGCTGCTCAGCATCGTCGCCGCGACCGCCGCCGAGGCAACCGCGGCGCGCGGCAGCCGGATCGTGCTGCCCGACGGCACCGTGGTCGCGAGCGGCGAGGCGGACGGAGATGGCGAACGGCTGATCCTGCCGCTCACCGCCTCGGGCGAGCGGTTCGGGACGCTCGAGCTCGTGGGCGACTCGTTCAGCAAGGAGCAGCGGATGAACGCTGCGTCGCTGGCAGCGCACGCGGTGGTCGCGCTCGAGAACGCTCGCCTGCACGGCATGGTCGAGCGGCAGGCGCTCGTCGACGGGCTGACCGGGCTAGCGAACCGCCGCGCGGCGTCCGACGCGCTCCACGGCGAGGCGGCTCGCGCCGAGCGCCTCCAGACTCCGCTCTCGGTCGTTCTCGCGGACCTCGACGGGTTCAAGGAGGTCAACGATGAGCATGGCCACGCCGTCGGGGACGCCGTCCTGCGGGCGTTCGCCGAGGTGCTGCGCGACACGCTCCGCGAGTCGGACCTCGCGGGCCGGTGGGGCGGGGAAGAGTTCCTTCTCCTGCTGCCCGGCGCCGACGAGGAGGGAGCGGCGCAACTCGCCGAGCGCGTGCGCATGGGGCTCGCCACGCGCCGCATCCCGAGTGTGCCGGGGCTCCGCGTGACCGCCAGCTTCGGCGTGGCCGAGTACGCGGGGGAGGCGAACACCGAGCAGTTGGTCGCGGCCGCCGACGACGCGCTCTACCGGGCCAAACGCGGAGGCAAGGATCGGGTCGTGCGGGCAGCGCGGGCCGCGTTCTGACGCTCTCGGACCGGAAACCCGCTGCAATCCTCGTTATCATGCCCGCCGACGACGAGCACGACCCCAGGGAGGAACACTTTATGCCGGTAGAGACACCGTCTATTTTCACGCAGGTCATCGAGGAGCACCTTGCTCTGAAGGAGCGGAACGCGAGGCTCGGCGGCACGATGCCGATCGAGCACTACAAGGGGGACGGCGATCCGTTCGAGAACCACCCCCTGTTCAAGAGCGAGGAACAGGCGCGAATCGAGGAGACGATGGACGGCGTCGACCCGGACTTCAGCGACGAGAGCCTCGAAGACGTCCGCGCCTGGCCGGGCGAGGAGCCGCTCGAAGAGGTGACCGCCGAGACGAGC
>DASXJG010000047.1:0-4033 GCA_036497525.1 Gaiellaceae bacterium
GAGATGAGCGTCGCGACGAGGACGGCGCGGTAGAGCGCGTTCATGATGTTGCCGCCCTCGCGGACGCGCGCGAACTGGACGCCGATGATCGAGGCGATGATCGAGACGCCGCCGATGCAGAGCGGATAGAGCCAGAGCTGGCTGCCGGTGAGAAACGGGGCACCGGTGACGCCGAGCAGCATCACGGCGACCGCGGTCACCGCGTAGGTCTCGAACAGGTCGGCGGCCATGCCCGCGCAGTCGCCCACGTTGTCGCCGACGTTGTCCGCGATCACGGCCGGGTTGCGCGGGTCGTCCTCCGGGATCCCCGCTTCGATCTTGCCCACCAGGTCGGCGCCGACGTCCGCGGCCTTCGTGTAGATGCCGCCACCGAGCCGGGCGAACACGGAGATGAGCGAGCCGCCGAAGGCGAGGCCGACGAGGTGGTTGATCGCCTGATGCGGAGTGTCGCCGATCCAGGCGGTGAGGATCCCGTAGTAGCCGGCGACGCCGAACAGGCCGAGCCCCACCACCATCAGACCCGTGACGGATCCGGCGCGGAAGGCGACGTTGAGCGCAGGCGGCAGCCCATGACGGGCCGCCTCCGCCGTCCGCACGTTCGAGCGCACGGCGACGTTCATCCCGATGAAGCCGGCAGCGGCCGACAGGACCGCCCCGATGAGGAAACCGATCGCGGTTCCCCAGCCCAGCGAGTGATAGAAGCCGAGCAAGAGGAACGGCGCGATCGCGACGACGGCGATCGTCGTGTACTGGCGGCGCAGGTACGCGGCGGCGCCCTCCTGCACGGCGCGCGCGATCTCCTGCATCCGCTCGTTGCCGGCCGGCTGCCGTAGCAGCCAGGCCGTGAGGTACAGGCCGTAGACGACGGCCGCGCCCGCGCACAGCAGCGCGAACAGCACGGCGTGATGCATGAACCAACTCATCGGTAAGAACTCCCTCCGGGCGTCACAAAGTCAGCGCCGAGACACCCCGGCGCGGCCTGGTTTTTACCACACAGCCGGGATCGGCCGTGTCACGAAGCGGGCGTGCGGAGGTGCCAGCGCACCTGTTCCTCGAAGATCTCGCGCATCGATGCGCCCTCCTCGTGGCGAGCGATCTGACGCTCGGCCGCGTTCCGCTCGGGAATCGCGAGCCACTCGGCCGCGCCGAGCTCCTCGGCGACCGGCCGTACCCAGTCGACGAGACGCTCGAGGCGGGCGCGGGCGAGCACGGACTCACCGCTCGCGAAGTCGATCAGCTCGCCCGAGAGGCCGTACCGGATGGCGCGCCAGAGGTTCTCCTCGAGCAGACGGTGCGGAAGGTTCGGCAGCGGCTCGCCGTCGTCGAGCGCGCGCGCGATCCGCGCCGTCAGCGCGTAGGCGAGAGCCGCGAGCGCGCGCGCCTCGCCGAGGTCCGGCTGTGCGTCGCAGATCCGGATCTCGACCGTCGGGAACGTGAGATGCGGCCGCACGCTCCACCAGATCTGCGTGTGCTCCGTGATCGAGCCGGTCTCGTAGAGGAAGCGAACGTAGGTGTCCCACTCGTCCCAGCTCGCGAGCGCGTCCGGGATCCCACAGCGCGGGAACATCCGCGTGAAGATCTGCGTGCGCGCCGAGTGGAGCCCCGAGAAGACGCCTTCCACGAACGGCGAGCTCGTGGAGAGCGCGAGCAGCTCCGGCAGGAAGTTCCGGAGGGCCGAACAGACGCGGATCGCGCGGTCGGCGCCGTTGATGCCGACGTGGACGTGGATGCCGAACGAGTTGTTGCGCCAGACGACGTAACGAAGCACCTGGTCGTTGAGGCGGTAGTGGGGCGTGTCGATGATCCGCTGCTCCTGCCACGGGCTCCACGGATGCGTGCCGGTCGCGCCGAGGGCGACTCCGCGAGGCTCCGCGAGCGCACGGAGCTGCTGCCGCCGCTCGCCGAGAAACGCGGCGGCGTCGGCGAAGGAGTCGCAGCGGCCGGTTCGGACCTCGATCTCCGACGCGATCAGCTCGCCGACCAGGTGCTCCTCGAGCTCCGTTCCCTGCGCCGCTTCCTGAAGTTCCTCGAAGCGGTTGACCAGGCCGAGCGTGTCGGGGTCGAGGAGGGCGAACTCCTCCTCGACGGCGACCGTGAAATCGGGGACAGCGTCGAACGACTCGCGCGAGAGCGCGAGCATCTCCTGGTAGCCGAGCCGCTGCTCCTCGCCCACGGGAAAAGCCTACTTAGGTCACAGGAGCAATCGTCCTGCGACCACGCTCCAGCTCCAACGCCGCTCGACTGCGCGCCGCGCGGCGAGACCCAGCTCGTGCCTGTGCTCCCCGGGAAGCGCCAGGATTGCGGCGAGCCGCTCGCGCAGGGCTGCGGCATCACCCGCGGGGAACGAGAGGAGCGCGGCCGTCTCCGGCCCGACCTCCTCGCCGATCCCGGCCGCCACCTCCGCGAGACCGGAGTGCTTCGAGACGACGGGCAGCACGCCGGCCGCCGCCGCCTCGGCGGCGACCATCCCGAACGCCTCCGGAAAGATCGAAGGCACGGCGGCGACGTCGCAGAGCGGCAGCAGGTGCCGGAGATGGCGGTGCTCCAGCGCCCCGGTGAAGAGCGTGCCGACCGGAGCGAGCGCCTCGAGCTGCTCGCGGAAGTCGCCGAAGCCGACGACGACGGCGCGCACGTCGAGGCCGGCGACCGCCTCGAGCAGCACCTGGACGCCTTTGTTCTCGATCAGCTTCCCGAAGTAGACGACGGTCGGGCGCTCGTCGGCGAAGAAGCGGGCGAAGCGCGCGGCGTTGCGCTCGTCGGGAAGCCGCTCCTCGGCGTTGCCGGGGTTCGGCGGATCGTTCCGCGCCTGCTCGAGGAGCGCGGCGAGCGCCTCCTCGCGCGGCTCGGGCCTGAACTCGTCCACGTCGACGCCCGGCGGCACGATCCCGACGCGGTCGACGTGTCCGCACACGTCCTCGAGCACGTCGCGGATGTGCTCGGACCCGGCGTAGACGACCTCGGCGCCGGCAAGTGTCTCGGTCCCCCAGCTCGCGAGGTCGGGCCGCCCGCGCATCGCATACTCGAGCTCCGACCCGTGCGCCTTGACCCGGAAGCGCATCCCGCTCGCGACGCCCACCGGCGCGCCGAGCAGGACATGGTTCGCGAAGACGAGATCGGCAGGGGCGAGCTCGCGCAGAGCGGCGGCGTTCGCCTCGACGTAGGCGTCGCGTTCCTCCGGCGTGAAGTCCCCGAGCAGCCGCGCCTCGAGGCCTTCGTAGCGATCGAGGACGAAGGTCGGCAGCAGGCCGCCCGGCAGCTCCGGCACGACGACGCTCGCGCCGCCGAGGTCGTAGCGCTCCGGGTGCCGCTCCTGGCAGACGACGGTGACGTCGTGCCCCGCGAGGCTCCACTCGCGCGCGAGCGCCCGGGTGTAGACGTTCGACCCGGTGCCGCCGAGCAAGTACCCGTGCCAGAGAAGAACTCTCAGGTCAGGTGAAAATACAGGGCGTAGAGGAGATCGACCGCCGGATTGGAGGTTTCCACCGTCACGTCACTCGGCGTCTCGAGCAGCGCCTCGGAGTAGTTGAAGATGATCTTCACGCCGGCCGAGACCAGATCGTCGGCCGCCGGCTGCGCGCCTTCCGCCGGCACGGCGAGCACACCCACTACGACATTGCGGTCGCGCACGAGCTCCGGCAGGCGCTCGTAGGGCTCGACCGAGACGTGCCCGATCGGCTGCCCGAGCTTGGCCGGGTCGGTGTCGACGACCACGGCGATGTTGATGCCGTGCTCCGCGAAGATCGAGGACGAGGCGATCGCCTGCCCGAGCCGGCCGGCGCCGACGAGAGCGACGTTGTGCTGCCCCTGCGTGCGCAGGATCTTGCGGATCGCGTCGAGCAGGAGCTCGATCGAGTAGCCGACCCCGCGCTTGCCGAACTTGCCGAAGTTGGATAGGTCGCGGCGGATCTGGGTCGCGTTGATGTTCGTGTACTCGGCGATCTCCTGCGACGAGATCCTCGTCTTCCCCATCTTCCGCGCCTGCGTCAGCACCTGGAGGTACCGGGACAGGCGGGCGGCGACGCCGACGTTCAAG
>DASXJG010000048.1:0-7610 GCA_036497525.1 Gaiellaceae bacterium
TATCCCCCTTTTGGGCGTATCCATCGCAAAATCGGGTCAACCATGCGAAGTGCAAAATCACTTGACCGAGCTACTTGACGAGCGCCGCTGGCCATCCTATAGTGAGCGCACCTTGCAACCAGGCCGGACGCCAGGCCACGGTTAGCAGGGGGCGCGCCGGGAGCTCCCGGCAACGGAGACGAGGCGGGTGGGCCGCAGATCCGCCTCTCAGATCCAGCCGAGAGTGGCGCGCCTCATGGAGAAGGCCCCGGAGCCGCAGCCGGGGCCTTTTCATTGGACCGGGCGAAGCTGGCGCTCTACGCACGAAGCCAGCTGAGGCGGGCGGCGCGGATCGCCTGGAGCTCGTCATCGTCCAGCAGGCCGACTCTTCGGCCGACCATGCCCAGGATTCCTCCTGCGAGCATGATCCACGCTTCCGCGTCCGGGTCCCGGTTGGCGGCGATTGCTCCCTCCTTTTGACCACGCCGGACCAGATCTGCGACGAAGTCGTGCACCTCGCGCATGTGACGGCGTAGGTGCCGGCGGAGCACCGGATCCTCCGACGCCTCGCTCAGCGCCTGCACCCAGAGCTCGGCGAGCTGGAGCTTCGGCGACCGGACGGTGACGTGTCCCTTGCCGATGGCCTCGATCGCGGCGCAGGCATCGGGCGACTCCTCGAGCTTCCGCTGCCAGGTCTCGCGCGTTCTCGACCAAACGTCCTCGAGGGCGGCGAGGTAGAGGTCGCGCTTCGAGGCGAAGTGACGGTACAGGATCGGCTCCGAGACGCCGGCGGCGCGGGCGATCTCGGAAGTCGTGGTGCCGTGGTAGCTCCCCTCGGTGAAGAGGCGGATCGCGGTCTCGATGAGGTGGCGCCGGCGGTCGGCGGCCGCCATGCGCGGCGCGCTCGCGGTCACGCGGCCAGCTCCACGATCTCCTCGCGCACGACCGCTTGCCTCGTCCGCACGAGCACGATCGCGACCACGGCTCCCACGAACGTGATCGCAGCCGCGACCTCGAAGCCCCGGTGCAGGCCGTTCACGAAGTCCTGCGCGCCCGCCGCCGACCGAGGCGGGTGGTGGATCGATGCTCCGACGATCGCCCCCATGATGGCGATCCCGAGCGACCCGCCGACCTGGCGGAAACTGTTGAGGACGCCGGAGCCCACGCCCGCCTTGTCGATGGGAACCGCGCCCATCGCCGCGGAGGTCATCGGCGACATCACCATCGCCATCCCGACGCCGCCGACGAGCAACGACGGCAGCAGCGTCCAGAAGTCGGAGTGAACGCCGATGCGCTCGTAGAGCAGCAGCGAGATGCCGAGCAGCGTCATCCCGCCGCCCATCAGCCAGCGGGACCCGATCCGATCGGAGAGGCGGCCGGCAATCGGCGCGATGAGGATGATGAGAAGCACCATCGGCAGGAACGTCGCGCCCGCCTTCGTCGGCGAGTAATGCAGGATGTTCTGCACGTAGAGTGAGATGAAGAAAAAGACGCCGAACATCGAGAGCGAGACGAGCATCGCGACGACGTTCGCACCCGTGAAGGCGCCGATCCGGAAGAGCGACAGGTCGAGCATCGCGAGGCGCTGCCTATGCTCGAGCACGACGAACGTGACGAGCAGAATCGCCGATCCTGCGAACAACCCGAGGATCTCCGGCGACGTCCAGCCGTGTCGGTTCCCCTCCACCAGCGCGTAGCTGAGCGAGAAGAGGAAGCCGCCCGAGGTGAGGAGGCCCGGCACGTCGATGCTTTGCTCCAGCGAGGTGTCGCGCGACTCGCGGATCGCGAGCTGTGAGACCACGATCGCCAACGCTCCGACCGGCACGTTGATGAAGAAGATCCAGTTCCAGTTGAGGTGCTCGGTGATCAGGCCTCCCGCGAGCGGCCCGATCGCGAGAGCGAGCGCGGAGACGCCGGCCCAGATCCCGATCGCCTGCCCGCGTTGCTTCGGCGGGAACGTCGCAACGATGATCGAGAGCGTCGCCGGACTCATGAGCGCCGCGCCGACACCCTGAACGGCACGCGCGCCGATGAGGAAGCCGGCGTTGGACGCGAGGCCGCACGCGAGCGACGAGAGAGAGAAGACCACGAGGCCGACGACGAAGAGGCGGCGACGCCCGTAGAGGTCTGCGAGCTTCCCGCCGGTGATCAGGAGCGAGGCGAACGTGAGCGCATACGCGATCACGATCCACTCGAGCTGGGAGATGGAGACGTGGAGATCTCGCTGCATGGTCGGCAGCGCGACGTTCACGACGGTGTTGTCGAGCATGATCATGAAGAGGCCGAACGAGACCGCGAACAACGTCCACCACTTGCGGTTCTCCTCGGCCAGAAGTACGTCCAGCACCCGTGCTCTCACGTCTTCTCTCCTCGTCGAAGTTAGCGCCCACTAGGTTAGCGTTCGCTAACTTCGCTCGGCAAACTAGAGTGCCGTCGTGAGCGAGCAGGCCCTGGTGACGGGCGGCGGACGCGGGATCGGCGCGAACATCGCCCGCGAGCTGTCGACTGCCGGAATGGAGGTCTGGGTCACCGGCCGCACCGCGGAACAGGTCGAGGCGGTGGCGGAGGAGGTCGGCGGGCACGCGCTCGTGGGCGACGTCTCCCGGCGCGACGACGTCGAAGGCTGGGTGCGCGATTCGGAGCCGCTCGACCTGCTGGTGGCGAACGCCGGCACCGGAACCCACCACGACCAGGAGGAGTGGGAGTTCGATCTCGACCAGTGGTGGCGGACGTTCGAGGTCAACGTCCTCGGCGTCCACCTCAGCTGCCGGGCGGCCATCCCGGGGATGCTCGAGCGCGGTGCCGGCCGGATCGTGATCGTCGGCAGCGGGGCGTCCTACCTCCCCGGCGCGAGCGACACTTCGTACACGTCCTCGAAGGCCGCGGCCTGCCGCTACGGCGAGACGCTCGCCAACGCCCTGCGCGACCGGATTCCCGTCTTCGTGATCAGCCCCGGGCTCGTGCGCACCGCGATGACCGAGGGACACTTCGCCGACGACGCACCGTGGACGCCGCCGGAGTGCGCGCCGCGCCTCGTCGCGAAGCTCGCAAGCGGGCGCTACGACGCGCTCTCGGGTCGCTACCTGCACGCCGAGCACACCGACGTGGACGATCTCGTCGCGCACATCGACGAGGTTCTCGACCAGGACCTCCAGGCAATCCGGCTGCGGCGCGCCGGGGTTTTCGACCTATAATCGAAAACCTATGAGGCTTGCCCTCGCTCAGATCGATCCGGTCGTCGGCGACCTCGACGGCAACCGCGCGCTGATCCTCGGGAGGATCGAGGAGGCGCGAACCGCGGGCGCCGACCTCGTCGTCTTCCCCGAGCTCGCCGTCACGGGCTATCCGCCCGAGGACTTGCTTCTGCGGCCCAGCTTCGTCCGCGCCGCCCGCGCCTCGCTCGAGCTGATCGCGGCGGAGACCCGTGAGATCGTCGCGCTCGTGGGCGTGCCGCTCTACGACGGCGACCTCTACAACGCCTGCGCGATCTGCGCCGACGGTGAGGTCACCGGCTGGGTGAAGAAGTGGCACCTGCCGAACTACGGCGTCTTCGACGAGAAGCGGTACTTCGCGTCCGGCGACGAGCCCGGGATCGTCGAGCTGGCAAACAGAAAGGTCGGGGTCACGATCTGCGAGGACATGTGGGTTCCCGGGCCGCCGACGACCGAGCTGGTCTCGGCGGGTGCGGAGCTCATCGTCAATCTCTCGGCCTCTCCGTTCCATGTCGGGCGAGCAGAGGAGCGCGAGGCGATCTTCGCCGCCCGCGCGACGGAGAACGGCGTGCGCGTGGCTCTCTGCAACATGGTCGGCGGGCAGGACGAGCTCGTCTTCGACGGCCACTCGCTCCTGCTCGAGAGCGACGGCACCGTGCTGGCACGGGCACCCGGCTTCGAAGAGACGCTCTTCGTCGTCGATCTCGAGCAGCCGGAGTCGGCGGGGGTCGCGCCGCTCGGCGACGACCTCGAGCAGATGCGTCGCGCGCTCATCCTCGGCTTGCGCGACTACGTGAGGAAGAACGGCTTCGACGCCGTCGTGGTGAGCGTCTCGGGCGGGATCGATTCGGCCGTCACCGCGACACTCGCGGTCGAGGCGCTCGGCCCTGACCGCGTCCACTGCGTCTCGATGCCGTCGCGCTACTCGTCGGCCGACACGAGAGCCGATGCGCGGCGCCTCGCCGAGAACCTCGGCTGCGACTTTCGCGAGCTGCCCATCGAGCCCGTCGTCGAGGCGTACGGCGACTCCCTCTCGGAGTCATTCGCCGGCCGGGAGCCGGACGTCGCCGAGGAGAACCTGCAGGCGCGGATCCGCGGCACGCTCGTGATGGCGCTCTCGAACAAGTTCGGCTGGCTGCTCGTCGCCAGCGGGAACAAGTCCGAGCTGTCGGTCGGGTACGCGACGCTCTACGGCGACATGGCCGGTGGCTTCGCGCTGCTCAAGGACGTGTTCAAGACGGACGTCTTCCGGCTGGCGCGGCACCTGAACGAGCGCGCCGGCCGCGAGCTCATTCCGCAGTCGACGATCGACCGCGCCCCGAGTGCGGAGCTGCGGGAGGGCCAGCTCGACGAGGATTCCCTGCCTCCCTACCCCGAGCTCGACCGCGTCCTCGAGGCGTACGTCGAGGAGGACCGCTCGCTCGACGAGCTGAGCGCGGACGGCTTCGATCCCGACGTCGTGGCGCGGGCCGTCGCCCTCATCGACCGTGCGGAGTACAAGCGGAGGCAGGCGCCGCCCGGGGTGCGTCTGCGTCCGAAGGCGTTCGGCCGCGACCGGCGGACGCCGATCACGAGCCGCTGGCGAAGCTGAGCCGCTCGGCGAGGTCCAGCGGCCGCGTCGACACGGTCGCCAGCTCCGCCGGCGCGAACCAGCGGAGCTCGTGCGCCTCCGTGAGATGCGGCGGCTCGAAGCGCTCTACGCGCACGAGGTAGACGCGGGAGAGAAAGCTTCCGAAGCCGGGCTCCTCGAGAGTCCAGCCCTCGTTTTCCCAGAGCAGCGGGCCGAGCTCGAAGCCGACGAGGCCGATCTCCTCGTCGAGCTCGCGGCGCAGCGTCTGCTCGTCGTCCTCACCCTGCTCCCGGCCGCCGCCCGGGGTGACCCACCAGTTGCCGTACTGATCGCCGTAGCGGAGGAGCAGGGCGCGGCCGCGTTCGTCGACGACAGCGGCACGCACGCTCTCCCGCTGCGGGAGCCCGCTCGCGCGGCCGGCGAGCTCGCGGAACCAGCGGAGCCGCTCGTCCCACGGCACGGCGGCGTTCGCGGGCGAGGTCGAAGGGAGGACGAAGAGACGGGTCTTGCCGAGCGTCCGCTCCTGGGGGCCGAGGTCGGGCCGCGCACCGAAGGCGCCGCGATACGCCTCCTTGCCGACGAACCCGAGCCACTCGGGCCGGAGCTCGCGCGCGATGCCCTCCAGCCGCTCGGCGGAGCCCGTGAAGTCGGCGCGGCGCAGGTCGCCCGAGCCGGGGGTGGTGCGGTAGGCCGCGTTCGTGACCCCGATTCCCTCCTCGAGCAGCGCAAACTGCTCGTCCGGCGCGTAGAGGCGGGAGGTCAGCTTCGCGGCGTGCAGGAGCCGCCAGAAGTCGTTCCGCGGATTCGCGAAATGGGCTCCGGCCGCGGCGGATACGCGCCCCGGATTGATGCCGACGAAGACGATCCGCAGGTCGGGCCCGAGGACGTCCGGCACCTCACTCGGAGTCGTGTCCAGTTCGGCCATGTCCTTTGGGCGAGCCACCTATCCCCCCTTGGGGGGAACAAGCTCCCTTCGGGAACGGTAGGCGACGAGCCGTCACGGCGGGGTCGCAACTTCGTGCCGGATTGCCGGGGACGCCGGCCGGGTGCCGCTACGCAGCCTCGACCGCGGCCTCGGCCGCGTCGAGATCCGCCACGGACTCCTCCGGCCGGGCTGCGATGCGCGCTTCGAACTCGCGGCGAAGATCCTCGCCCGAGACCGTGAGCTCGTAGCGGGGGCGCCGCGGCTCCACGTTCACCAGAGTGACGGTCGGATCGCAGCCGCCGTACAAGCGGGTGTAGCACTCCGTCTCCGACAGCGTGCGCAAGCGTCGCACGTGCCGCAGCGTACGAGCCATCCCGGACGGACACGCGCTTCTGAGACCATGCACCTCGTGCCCGTTCGAGCGAAGGAGTTGCGCTACGCGATCGAGCTCACGGCGGCCGGCGAGCTCAGGGACGAGAACGGGGTCCCGCTCGAGGTGCCGGCGGAGTGGTCGGCGGAGCACCTGCTGCTCGCGGCGCTCGTCCGCTGTTCGCTCACCAGTCTCCGCCACCACGCACAACGCGGCGGCATCGACGTCTCCTCCGCCTTGGGACGGGCCTGGGGGCTGGTGACGAGACGCGACGCGGACGGGCGGTACGCGGTCGTCGAGTCGGAGGCCGACCTCTCCGTGGACCTCGAACCGGAGCCTGAGTCGAGCGCGCTCGGCGAGCTCCTTGCGACGGCCGAGCGCGACTGCTTCATCGGCTCCTCCCTCACCGCGAAGCCGAGCTATCGGTGGACGGTGAACGGCCGCACGGTCGGGCCGTGAACAGCACGCTCACGCCGCCTCGCGAGCGGCTCGATCGAGGCGAGGGAACCGGCCTCGGCCGGCCTTGGCTCGTGATCGTCCTCAACGACGACCACAACACGTTCCAGGGCGTGGCCTTCGCTCTCTCGAGCGTCGTTCCGGGCGTCTCGTATGACGACGGGATGCGGCTGGCCAACCGCATCCATGCCTCCGGCCAGGCGATCGTCTGGTCAGGGCTGAAGGAGCAGGCGGAGCTCTACTGGGAGCAACTCGGCGGGCACGGGCTGACGATGGCGCCGCTCGAGCAGGGCTAACGATGGCGGCCACCACTCTCGACGTCGACGCGGCTCGGGCGCAGTTCCCCGCGCTCGCATCCGGCGTCACCTTCCTCGACGCGCCCGGCGGGACGCAGTGCCCGCAGTCGGTGATCGACGCGATCGCCGCGTACCTGCGCGAGTCGAACGCGAATCTCGGCGGCGCGTTCGCCGCCAGCCGCCGCAGCGACCAGCTCGTCGAGCACGCGCACGCCACCGCCGCGCGCTTCCTCGGCTGCCGCGCCGAGGAGACGGTCTTCGGCCAGAACATGACCACGCTCAACTTCGCGCTCACACGCGCGCTCGGGCGGACGCTCTCGGCCGGGGACCAGATCCTCGTCATGCGCCTCGACCACGACGGGAACATCGCGCCCTGGCTCGAGCTCGCGCACGACCTCGACCTCTCGGTCGGCTTCGTCGAGATCCACGACGACACGACCGTCGACATCGAGGATCTCGAGCGTCAGCTGACCGACCGGACTCGGATCGTCGCCTTCCCGCTCGCCTCGAACGCCTTCGGGACGATGCCGAACGCCGCGCGGATCGTCGAGCTCGCACACGAGGCCGGGGCGCTCGCCTGGGCGGACGCGGTCCACTACGCGCCGCACGGGCCGATCGACGTCGCCGCGCTCGGCGTCGACGTCCTCCTGTGCTCGCCGTACAAGTTCTTCGGCCCGCATCTCGGCCTCGCCTTCGGCCGCGGTGAGCTGCTGCGCGACTGGCGGCCCTACAAGGTCCGGCCCGCCGCCGACGAGCCGGTCGGGAGCCGCTTCGAGACCGGCACGCTCGCGCACGAGCTCCT
>DASXJG010000049.1:0-9611 GCA_036497525.1 Gaiellaceae bacterium
CTCGTCGAAACATCGGCAGCGGATCACGATCGAGCCGATCCAAATCTGCCGCCTGCGGCCGTCTGCCGAGTCGGCGCCCACCCGATGATCGTACTAAGGACGTGCGAATTGCTCAGGGGTCACTCCCGAACACTCGCCCAGGCCAGCGTGCCGTCGGGAGGCCGCCGCTTCGGCCTGGTGAGGAGCGCGTCGGTCTCGGCGAGCGCCGGTGCGTAACCCATCGACGCGCATAGCTCACGTGCCTGCGCTAGCGGCTGGTCGGCCGCGGGGTCGCCGAGGGCGCCGAAGCAGCGGCCGTGGCCGAGGAGGGCGTAGGCGCGTTCAGGGACAACGACGTTGCAAAGGGCTCGAACGGCGCCTACCGCGCGCGTCAGAAGGCCTGAGGCGCGTGCACCCGCCACGGTACGCCGCGCAGCCGCGCGCTGCTCGAGGCTCTCAACTGAAGACGAGCTGGAAGACGCCGTGGGCGGATCCGACCTTCAGCGTTACCCGCCCTTTCGGGGCCGAATGGGAGTGGTACGAGACGTCGACGTCGGCGTGACGTCCTCGCGGGATCGGATCCACCTTGCACAGGAAGCGACCGCTCGCGACACGGCAGAAAGCACTCTTGCTCGTCACGATCGCCCGCGCGGGCTTCGCGAGCATTCCGGCGAGCATGACGCCGGAGACCGTCTTCTTCGCGTCGTTCTCGAGGTAGACGTCGATCACCTTCTCGTCGGTGCCGACCACGACTTTCAGCGGGCCGACGTGGCGGATTTCCGGCGCGCCGGCCGTGGTCTCCCCGCCCGTGCTGTTCGAGAAGTTGTTCGCGGACGCGGCCCCCGTCAGATGGACGGTGGCCGGCGTGAAGGCGAGACCGGTGGCGTCGGCCTCCGGAACCGCGAACAGCCGGCCCGCGGCAGGCTTCCAGCCCTGAGGCAGCAGCCACATCGTCCCGTTGTCGACGGCCAGCAGACGCAGCCCGCTGTAGGTGTGGGTCTTGGCGCCGACGCTCTCGGTGACGGCGTTGTTGCCGAAGCTGTTCAGGCCGAGGTCGGACCTGCTTGACAGGGTCACAGCCGGTAGCACGTCGAGGTTCCGCGCGAGCGCCGCCGCCTGGTTTCGGCCCACGGTCTCCGCATAGAGGCCGGCGGCCCAGAACAAGCAGACCGCGACGAAGAGCGCAACGAAGACACGCGCCGCGGTCGGCAGCGGCGGATCTCCCCGGAGCCGCTCGCGCTGGTCGACGGCGTGCGCGATCAGCAGCACGCCTGCTGCCGGGAACAGCGTCGCGATCAGGTAGGGCGTGTGAAAGGGAAAGACGGTGAACGCGGCGAGGCCGCCGACGAGCAGGAGCATCGCGCCGAGGACGAGCGCGACCTCGCTGAGCCGGTGCAGCGTCGCCGGCGACCTCCGGCCGGTGCGCTGCGCGTCGGTGACGTAGGCATGGCCGAGGGCGAACGCGATCAGCGCGATCAGCACGACGACGACCGGCAGGAAGAGCGCGTCGAGGCTGTTGAGGACGTAGTCGCGTGTGGAGTAGCCAACCGCGCCCGGGTTGAGGCCGAAGTACTCGTCGAACGACCGCACCCGCTGCCAACCGAAGTAAAACGCGATGCCCGTCAGCAGCGTCGCCGGCGCGATGATGGCCGAAACCCCCTGCAGCGCCTGGCCGTAGCGGGGCGACGTCTGCGGCTCCACGCCGTGCTCGCCTGATCCGGCGGTGTGGGCTTCGTCCACGCGCCGATCGTACGCCGAGGACACCCGCCATCCAAGTCGACGCCGTCGAGGTCGCCGAGTTCGGAGCTAGCGCCCCCTTGTCCTGATCGCGGCGACCTTCGGTGCGCTGCGCATCGCACACGCCCCGCCATTCGTCCAGACCACGACCGTGTCTCCCGCGATCACGACGCAGGCAAAGAGCAGCACCGCGGTCGTGATCGACCCAGCCACCGGCGCTGTGCTGCTCCGGTTCCAGGCCTCGCCCCTTCGATCCGCGCGGAGTACGACGGAAGTCGTAATCGACCCGACCACGGGCGCAGTAATCCGCACTCGCTGAAGAGCGTCGCTCAGGGGTCATTCCAGAACACTGGCCCCGACGAGCGTGTAGACGCCGTCGGTTGCCTTACCCCCTAAGAAGAACGCGCCTGAAGCCGTGGCCGGGGTGGAACGAGCGGCAGAACGCGCGTCCGGTTCCCGTGTGGGGGGATGCGAACACGCCGAGCTCGATCCTGTACGACGACCCGGTCTTGTTGTAGGCGCAGTGCGGGCGGCCGGTTCCCGTCGGCAGGAGTAGCCCACGTCCGCTGAAGCTCCGGCCCCCGAAGCTGGCGTTGAACGCACTGCATGCCGTCGGCTCCAATGACACCGGGCTGACGGCAATCTCCACGTAGACGCGACCCCTGCCGAAGCGCTTCGTGTAGACACATACGGACGTGTTGTTGCTGCCGCCGAGGGGTTTCGCGCCGCCTTTGCCGCCGCCGCATCCGGCGACAAGCAGAGCGGCGGCGCACACAGCCAGCGCGGCAGCAGTCCTCACAGACGAGTCACGCAGGGTCATTCCAGGCACAACCGTACGCTCGGGCACCAACGAATGACCAACACCCGGACGAACCAACATGCCCCGCGCGGTCAGGTGTCATTCCGGAACACCGGCCCAGGCCAGAGTTACCGCCCTAGGAGTCTGCCCGCGCGGATGTATCGCTGTCTCTACGGACTGGGACAAGCGGAAGCGTTCGGGAACGGCGTTAGGCGTTCTCAGGCTTGCGTCGGCTGAGCCGCTGCGAGTCTTTCGCGGACGCAGCGCGCGAGTGGGATGATCCCCTTGCGCTCGTAGCGGTCGAGCGCCTCGCGCCACGCGTCGATCGCGTCGTCACGGCGGCCGGCGGCCTCCAGCACCTCGGCAAGTTCGCACCACGCGTCTCCTTGCCACGGGAGGTTGTCGCTCTCCTCCACCCTTGCCACCGCCGCACGGGCGAGACGTTCCGCCTCTGAGTGCTCGCCACGATGCGCGAGAACGCGAGCCTGGACCTGTCGCCAGAGGCCGGAATCGATGTCGTCATCCGCGGCGAGCTCTCGTCCGCGGCGGGCGAGAGCTTCAGCTTCGTCGAAGCGACCGAGGGTGCAGAGCTCGCGGCCGAGAAGGCACACGTACGTTCGGAGGAGACCGTATTGCTCTCGCTCCTCGAGCCAAGCGCACAGGGTCTGGAGGTGACCGGCCGCCGCTTGGTGATCTCCCGCCATGCGCGCGATCTCGGCCAATCGAATCTCCCCGATCCGGCGGCCGTCGAGCTCTCGCAAGCGCTCGTTCGACTCCCGGGCGAGCGGAACGGCTTCGTCAAACCGGTCGAGCATCGCCAGGAGCCAGGCCCGGGTGAAGAGTGAGAACGGCCAGGGCGTCGCGGGCAGCAGCTCATCGAGCTGCGCCAACGCCTCGGCCGCCGGAGTCGGCCCGAGACCGAGTGCAAGCTCGATCCAGAAGAGACCCGTCCGTTGCTGGCCCGCGAGCCTCGCGTGCTCCAACGCCCGCCTGCTCGCCCGGGCCGAGTCCGCCCATTGCTGGCGGGCGTTTGCGACAGCAATCGCGAAGACCTCCCACACGTAGACGAGCGCGGCGTGGTTTGCCTCCCGCTCGAGCAGCGGTAGCGCCTTCTGCAGCAAGGTCTCGAGCTCGTCGGGCGGGCATTCGTTGAGATTGAACCGGTGGTAGCCGGCCATCGCTCGGGCGAACGCCTCGCCGGTCGCGTCACTCTCGGCAGCCGCGCGCTCGGCGGCGCGCTCGACGATTTCTGCCGCGCGCCGCGTGTCCTCGATGAACAGGGTCGCCGCGAGGTCGACCTCGAGCAGGACGTCGAGCCGCAGCGGCCGCGTCAGCGCGAGCGCGCGCTCGAACAGGGCCCGCGCGGCGCGCCTGTCCTCACGCCAAAGGGCTCGCCGGCCGCTCGCCGCTAGTCGCACCGCAGCGCGCTCGGCCAGCTCCTTGACCGGTTGCCCTAGCTCGCGACGGTAGCCAACGGCCTGCTCGAGGTGATAGCCGACGATCTCGTCCAGCTCGACGAGCTCCGTATGCGAGACGAGCCAGTCGGCGAAGCGCTCGTGCAGCTCCGCCCGGACGCTCTTTGGCAGCGAGGCGTAGGCCGCGTCGCGGATCAGGAGGTGGCGGAAGCGGAACCCGTCGTCGCCGGCCAGCTGAGCACGGTCGGGTCGCACGAGCTCCCGCCGGACCAGCGCTGTCAGCCGCGCCGTCACCTGCGGCTCCTCCGGCGCCAGAGCCTGCACCCCGCCCCGGTGGAAGAGCTCGCCCTCGATCGAGCCCCGCTCGAGCACCCGCCGCTCGGGCTCGTCCAGCTGGTCGAGCCGGACCGCGAGCAGCGCCTTCAGCGTCGGCGGTACCTCGACGTCCTCTTGCTCGCGGGCCATCGCCAGCATCTCCGAGATGAAGAGTGGATTGCCGCCCGCGGCGTGCGCGATCCGCTCGTGCAGCTCACCCGCCACCTGCTCGCGGATCAGCTCGTCGGCTTCGTCGTCGCTCAGGGGCTCGAGACGCAGCGTGCCCGGCCAGGCGGGATGGCGCTCCAGCAGCTCCGGGCGCGCCATGCAAAGCAGCAGAATCGGTGCGTCGCCCGTAAGCAGCGCGGCCGCTTCGACCAAGTCGAGGAAGGTCTCCTCGCCCCACTGGATGTCGTCGAGGACGACGACGAGCGGCGCCTGCTCTACGAGCAGCTTCCGAAAGGCCCAGGCGATCTGGTCGGCGCTCGTGCCCTGGTCGCTCTCGCCGAGCAGAGAACGGACGGCGACCGCGGCGGCCGGATCCGACGGCAGCGCCGCGAGCTGCTTCACCACCTCGATCACCGGCCAGTAGGTGATTCCCTCGCCGTAGGGCAGACAGCGGCCCCGCACGACGCGAGCGTCGAGCGAATCAAGCGCCTCGGCAACCAGTCGTGACTTACCCACGCCGGCGTCGCCGACCACCGTCACGAGCTGGCAACCCGGCTCAGCCAGCGCCCGCTCCCAGGCATCCACGAGCTTCGCAAGCTCCCGCTCGCGGCCGATGAAACGGGACGCGTGCGAGCGCTCCGGGGCTTCCTGCACAGCAAGCAGCGGGTGAGCGGCGACCGGCTCGCTCTTCCCTTTCAGCTCCAGCAGCCGCTCCTCGCCAGCCTCCACCGCCGGCGCGACGAGCCTCAGCGTCTGCGAGCCGAGCAGCACCTCCCCCGCCTCCGCCGCCTGCTCCAACCTCGCCGCGACATTGACCGCGTCGCCGGTCGCCAAACGCTCCTCGGTGCCGGTCAGCACCTCCCCGGTGTTCACGCCGATCCGGCCCTCGACCCCCAGCTCCGGCAATGCATCCCGCATCTCCACCGCCGCCCGACAAGCCCGCAACGCATCATCCTCATGCACCACCGGGACACCGAACACAGCCATCACCGCGTCCCCGATGAACTTCTCCACCGAGCCACCATGCGACTCAACGATGCCCTTCATCCGCTCGAAGTAGCGCGCCAACAGCCCCTGCAACGCCTCCGGATCCACCGACTCCCCCAGCGCCGTCGACCCCACAACGTCGCAGAACAGGACCGTCACGACCTTCCGGTGTGCGCTGACCGACATGAGACGAGGCTAGAACATGAGCGCCGGCGCACCTAGCGCTTCAGACGCCATCGGGCTCAGCCGGGCGAATCTCGTTCGCGCGATTCGCGTTCCTCGTTTCGGGACGCCCAGCGGAACCTAAGCTGTCGCCGTGAGCACCGTCCTCGGGATAGTGATTGCCGCCGCCAGCGTGTTCACGCTCGCGGTCGTCGTTTGGGCATTCATCTGGGCGGCGAAAAAGGACGGCGAGGAAGATCGGGCCGTCCAGAAGCGGCTCGGCATCCGCCGACGCACTCGGCTCGGGCGATAGCCCCGACCCGCGGTCGCGAAGAGCTAGACGTAGGTGTGCTGATCGCGCCAGGTGCGGAACATCGCCAGTCCGCACAGCGCGAGGACGGCCACGAACGCGAGCACCTCGTAGCCGACCGCCCCGCCGTACCAGTAGACGCCGACGTCCGCGACCGCAAGGAGGGCCGCACCGTAGAAGACGATCCGCGCACGCGGCGACCACATCGAGATGCCTTCGCGGCGCTCCCGCCAGACGAGGAAGATGAAGTACGCGATCGCGAGCAGGAACGCGATTCGCGCGATGATCAGCAACGCCGCGAGCGTCTGCTCGAGCTGGAAGACGACGATCAGGCCGGCGATCGCCGCGAGGATGAGGAAACCCCGCAGGGTCGCGTTGATGCGCGGGAAGCGGCTGCTCATATGCCGGTCAAGTACGCCCGCACCGCGAGCGCTCCTGCAACCAAGGTAGCGCCGGTGAACCAGGCGAGGCGGCCGCGCCGGTCGGCAGGCGCGTAGAGCCACGGCGCGAGCACTGCGAGCAGCGACAGCGACCCGTACAGGTAGTGGAGGTGGTCGGGCGCCCGGTGGTGGCTCGACAGCAGCAGGAGCCCGAGGCCGACCTGCGCGATGACGAGGGTCTGGGCAAGCGCCAGCATGTGCGTGAGCAGGCCGCGCGGCTCGGCGTGGCGGTAGTACGTCCACCCGCCGACCGCCGCCGCGGCGAACGTTCCGGCGATGACCGCGAACGCCACCGCATGGTGAACGCCGACCATGGCGGCGGAGCGTACCCGCGCGGTTGCGGCTACTCGCTCTCGGTCTGACCGGGGTCGGGCGCGGGAACCGGCGGCGTCCCCTCGTCGGGCGGCGGATACGGCTCCGGTACCTGCGCCGGCTCGGGCGGGTTGCCCTCGTCCGGCGGCGGATACGGAGCACTTGGCTCGTTTGGCGTAACCATCTGCGTGTCCTGTACCGGGAGACGGGCGCGGCGAATCCTCTCCTCCGCGCCGGCGAGGCGTTCCGCGAGCTCGTCCTCGGCGCGCTGCCGCTCCTCCTCGAGCTCCACGAGTCGCTGCCGCGCCTCCTGCTCGGCATCCGAGTCGTCTCGCCAGACCGCCTCGCCGAGGCGCTGGAGCGCAGGACCGCGGTCGATCTCGATCTGGTCGAGGCGGCTCCGAGTTCGCCAGCGGCTGACGCTCGCGTCGAGCCTCGTCCGCCAGACCTCCGCGGCGGTGGCCGCGTGCGCGCGGCCGTTGGACGCGATGCGGGACGACCGCTCTGTCCAGGGGTCGCTTTCGCCGGCGCGGCGCGTCGCCTCCCAGAGCCCGGCGAGCAGGATCGCCGCGATGAACAGCGCGACGAAGCCCCAAGCCCAGCTGCCCGTGGCGAACAGCCCGATCGCCGCGCCGAACCCCGCGAAGCCGAGGCAGAGAAGTGCGAAACGGGCGGGCATCCCGAGCCAGCGCGCCTCGACGCGGCCGTGCACCACCGGGCCCGGCACGGTCTCGAGCGGCGGCGCCGGCTCTGCCACCGAAGTGCCGCAGTTGGGACAGAAGCGCGCGCTCGGCGCGAGCTCCTCGCCGCAGCTACGACACGCGTTGCCCGGGATCGGGGATGCGCTCATGCGAGCCTTCTTCCCCACGCTCCAGAGCCCGTAACGCCTCCGCAGCCCGCCTACGGAGCGGCCCCACCTGCGCACGGTAGTCGTCGTCCGAGACCTTGCCGGTGCGATGGTCGAACTCGAGCTCCTTCAGCGCCGCAAGAGCGCGGTCCCGGGCCTCCGCGAGCGCGAGCCGCCGGCGCGCCTCGGGTGCGAGCTCGTCGAGCCGGTCGCTCGCGGGAGCCGGATCGCGGAGGAACGGCCGCGCCACGAAGACGACGGCGACGACCGCCAGCACAGCCGCCAGGGCCAGCGCCCACTCCACGGCTAGATCCCCGCAGGAGCCGCGCCGGCGGCGTATCGCGCGGCGAGTCGCCGCTGTTCGACTGCGTCCGGCCACATCGCGATCAGCGCTCCCGCCACGAAGACGAACCCGGCGATCCAGATCAGATTGATCAGCGGCTTGACCTCGACCTTCAGGTCGATCTTGCCGTTGCCCTTCGGCAGGAGCTGCGCCGTGGTGAAGACGTCGCCCAGCGAGCGCGGGTCGTGGTAGATCGACGCCTCGTTCGCCGGACCCTCGATGGCGTAGTCGTTCACCCCGGGGTGGAGCGTGAAGTGCTGACCATGGCCAGAAGCTGCGACGACGGCGCGGAAGCCTCTGTAGTTCGGGCCGTGCACGCCGGTGCTCGTGACGTACGTCAGCGCGTAACCCGCAGCTTCGATCGACTGACCGGGCCGCAGCACGCGTTCGTGCACTGTCTGGTACGCGCTCGAGCCCGCGATGCCGATCGCGAGGAGGACGATCGCGGCGTGAACGATGTAGCCGCCGTAGCGCCGCCGGTTGCGGGCGATCAGCCGGAAAACGGAGCCCGTCGCCGCGCGGCCCCGGACGAACTCGAGCACGATCGACGCGGCAACGAAGGCCGAGAATGTGTACGTGAGCAGGCCTGGCCACGAGCTGCCGAAGCCGAGCGCGAGCAGCACGACGCCGGTTACGACTGCTGCCGCGAACGGGATGACGAACGTCTTCTCCAGCGACCGCAGCGACGCACGCCGCCAGGCGACGAGCGGTCCGATCCCCATCAACAGCAGCAGCGGCAGCCCGAACGTGTGCAGGAAGAAGTCGTAGTACGGCTTCGAGACCGAGCGCGTCTCACCGCGCACCGCCTCGGAGAGCACCGGGTAGAGCACGCCCCAGAGGATCGTCAGGCAGAGCGCGACCAGCAGCAGGTTGTTGTAAAGGAAGGTCGCCTCCCGCGAGATGAGCGACTCGAGCTTCGTCTTCGTCCGCAGCAGCGGCAGCCGCCAGTAGATGAGCGCGATCGAGAAGACGACCATGAAGCCGAGAAAGCCGAGGAACCAGCCGCCGATCGGGCTCTGCGAGAACGAGTGGATCGAGTCGATCACCCCCGAACGCGTGAGGAAGGTGCCGAACAGCGACAGGTTGAACGCCAGCGCGACGAGGATCATGTTCCAGATCTTCAGCATCCCGCGCTTCTCCTGGATCATCACCGAGTGGAGGAACGCGGTTGCCGCGAGCCATGGCATGAGCGCCGCGTTCTCGACGGGATCCCACGCGTAGTAGCCGCCCCAGCCGATCTCGACGTAGGCCCAGTGCGCGCCGATCAGCTGGCCCACGCCGAGGAAGGTCCAGGCCGCGAGCGTCCAGCGGCGCGTCGCGACGATCCAGCGCTCGTCCGTGCGGCCGGAGAGAAGCGCGCCCATCGCGAAGGCAAACGGGACGCTGAGGCCGACATAGCCGAGGTAGAGCAGCGGCGGGTGCGCGAGCATGTACGGGTTCTGGAGGCTCGGCACCATCCCCGCCCCGTCGGCGGGCGCAGGCTGCACGTTGAACGGGCTCGAGACGAAGCAGAGCATGAAGGCGAAGAAGACGGCGATCAGCCCGAACACCGGCACGACCCACGCCATCAGCTCCCGCGAGCGACGGTTGAGCCAGACCGCCAGGCCCGCGTAGCCGGTGAGGACGAGCAGCCAGAGCAGCAGCGATCCCTCCTGCCCTCCCCAGAAGGCCGACAGGGCGTAGCCGAGCGGGAGCTTGTGGCTCGTGTGCTGCGCGACGTAGTCGAAAGTGAGGTCCCGACGGCCGAGCGCCACGAGGAGCACGGCCGCGGCGACCAGCGTCGCGGGGAACGCCGCC
>DASXJG010000050.1:0-8910 GCA_036497525.1 Gaiellaceae bacterium
CTCGGCCTGTCGTCGGACGCGATCGCGAAGCTGCCGAACAAGGCCGGCACGATCACGCTGTTGAAGTCCAACCAGCTCTCGGCGGCGCAGGCAGGGGTCCAGGCCGTTCACGTTCTGAGCGTCTGGCTGCTCGTGGCCGTGCTGTTCCTGTACGGGCTCGCCATCTACCTCGCGCGCGGCGCGAGGCGAGCGACGTTGCGCAACGCCGGCGTCGGCTTCGCGCTCGTGGGACTACTCGTCCTCGTCCTCCGGCACCTGCTCGGCAACTACATCACCGACTCACTCGCCAGCCCGGGCTACGAGCCGGCGACACACCGCCTGTGGCTGATCGGAACCTCGATCCTCGGGCAGATCGGCGCCGCCGCCCTCCTCTACGGCCTGGTCGCGGCGCTCGGAGCCGTGCTCGCCGGGCCGACCTCGCTTGCAACCCGGGCGCGGCGCGAGCTCGCGCCGGTCCTGAACGAGCATCAGGGCATCGTCTGGGGAGTCCTCGGCTTCGTCTACCTCCTCCTCGTCCTCTGGGGTGGCACCCACGCGCTTCGCGTCTGGTGGGGGATCCTGCTGCTCGGCGGGCTGCTTGCGCTCGGCGTCGTCGCGCTCAGGCGGCAGACGCTGCGCGAGTTCCCGACCGCCGGCGCGACGCCCCCGGCAGGCGGGTCGAGCCCGCCGACCGACGAGATCACGCGCCTGACCGAGTTGCACGAATCCGGTGCGATCAGCGACGACGAGTTCGAACGGGCGAAGACCGCCCTCACCTGAGGGCCTGAACATGGAAGGGGTCGCCAGCTCGACGTCCGCCGGAGGCGAGCAGAGCGGGGAGCCCCTCTGGTGGCTCCTCCTCGTCACCGGCTCGCTCTGGGTGATCTTCGCCCTGATCGTCTTCCGCTTCGATTACACGACCGTGTCTGCCCTCTCGATCCTGATCGGGACGGTCTGCATCGCCGCGGCGCTGCTGGAAGTGTTCTCGGCCTTCGGCGCACGCGGCTGGTTGCGTGTCACGCACCTCGGGCTCGCGATCGCGTTCGCGATCATCGGCGGGCTCGCCTACGCGCACCCGCAGAACACGTTCGAGGCGCTGGCGACCATCTTCGCCTTCTTCCTCTTCCTGCGCGGGATCTTCGACGTCGTGCTCGCACTGCTCGCGCGGCCCGCGGAGCTCTGGTGGGTGACCCTGGTCTCGGGCGTCGTCCAGATCCTGCTCGCCTTCTGGGCGGCCGGCGACTTCGGGCACAAGGCGTTCCTGCTCGTGGTGTGGGTCGGCGCCTCGGCGCTCGCGCACGGAACCGTCCAGATCGTGACGGCCTTCCGCCTGCGCCCGAAGCCCTCCTAGCTCAGGAGCTTCTTCTTCTCGGCGGTGAACTCTTCTTCGGTCAGGATCCCCTGCTCGCGGAGCTCTCCGAGCTCCTTGAGCTGCTCCATCGGACCGAACGCGGGCGGGGAGGTCGCCGGCGGATCGGGAACCTGCTGCTCCTCGGGCCCGGGCTTCGCGGCGCGCATGTGGGCTCTTCCGTCGTAGGTGGGCGTCAGCCGACGCTAGTCCTGCCTCACGGCCCGGCAAAGCATGGGCGCCACCACCTCACGCGGGTGAGAGCCGAACAGGTGACCGTGATAGCGTCGCGCGCGCACTGACGAAAGGAGCTGAAGTTGCTGGCTACGTACACGTTCTGGGACGGGATCTGGACGATCATCGTGTTCTTCGCGTGGCTCATGTTCTTCATGTGGGTCGTGATCCTGCTGATGGACAACTTCCGCCGGAGGGACCACGGCGGCTGGGCGAAGGCGGGCTGGGCCGTCTTCATCATCTTCTTCCCGCTCATCGGCGCCCTGACGTACACGATCGTTCGGCCGGAATCCGCCTCCGAGTACGGCTACGAGCCCGGCTTCAGCACCGGGCCCGCCCCCACCTCGGCGGCGGACGAGCTGGTCCGGTTGAACGATCTCCGGACCCAGGGCGCGATCACCAACGCAGAGTTCGAACAGCTCAAGCAGCGGACCATCGCCGCCTCCTGACCACGTGAGTGACGGGCGCCCCTGAACCGGGGCGCCCGGAGCTCGTTTGGGGTGCGCAGGTCCCGCCCCGGGTGTGCACACCTGCGTCCCCGCGACCGGCTCGCGCCCTTGGCCGCCGGCGGGTGGAAGAGGAGGCTGAAGTCGTGGCGGTCGTGGAAGCGCTGATCCGCACGGACCTCGCGCGTCCGAGGCAGCTCGACGTGCCTCCGGCGGCGCGCCATGCCGTCGTCCGGACGGGGCTCATCCACCGCGTGTGCACCGCCCCGCCATCCTCGGTGGCCGTCATCGTCGCTCCTGCCGGGTACGGCAAGACCACGCTCCTGGCGCAGTGCGCTCAGCGCGACGGGCGCGACGTGCTCGGCGTCGCATTCGAGCCCGAGGACGACGACGCAAGCGGCGTCGAGCTGCTGCTCGGGGAGATGGCCGAGGAGCCCAACCTCCTCGTCCTCCTCGACGACATCCACGTCCTGCAATCGCGCGCTGCGCTCGGCACGCTCGAGCGGCTGCTCGACCGCCTCGCAGGCGGGACGACGGTCGTGCTCTCGGGACGGCGCCTGCCGCAGCTGCCGCTGGCTCGCCTCAGGGCAGAGGGACGCCTGCTCCAGATCGGCGTCGACGAGCTCGCACTGTCGAAGCGCGAGACCGAGACGCTTCTGCGCCGGGCCGGGGCTCCGCTGGCGCGGCCGGAGGCGACGGCTCTGGCGGAACGGCTCGAAGGCTGGCCCGCCGCACTGTTCCTCGCCGCCCTCTCGATTCGCAACGGCACGCCGCCCGAGACGGTCGACGGCAACGACGGCTATCTCGCCGACTACCTCGAGACCGAGCACCTCTCCGTTCTCACAGGCGCACAGAGGCGCTTCGCCAGGAGCGCCGCGGTGCTCGACGAGCTGACCCCCGAGGCGTGCGACGCGCTCCTCGGACGCCGGGACGCGAAAGCGCTGCTCGAGGCGCTCGAGAGCGCCGGCGTGGTCGCGGCGATCGACCACCACCACCGGCGTTACCGCTACCCGCGCATCGTCCGGGACGTCCTCCTCGGCGAGCTCGAGCAGGCCGAGCCGGAGCAAGCCCGCGAGCTGCACCGCGCCGCGGCCGTCCGCGCGGCCGAGCTGGGATCGACCGAGGAGGCGTTGGAGCATGCGGTCGCCGCAGCGGACGTCGACCGCGTCGCCGAGCTCGCCGCCGCTCTCGCCGTCTCGAGTTGCGGACGCGGGCAGCTCGACGTGCTCGAGCCGTCGCTCTTGTTGCTTCACGACGAGCCCGTAGTGGAGTCGTACCCCGATCTGTGTCTCGCCGCCTCGTGGCTGCACGCCGTCCGGGGTCGGGCACCCGACGCCCAGCACTGGGGCGACGCGACGCTGCGCGGCCTCCCCGGCGCCGACGCGCGCCTCCACGTTCTGCAGGCGCTGCGCTGCCGCGACGGGGCCGACCAGATGCTCGACGACACGACCGCCGCCTGCGGAGCCCTGCCTCCGGGCGCCTCGTGGCGGCCGGCCGCCATGCTCGCGCACGGCGTCGCGCTCCTGCTGGCGGGAGATGCCGCCAGGGCCGAGCGCGCCCTCGTCGAGGCGGTCGAGCTCGCGGCCGCGGCGGACGCGAGCGAGCTGCGTGTCGTCGGCCTCTGCTGCCTCGCGCTGCTCGTCATCGCCGGCGACGCCCATCTCGACGCGGACGCATTCGCGGCCGAGGCGGCTGCGGCCGCAGCCGCCGATCCGCCGGCCAGGTCGGTCGTGGCGCTGCTCGTCGAGGCGGTCGCAGCGCGGAGCGCGGCCCGCCGCGACGACAACGCCGAGGCGACAGCCGCGCTGGAGCGAGCCGAGCACCTCCTCGACTACGCCACGCCCGCGGTTCCCTGGCTCGCCGCGCTCGCCCTGCTCGAGCTGGCCCACGTCCGGGTGACGCTCGCCGACGCCGAGGGAGCCCGGGCGCTTCTGCGGCGCGTCGCCGACATCTTCCGCGTGCGTCCGAGGCTCGGGTTGCTGGTGGAGCGCAGCGCCGAGCTCGACCAGCGCACGCATACGCTCGCCGGCCCGGCGGGACGCTGGGCGTGCAGCCTGACCCCGGCGGAGAGCCGCCTGCTGCCGCTGCTCGCCACTCACCTCTCCTTCCGCGAGATCGGCGAGCGCCTGTACGTCTCCCGCAACACCGTGAAGACGCAGGCCATCGCCGTGTACCGCAAGTTCGGCGTCACGAGCCGAAGCGCCGCGATCTCGCGCGCGATCGAGCTCGGGTTCATCGACGAAAGCGCCCCCTCGACCCGCCGCTCGTTCCCGTGCCCGGACTGAGCGAACGCGATCCGGAGACGACGCCGCTCCAGCTCGGCCGCCCGGTGCAGTGCAGCGACGGCGTCGTCGGGAAGCTTGCCGACGTCGTCGTCGAGCCGAAGCAGCGGGGGCTGACGCATCTCGTCGTCGAGGAGCCGGAGGGCCGCGCTCGGCTCGTCCCCGCGCACCTGCTCGCGCAGATCCACACGCGCGACCTCACCGTGGTCCTCGCGTGCACGAAGGCCGAAGTCCTCGCCTGCGAGTCGATCCGGTCCTTCGTCTACGCCGGGATCTACGGGTTTCCGCGCGAGGACGAGGGCTCCGACGTCGGCGTCGAGGAGACCATCGTCGTCCCGACCCTGGGAGGCGAGCTCACCCCCTACTCGGGCGACCTCGAGGAGAGCTACGGCGTCACATACGACCGCATCCCGACCGGCTCGGCAGAGCTGCGCCGCACCAGCCCGGTTGCATCCGCCGACGGCCACGACGTCGGTCACGTCGACGGGCTCCTTCTCGCGGGCGAGCAGGTGACGCACGTCGTGCTGCAGACGGGCCACCACTTCGGAACGCGGCCGCTGGCGATCCCGGTCGACGCCGTCGAGAGCATCGAGACCGACCGCGTCACGCTCTCGATGTCGAAGGACGCGGTCGACTCGCTCCGCCGAGAAAGCTCGCGCTGAAGAGCGTCACATGGCTCGGGCACAGCTGCGCGGCAATCAGGCTCGACGGGCAGCTCGTAGTCACCGATCCCGTGCTGCGCGGACGGATCTTCCACCTGCGGCGCAGGGGACGCGTCGATCGGGCCGCGCTCGCGGACCTCGGGGCGATTCTCATCTCACACACCCACCACGACCACCTCGACCTTCCCTCCC
Organism: Gaiellaceae bacterium; assembly: GCA_036497525.1. Taxonomy (GTDB): domain Bacteria; phylum Actinomycetota; class Thermoleophilia; order Gaiellales; family Gaiellaceae; genus Palsa-739. Next base: position 5,144 of record DASXJG010000050.1, read on the forward strand.
TCGGCCGGCTCGACCTGTCGGCGACCGTGGTCGTCCCGGCGGGCGCGGGCGATCTCGTGCGGCGCCGCGGCTTCCGCGACGTCCGCGAGGTCGCGGCGGGGGACGAGCTCGAGCTCGGCGCGCTGCGCGTCCGGGCGACCTACGCCGAGCACGAATCCCCGTGGCGCTATGGCGCCGGCCGGACGAAGGCTCTCGGCTACGTGATCGCGGGCACCCGCAACGTCTACTTCGCCGGGGACACCGACCTCTTCGAAGGGATGCGCGAGCTCGGAAGGATCGACGTCGCGCTTCTGCCCGTCGCGGGCTGGGGACCGCGTCTCCCGCCCGGCCATCTCAGCCCGTGGAGCGCCGCCGAGGCACTCGAGCTGATCCAGCCGCACGCGGCGATCCCGATTCACTGGGGGACGTACGCGCCGTGGAGGCCCTCTTCCGGAAACGAGGCGCCGGCGAAGGAGTTCGCCGACATCGCCGCCACCGTGGCGCCCGCCGTCGACGTCCGGGTCCTCCGCCCGGGACAGTCCTACGACATCGACTAGGCGACAGCGACGTCGCCGATGGCGAGCACTTCGACCGGGACGCGATAGGCCGACAGCGCGAGCACGATCTCGTCCACGTAGGCGCAGTGCCGGAGGCCTCCCCGCAGCGTCGTCGCCGCGGGGACGAAGAGCTCGAGTGGGTACGCGCGTTCCGCACGCCAGCCGGACTCGCTCTCGACCACGTCTCCCCAGAGGGCCACGCGGCCGACGACGCGCTCGGCGCCGTAGAAGAGGGCCCGCCGCTCGAGGTACCAGCGGGCCACGCCGGGCGAGCGGACGCCGTAGATCCCGCAGGTGCAGTCGAACTCCGGAGATCCGTGACCGGTGCCCTCGACTCGCCAGGGGCGCAGGCGCGACCGCTTTCGCGTCGCGCAGACGGCGGACAGCGGGACGCCGGGCTCCCAGACCGTGTCGGCATTGAGGCTCTGGAGCACGATCCGGAAGTCGTGCATGCACACACGCCATACCCGCCAGGCCTCCACCGGCTCGATGAAGTCGGGCACTGCCGGAAGCCGCGGCTCCGAGAGTTGAGCCCGCATACACAGGATGGAAACATTCCCGGCTTCCTGCCACCAGGAAGGACGCACCTCCGCGGGCGTCAAGTGTGCTTTACAGATCGGGCGCGGGGACTTCGAGGTCGGTCTCGGCGAGATAGAGCAGGGCCGCCTGGACGCGCCTGCTCACCGACTGGTCGTCCCTGAGCCCGAGCTTGGCGAAGATCGAGTTGATGTTCTTCTCGACGGCCCGCTTCGTCAGGTAGAGCGAGCTCGCGACCGCTGCGTTCGACTTGCCGGCCGCGACCCCGGCGAGCACGTCGCGCTCGCGCGGCGTCAGCTCGGCGAGCTGTGAGTTCTTCGCGCGCATGCGGGCCTGGACGAGCACGTCGACGACCTTCGGGTCGACGACGGAGTCGCCCGATGCGACCGCCCGGATCGCCTCCATCAGCTGGATCCGGTGGCCCACGTGCTCCTTCAGTACGTAGGCGCGCCCCGCGGATCCCTCCTCGAAGAGCCGCAGCGCGTAGTGAGGGCTGACGTACTGGCTGATCACCACGACGCCGACGCCGGGATGGTTCTCGCGCAGCGCCGTGGCCGCCCGGATCCCCTCGTCGGTGTTGGTCGGAGGCATGCGGATGTCCGTGATCACGACGTCGGGCCGGTGCTCGTCGACGGCTCGTAGGAGCGACACCAGGTCGGGGCAGTACTCGGCGACCTCGACCTCATCCGAGTCCTGCTCGAGCGCGCTCCGCAGTCCTTCCCGGATGAGGAACGAGTCCTCCGCGACCACCACGCGGTACACGCGCTCGTGCTCCATGCGGCTCAAACCCGGAGGAGGTGGTTCTTGACCGGCTCCGGGGCGTGACCGGTGACGCGACCCTCGACCGTCGCCCCCTCCCCGGGCTCCGACCGGATGACCAGCGAGCCGCCCACGGCGCCGATGCGATCGGCCATGTTCGTCAGGCCGACGTCGCCTCGCCTGGGATTCGGGACGAAGCCGACGCCGTCGTCGACGACCGCGAAGCAGACGGCGCGGCCGTCCTTCCATAGCCGCAGCTCGGCGACCGCCTCCTCCCCTGCGTGCTTCGCGACGTTCTGGAGCGCCTCGAGGCAGCAGTAGTAGACGGCCGTCTCGCACTCCTCGGAGAGGCGGCCGACGTCTTCCACGCCGATCGAGAGCGGCACCGTCGAGCGCCGTGCGGCCTCGCGCAGCGCAGCGGCCAGCCCTTCCTCGGAGAGGAGCGGCGGATAGATGCCGTGGGCAAGCGCCCGCAGCTCCTCCAGCGCGTCGTCGAAGCCGGCGCTCAGGGAGGCCAGCCGGCGGCTGAGCCCACTCCCTTCCTCGGCGAGGCCGTGCGCCAGCTCGAGATGGATCCGGAGCGCGACGAGCGTCTGCTGCAAGCCGTCGTGCAGGTCGCGCTCGATCTTCCTTCGCTCGGACGACGACGCGGTGACGAGCCGCTGCTGCGATGCGCGCAGCGCCTGCACCGAGTCGACGAGATGCTGGTGGAGACGGCGGTTCTCGACCGCGAGCATCGCTGCGGCGCCCACTGCCTCGACGAGCTCCGTGTCCTCGCCCAGCACGCTGTCGTGGACGATGGCCAGAACCGGCTCGCCGCCGTCGGGGAAGGACCGCCAGGAACGTCCCTTGCCGGACGGATCGAGCGGAACCGGCCTGCCGTGCCGATCGACGAACCTCCCGTAGCGCGGCGACCAGAAGGCGAGCCGGGCCTGCGCGTCGTCGAGCACGCGCCGCACCAGTTGCTCGACCGTGGCGAGCGACGGCTGGCCGACGAGGTGGCGGGTCATGTAGGCGAGCGCCGCGCCGGCATACGCGCCGGCAAAGAGGAGGGCGGCGATGAAGCCGAGGGGGGCCGCGATGCGCGCGCTCGCGAGCGCGGTGCTGAGCCCCATGTTCCGGTAATCCGCGACCTCCGAGACGAATCCGTTGACGGCGAAGAGGACGACGAACGGCGCGATCGCCAGGTACAGGGGCGCGAGCACGCGCCGCCGGGGGTTGCCCGAGCGCATGAACTGAAGAGCCATGTACACGAGGAGGGCGGCGCCCCAGAGCGCCTGCAGAACGGCCTCCACGTGCCGGAACGCGTTGGCAACGCCGGGCGCGTCGACGATGAGTGCGGCGTTGGCCGGGCAGTTCGCGACGCAACTGCCCACCGCCGGGAGACTGTGGACAGCGGACGAGGTGAAGAGCACCGGCAGCTCGCCGAGCACGATCGTCGCACCCGCGAGCCCGAGCACCGTCCAGGCGGCGCCTCTCGGGCGCACGCCGGGGAACGCCACCACCAGCCAGGTAGTGCCGACCGCGGCAACCCAGCCGGCGAAGATGCCGACGAGATAGACGCCGGGGGTCGGTGAGCCTGCGAGCGAGCTGAGACCGATGAGCAAGGCCTGCGCGAGCAGGAGCGTCCCGAGGGCGCTCGAGGGACGGCCGTGGCGCCAGAGCAGCCCGGCCACGGCCAGGATGACGATGTTCGCGACGAGGACTGCTGCGGCCAGCGTCGGCTGCGGCGCCACTCCGCCCGTGAGGGTGATCGTCGCGGCCGCCGCCGCGCCGAGCACCGCGAGGCCCGTGACCGCCAGATCGGATCCGGCCGGCCCGGCGCCGAAGGCAACGCTGCGCAGCCCGACGTGATCGTCGAGGCTGTCGACGGAGCTGAGCTTGGTTGCGGCCTGTCTCACTGGAGGCAGTCCCCTCCAGGTCGGGCTACTAACT
>DASXJG010000051.1:0-4768 GCA_036497525.1 Gaiellaceae bacterium
GAGTGGCTGAAGTCGTAGCCCCAGACGCGCTCGTAGATGAGCGAGCGCGGCAGCACCTGCCGCGGGTTGCGCATGAACAGCTCGAGCAGGTGGGCCTCGGTCGTCGTCAACTCGAAGCGACGACCTTCGCGGCGGGCGTCCATCGAGCCGAGATCGAGCGTCAGGTCGGCGAAGCGGAGCACCGCCCCCGGCTCCTCGGGCTTCGAGCGCCGCAAGAGCGCGCGGAGCCGCGCGAGCAGCTCCTCGAGGTCGTAGGGCTTCGGCAGGTAGTCGTCGGCGCCGGCGTCGAGACCGTCCACCCGGTCGCCCACGGCATCGCGCGCGGTGAGCAGGAGGATCGGGACGCGGTTCCCCTGGCGGCGCAGCCTCCGTGTCACGTCGAGGCCGTCGAGCCCGGGCATCATCACGTCGAGCACGAGGGCGTCCGGCGTGCGCGTGTCGACGGCCGACAGAGCGCTATCGCCGTCCGACGCGAGAGCGACCTCGTAGCCGTGGAGCTGGAGGGCGCGCTCGAGTGCCTCGCGCACCGCGCGGTCATCGTCGACTACGAGAACGAGCATTTCCGCTCTAAGTTTGCCGTCCGAGGTGAGAGGCTGCTAAGCGGCCGAGCCGTCGTGGGCGCGATTCCAGTCGTCGGCAAGCTCCTGCAGGCCGGGGCCGCGCACCCCGATCGCGTCGCGGGCATGCAGGCGCATCCGGGCTGCGAAGTCGCTGTCGCCGCGGCGGAGCAGCGCTCTGAGCCCGTATTGCGCGCCCGTGAAGCCGGCCGCGACTCGTGCGCCGGCCGCCGAGTGGTGCTTCGACCAGTAGCGGTGGCGGCCGCGCCACATCTCGTTGATCCGCCGCTCGGGAATCCCGGCGCTGAACTGCGACTCGTGGTGCACGACCGTGACGGACGGGAAGTACTGCGTCCGCCAGCCGGCGTCGCGAAGGCGCCGGGAGAGGTCGGTCTCCTCCGAGTAGATGAAGAAGCCCTCGTCGAAGACGCCGACCTCGTCGAGCGCCTCGCGCCGGATGAGGAGAGCGGCGGCCATCGCCCAGTCGACATCCCGCGTCTCGCTGCCGCCGGACTGGACGATGCCGGCTCGACCGAGGGTGAGGAGGCCGAGGCCGGCGGCGGCCGGGCTGGGAAACCGCCACGCCGAGGACTGCGGCCGCCCGTCCGGATAGACGAGCCGCGGCGCGAGCGCGGCCACCGTTGGATTCGCGTCGAGGTGCGCGACCATCCGGTCGAAGCCCCAGTCCTCGCTCGTCGTGTCCTCGTTGAGGACGAAGACGTAGCGGCCGGTCGTGGCGCGGATGACGGTGTTGTGGTTCGCGCCGAAGCCCGCCCGGTGCCGCTGCTCGATCACCCGCACATCCGGGAACCGCTCGCGAACCGCCGCCGCGGAGCCGTCCTCCGATGCATTGTCGAGCACGACGACCTCCGCGCCCGAGCCCTGCAACGACTCGAGGCACGCGAGCAGCAGGTCCCGTGAGTTCGTGTTGACGAGCGAGACCGAGACGTCGGGCACTACGCGGTCTGCGTCAGGCCCTCCGCCCAGGACGGCGGCAGGTTCCTCAAGACCTCGACGCTCTCGAAGCGGATCGGATCGCGGACGCCGGTCTCCAGCGCCCAGGTCGCCATCCGGCGCAGACCCTCCCCGAGCGGCACCGCCGGCTCGCCGCCGAAGACGCGATGCAGCTTCTCGTGGTCGGAGAACGCATGGACGACCTCTTTGCGCGCCGGCAGGAACTCGATCTCGGGCTCGGCGACGTCGAGGGCGCGCGCGACTTCGCGGGCGAGGTCGAGCACCGTGTAGGGAGTGTCGGCGCCGACGTTGAACACCTCGTTGGCCGCTTCCGGGACGTCGATCGAGCGCGCGATCACGGGCGCGACGTCGTCGATGTGCGTGAACGCCCGCGTCTGCAGGCCGTCGCCGAAGATCGTCATCGGCCTGCCGCTCAGCAGCTGATTCATGAAGATCCCGATCACGTTGCGGTACGGATCGGCGAGGTTCTGCAGCTCGCCGTAGACGTTGTGCGGCCGGAAGACCGTGTAGTCGAGGCCGAACATCCGCTGCGCGGCGGCGAGGTCGAGCTCGACCGAGTACTTCGCGATCCCGTACGGGTCCTCCGGCTCGGGGACGACGTCCTCCCGCATCGGCGTCTGTGCCGGGCCGTAGACGGCGATCGAGCTGGCGAAGACGAAGCGCTCGACGGTCTCGGCGCGCACGGCGGCGTTGAGCACGTTGACCGAGCCTAGGACGTTGTTCTCGTAGTTGAAGCGGCGGATGAAGTGCGAGAGCCCCTCGGCCGCATAGGCGGCGAGATGGAAGACGTGGGAGAACCCGTGCGTGCGGAACAGGTCGTCGACGAGCTCGGGGTCGACGACCGAGCCGACGACGAAGTCGGCTCCCGCCGGCACGTTCGCCTCGTAGCCGCCGCTGAGGTCGTCGAGGACGACGACGTCGTGGCCGGCCTCGAGCAAGCGACGGGCGACGTGGGCGCCGATGAACCCCGCTCCGCCGGTGACCAGGACTCTCATCGCCGGCTGAGGCTAGCCGTTTCGATCGGAGGAAGCGCGGGAAAAGGCAAGGATCCACCAACCAAGGGGGAGATCCTTGAAGATTCGCCTGCTTTTGGGCCTCGTGCTGGCGGGGGCCCTCTTCGCGGTGGTCGGAGCCACGGCCTCGGCCGGCAGTGCGCCTCTGACGAACGCGAAGCATTTCTTCTGGGCGGCCGGGCAAAGCTCCGGCGCCAGCTCGACGGACCAGCTGCAGAACGACCTGATCTACCACGGCGGCAACGTCGGACCGGGCGCGATCGGCGTCGAGCAGAAGCCCGCCGTCTACCTCGTCTGGTGGGGCCCGCAGTGGAAGAGCGGATTCACCACCCCGGACACGAACGGCGTCATGTACTCGAGCAAGACGCTCCAGACCTACCTCCAGTCGTTCTTCCAGAACGTCGGCGGCAGCGCGTGGGCGAACGTCCAGACGCAGTACTGCGCGTACGCCCTTCCCGGGTCGACGAGCTGTGCAGGCGGCGGCGGGTTCGTCACGAACCCGAAGGGCCAGCTGAAGGGAGTCTGGACCGACCCCGCGCCGGTGCCGGACGACATCGTCACGCTCGGCCTTGCGCAGAACCTCGTCGACGATCCCATCGCGAGCGAGGCGGTCCGGGCCGCGCAGCACTTCGGCTGGAACCGCGACGCCACGTACATCGTCCTCACCCCGCCGGCCAAGGTCGGGACGGGCGAGGGGGCGGTCTACTGCGCCTACCACACGCAGACAACGAGCGTCGACGGGCTCGGCAACCCGGAGCGGATCCAGTACGCGTTCATCCCCTGGGTGAACGAGAACTGGCCCACCAGCGGGACCGGAGGCTGCGGGATGCACAGCGTGAACGCGACGAGCGACGCGTTCGGCAACGGCATCTTCGATGGCTGGTCGATCGTGACCGGTCACGAGTATTCCGAAGCCGTCACCGACCCCGACAACTTCACGTCGATTCAGGACGGCTGGAACGACGACACGACGTACGAGAACGCTGACAAGTGCGCCTGGATCGACATGCAGAACATCACGCTGGGCGGACACCAGTTCGCGGTTCAGCCGACCTGGAGCAACAAGGCCTTCGATGCGACCGGCAACGGCTGCGCCGTCTCGGGCCCGTAGGACGACCCGAAGGGCGGGGGGACGCGGACGCGTTCCCCCGCCCTCACAGGAGGGCTTGGCGAAACAGTGGCTGTGCCGCAGGGCCGCGCTGGACGCCGCGACTCCTCGCTTCGCTCGTCGGCCGGCTACGCCGGGTGCTGCGTCCTCGGTCGCGCCCGTAGCCTGCGGCTACGAACGCTCCCTGCGTCCTTGCCTCGCGACATCCATCGCACCCCTGCGACGAGCACCGTCCCGCCAAGCCCTCCTAGACTGCGCGCATGCGTCGCCCCCGCCGGGCTCTCCTCCGGAGCGCGCTCGGCGTCGCGCTCGCCGTCCTCGTCTTCGCACTCGTCGTGCCGCGCATCGCGAGCTACGGCAGTGTCGCGCACCGACTCGGCCACATCTCCACCGGATGGACTGTGGCGCTCGCCGCGGCGGCGCTGCTCGACCTGCTGACCGGGGCGCTGCCGTGGCTGGCGGTACTCCCGCAGCTGTCGTTCTTCAATGCGCTCGGCTTCACCCAGGCGTCGACGGCGCTCACACTCGTGCTTCCGGGCGGCGCTCCCCTCGGGATGGCGATCTCCTTCGGATTCCTGCGGAGACTGCGCGTGAGCCGGGGGCAGGCGGCGTTTGCGGTGGCGCTGACCGGCATCTGGAGCCAGGCGACGATCTTCGTCTACCCGCTCGTCGGCGCCTTGCTCGTGTTCGCCACCGGCGACCTCTCGCCCTCGACAGCTGCGATCGCCGCTGCCAGCGGCGCTGCGGGCGCGTTGCTCGTGGGCCTCGCGGTCCTGGCGCTGCGGAGCCCCGGGTTTGCACGCCGGCTCGGCGACCTCGCCGCGCGCGCCGCGACGTGGTTCGCCGGACGGCTCCGGCGTGAGCCGCCGGAATGGAATGGCGAGTCGCTCGTACGGTTTCGGCAGGAGCGGGTCGTCCTGTTTCGCCGCCAGTGGCCCGCGCTGACGGCGGCGACGCTCGCCAACCAGCTGACCGCCTTCCTCGTGTTCGAGTTCTCGCTGAGGGCGGTCGGCATCTCTTACGCGAGCCTGTCGTGGAGCGAGTCGTTCCTCGCCTGGGCGATCGGCCGCGTCATCAGCTCGCTGCCTCTGACGCCGGGCGGGATCGGGGTCGTC
>DASXJG010000052.1:0-17999 GCA_036497525.1 Gaiellaceae bacterium
TCGGCGACCTCCGGGGCCTCGTCGAGCACGTCGATGATCTTGTCCAGCGCCGCGGTCGCGGAGAGGAACGTGTTGTACAGCTGGGACAGCTGCTGCACCGGGTCGAAGAAGTTGTTGACGTAGAGCATGAACGCGAACAGCGTTCCGATCGAGAGCGCGCCGGCGAAATACAGGTGTCCGCCGTAGCCGAGCACGACGGCGAGCGCGAGCGTGGCGAGGAAGCTGACGACCGGGAAGTAGACGCCGTTGAGCACGACCGTCTTCATGTTCGAGTCGCGGTAGTCGCGCGCCACCGCCTGGAAGTTCTCCGTCGCATGCTGCTCGCGCACGTACGCCTGCACCATCCGCATCCCGGAGATGTCCTCGGCGAGCGTGGCCGTCACGAGCCCGAGCCGCTCCCGCACCGACGCGTAGGCACGGGCCGAGCGGGCGCGGAAGAGCACCGTGGCGATGATCATGAACGGGATCACGGCGAGGGTCGCGAGGGCGAGCCGCGGGTCGAGGATCAGCAGCAGGACGGCCGTGCCGCTGAGCATGAGCGTGCTCTGGGCGAGCGTCGTGACGCCGTCGGTGACGAGCTGGTCGATCGCCTCGACGTCGTTCGTCATCCGGCTGATCAGGACGCCGGCCCGGTTCCGCTCGTAGAAGCCGAGCGAAAGGCGCTGCAGGTGGTGGAAGAGCTGCTTGCGCAGGTCGGCGAGGATCCGCTCCCCGACCCAGCCGGTCATGTACGTCTCGACGTATGTCATGCCCCAGTTCGCCAGCCCGGCGACGACGAAGAGGATCACGACCAGGACGAGCCTCGCGCCCGTCGTGTCGTTGATCGCGTCGTCGAGCGCGTATTTCGCGAGGAACGGAGGTGCGAGCGCCGTTGCCGTCGCCAGGAGGAGCGAGATGACGGAGAAGGCGGTGCGGGCCTTGTAGGGACGCGTCAGCCGCCACAACGTCCCGACCCGCCGCCGCGTCGCGTTCCACGACCAGTCGTCGACCTCGGCGCCGCGCTGCCGCGTCAGGTAGCCACCGGGCTGGTGAACCCTCATGCGACCTCCTCCACCTCACCGCGCGCCTCGACGGCGTCGGCGAACTGCCGCTCGAGCAGGCCGTGCTCGTGGATCTCGCGGTAGACCGGGCTCGTCTCGAGCAGCTCCTCGTGCGTCCCGCGGGCAACGATCCGCCCGCTCTCGAGGACGACGACCTCGTCGGCGAGGGCGATCGTCGACAGGCGGTGCGCGATGATCAGCGTCGTTCGTCCCTCCATCACCTCGCGCAGGCCGGCGCGGATCCGGGCCTCCGTCGTCGCGTCGACCGAGGCGGTCGCGTCGTCGAGGATGAGGATGCGCGGATCGACGGCGAGCGCGCGCGCGATGGCGATCCGCTGCCGCTGGCCGCCCGAAAGCGTGATGCCGCGCTCGCCGATCACCGTGTCGTACCCCTGGGGCAGGCGCTCGACGAACTCGTGTGCCTGCGCGAGGCGCGCGACCCGCTCGACCTCTTCGTCCGTCAGTTCCGGCAGGCCGAAGGCGATGTTGTCGCGCACCGTCGTCGAGAAGAGGAACGGATCCTGCGTGATGACGCCGATCGCGCGGCGCAGGGACGCGAGCTTCACGTCGCGCACGTCCACGCCGTCGACGAGCACTCGACCCGAGTCGACGTCGTAGAAGCGCGGCACGAGCGACGAGAGCGTCGTCTTGCCGGAGCCGGTGTGGCCGATCAGCGCGACGGTCGTCCCGGCGTCGAGCGCGAGATCCAGCTGCTGGAGCACCGGCCGGCCCGGCAGGTACGAGAAGGTGACGTGCTCGAAGCTGATGGCGCCGTCGCCCTCCGGCAGGTCGACGGCGCCGGGCAGGTCGCCCACGTCCTCGGGCTCGTCGAGGATCTGGAAGATCCGCTCCCCCGACGCCGTGGCCCGCTGCGACTGACCCACCCACATGCCGAGCGAGCGGAGCGGCGTCACGAGGAGGGCGAGATAGAGGTTGAAGGAGACGAAGGAGCCGATGGAGAGCGAGCCGTGAGCGACCATGCGCGAGCCGATGAGCAGCACCGCCGCCTGGGCGAGCAGCGGCAGGAAGGAGAGGAGCGGTACGTAGGTCGCCCGCTGCCGGTTCGCTCGCAGCGTCTGCCCGAACAGCGCCTCGTTGCGGACGCGGAACTTCGCCTCCTCCGCCGGCTCCTGCGCGAACGCCTTGACGACGTGGACGCCGACGATGTTCTCCTCCGCGACCGTCGCGACGTCGGCGAGCTTCTGCTGGACCTCCCGGAGCGTCGGGTGCGCAACGTGGCTGTAGCGGTAGGCGATCCCGACGAGGAACGGCGTCACTGCGAGCACGACGAGCGCGAGCCGCCACTCGAAGAAGAAGAGGACGACGGTCACCGAGGTGACGGTGAGGATGTTCTGGAAGAAGAAAATCAGGCCGTAGCCGAGGAAGAAGCGCACGCCCTGCAGGTCGACGGTCGCGCGTGACATCAGCTGGCCGGTCTGGTTGCGGTCGTAGAAGCCGAAGGAGAGGCGTACGAAGTGCGAGTAGAGGCCCTGGCGCATGTCCATCTCGACGTCGAGCGCCTGCTTGCCGGAGATGAGCCGACGGCCGGACATGAACGCTGCCGAGATCAGGCCCAGCACGGCGATTGCGCCGACGTAGAGCCAGAGCTGGCTCTTGTCGTGATTGACGAGCGCCTTGTCGATCACGTCGCGGCCCGTCACCCAGATGAGCGCGATTTGCGCCGCCTGCGATCCGACCGCGAGCACGACCGAGATCGCCAGGCCACGCCGGTACGGCCGCAGGAAGGAAAGGAGCCGCGCGAACGTGCGGCGATACGGGACCGCGCTCACTGTTTCTGAGGGTACGCAAGCGACAACTCGTGACGGACGAGCGCCGTCGCGGCCGCCAGCCGCTGCCGGTTCGCCGCGTCGTTGAGCCAGCCGCTCGCGCCCGACGGGTGGGGGAGCGGGACGACGGGCGTCCCGTCCAGCTCGAACCGCTCTCCGATGCAGGGAGTGAGCGACGTGAGGCCGAGCAGCCGCCGCAGCGCCAGGCCTCCGGCCGTGACGATCAGTCGCGGCCGCAGCAGCGCGAGCTCCCAGTCGCGCCAGAAGGAGCACAGCTCCTGCTCGCGCGGCGTCGGCGTGCGGTCGCCGCGGCCGGACGGGGCATGCCCCGGGTAGCAGCGCGTCACCGACGCGCAGTAGAAGGTCGCATAGAACTCGTCCTCCTCGAGCTCGAGCCACCGGCGGAGCGTCCGGCCGGCGCGGCCCCGCCATGGCAGCCGCTCCTCTCCCTCGACAACGCCCGGCGCCTGGCCGAACAGGTAGGCGCGCTGTTTCGTCCCGGGCGCCCGCACCGGCGGGGACTCGAGCGGGTACCCGGCCTCGGCGCACGCCCGGCAGCGAGAGAGGTCATGCTCGAGCGAGGCGAGCGAGCGGTACGAGGACTTACGGACGGTCATCGTCTCTGAGCGTAGGGTCCGATCCCGATGCTGCCGCTGGAGGCCGTGCCGAACTTCTCGGAGGGACGCGACCGCTTGACGATCGACGCGATCGGCGAGGCGCTCGCCGAGTATGCGCGCCTCCTCGACGTCCACAGCGACGCCGACCACAACCGGTCCGTCTACACCCTTGTTGGCAGTGGAGAAGAGCTCGTAGCGGCCCTGCTCGGCGCGATCGCCGTGGCCCGCGAGCGGATCGACCTGCGCCGCCAGGAGGGTGCACATCCCCGCATCGGCGCTGCCGACATCGTTCCCATCGTCCCGATCCGTCCCGAGGACGCCGAGCAGGCGCGCGAAACAGCGCTCGAGCTCGGGCGGCGAGTGGGGGAGGAGCTCTCGCTGCCGGTCTTCCTCTACGGCGATCTCACCCCCGGCGCCGGCCCTGCGTTCTTCCGGCGCGGCGGCCCGGCCGAGCTGCAGCGGCGGCTGGACGCGGGCGAGCTCGCGCCCGACTTCGGTCCTTCGCGCCTCGACGAGCGGGCCGGAGGCGTGCTCGTCGGCTCGCGCCCTCCACTCATCGCGTTCAACGTCAACCTCGTCGGCGACGACCTCGAGGGCGCGCGGGAAGTGGCGAGCGCCGTCCGCGAGCGTGGCGGCGGCTTTCCCGGCGTGCGCGCGCTCGGGCTGCGCCTGCCCCAGGCAAGACACGTCCAGGTGAGCCTCAACATCGAGGACTGGCAAGCCGCGCCGCTGCACGAGGTCGTCGCCGCGGTCGAACGGGAAGCGCAAGCCAGGGGCCTCGAGGTCACCGGCTCGGAGCTCGTCGGCCTGCTTCCCGCGGGCGCCGCGGTCGCGGCAGCGGGGTCGCTTCTGCGCGTAGCCGGCCTCGACGCCTCACACGTCCTCGAGCTACGGCTCCTCCGCGAGTAGCGCGTGGGCCCGCCGAGGCGGGCCCACGGCTTCCGCTCCCGTCAGCCTGTGACCGGGAGGTCGTCCCCGGCGCCGGCGCACCATCCCGCGCCGCCGGCCGAGTTGTTGCTCCACAGGCTCTGCACGGGGTACTGCTTCCCGTCGTTGCCCGTGATGTTGTTCAGCCCGCCGGGAACGGTGTTCGGGGGTGCGACCCCCAGGGTGTAGCCGACCCAGGCGCACTTGTCCCCGTTCTCGTACGCGGCGTAGTCGTACCAGCCGCCGAGGTTCACGCCGTTGATCACGTCCTCGGCGCCCGGATCCGTGATCGTCTCCTCGATCTCGTGGCCCATGACGATCGTGAATCCGTCGAGGCGGCCTGCGAAGTAGCCGGTGTTGACGGAGTTCTCCCCGCAGCTCGAGCCGGAGTTGAGGACATACGGCATGTTCGTGAACGAGATGCCGGGCTGGACGCCGGGGTAGTACTGGGGCTGCGTGTAGTCGTGCCACGCGCAGTAGCCGGCGCCGGAGACGAAGCCCGCCTCGTTGTACATCTGCGGCTGGGCGATCACGAACTGGCTGTTTTCGAGGTCGGTGACGCCGAAGTGCGCGACGGCACGCTGCGCCTCCTGCGCCAGCTCGAGCCCAGAGACGTTGTTGTGGATCGGGTTGGTGTCGTCGTACCAGACGCCGCCGAAGACGTTGGTCGGGTTCTGGATGTTGATGTTCTGGCCGTTGACCGTCTCGTAGTACTGCGTTTGCGAGCCGGCCCACGCCGTGCCTCCCATCGCCTTGACGAACGCGGTCATCCGTGCCGCTGCGCCGTCGGGGTCGTCCGCGGGCATCCCGGCCGTCGAGTGGTCGAACGCGCCGGCCTGGCCCCAGCCCCAGAAGACGAGGTAGATCACGGGGGTCACCTGAACGTGCCCGCCGAAGTACGCCATGTTCACGGGTGCGGGCTCACCGGCGACCGGCGGCCCGACCGGGACGCAGCAGACGGGCGGCGGCTGTAGCGCCGGGTTCGTCGTGTTGTTCGCATTCGGCATGTAGAGCGGGTGGTGGCCGGACGCGGTTGCGCCGGCGGACGTCGCGCCTCCGAAGAGCGCGAGTGCGCCGAGCGCGAGCAGGATTACGAGCTTTCTCACGTCTGCCTCCCCCTTACTTCGTCACGGTGACGGTCACGGACGTCGGCGCGGAGGTCGTGTACCCCTGCTTCGACTCGGTGTAGATCGTGTGCTTCCCGACACTGGGAGTCGGGATCGCGACGCTCCAGTTGCTGCCCAAGAGTCGCGCCGGAATCGCGTTCGCGAACGTCTTGTCGTCGACAGAGACCAGGACGCTCTTGTTCGTGCTGGCCGCATAGGTCGGCAGGTCGACGAACGACGCGCCGCTCAGCGCCACGAAGCCGCTGTACACGTTCGGCCCGTGGATGTTCACACGCAGGTCGAGCGCCTGGACGTCGGAGCCGTCGACCGAGGCGTTCGGCTGGATCGTGAACGGCACCGGTGTCGACGCCGCCGTCGGATCGAGCACAGCGCTGGCTGAGGCGGTGCCGAGCTCGACCGCGTTGCCGCCGACGAGCGCCTCGAGATTCACGTCGACCTCGGCCAGGCCGACCTGCGCCCCCGTGAGCGAGATCTGGCCGTTGACCGGCTGCGCCCCGTCGAACGCGAGTGGCATCCCGTCGCTCGCCGGGTAGTCGGTGAACGTCGCCTGCGGGGCGGCGTCCCCGGCCGGTCCGACCTGATCCACGATGAGCCCGCAGCCGTCCCCGGCGTCGGTGCCGGAGGTGACACTCAGGTGCGGGTTGTCGTTCGACGTGCCGCATCCGTCACGGCGCAGGAAGAAGCGCGTGGTGCCGGCTGTGGCGGCCGCGAAATTGGCGGTGCCCGCGACGGCCGTATACGGGCTCTGATGGAGCGAAACCTTCTGATTGGTCTTCGGCGTCGTGATCGTCACGGACGGCGAGGCCGAAAGCGCCGCGCCTGCTCCGAGCGCGGCGGCAAGCGCAGCAAGGACGAGTAGCACCGTCCTCCGCCTCATCTCTCCTCCTTGGGTGTTGGGAGCGGAAAATAAAACGCGCGCTAATTCCCGGCTGACGCAAAAAACTAACCTCAGCAATTCGGAGCGCAATTTGACTGACTAATCAATCGGGCTTTCCTTGAACGCTTCCGGGCGCCGCGCCAGCACTAGACTCGGCCCGTGGCGCAGGCGACGGCGATCGGCCTTACGGGCGACGACCTGACCGTCGACGACGTCTGGGCGGTGGCGGTCGATGGAGCCGGAGCCGCGTTGTCGGACAAGGCGCGGGAGAAGATGAGCGCGGCACGGCAACTGGTCGAGCGGGCCGTGCACGGCAGCCGCGAGCACACCTACGGCGTCAACACCGGCTTTGGGCGGTTCGTCGCGGTCGCCATCCCCGAGGAGCAGACCGGGGAACTGCAGTTGCGCCTGCTGCGCTCGCACGCATGCGGCGTCGGCGAGCCGTACCCCGACGAGATCATCCGCGGCGCGCTGCTCCTGCGTGCGAACGCACTCGCGAAGGGCAACTCGGGCGCGCGCATCGAAACCGTGGAGCTCCTCCTTGCGCTCCTCGAGCGCGGCGTGCTGCCGGTCGTGCCGAGCCGCGGCTCCGTCGGCGCCTCCGGCGACCTCGCGCCGCTCGCGCACCTGGCGCTGCCGCTCGTGGGCGAGGGAGAGGCATGGGTCGACGGCGAGCGCCTTTCCGGTGCGGACGCGCTCGCGCGGGTCGGGCTCGAGCCCGTTCAACTGGCGGCCAAGGAGGGGCTCTCGCTCATCAACGGGACGCAGTTCATGGCGGCGATGCTCGCGCTCGCGCTCGTGAGGGCGCGCCGGCTGGCCCGCGCTTCGGACATCGCCTGCGCGGTCTCCGTCGAGGCGCTCCAGGGCTCGCGCACCTCGTTCCTGCCGCAGATCCATGCGCTTCGCCCGCTGCGCGGGCAGGCGGCTGCGGCCGCGAACGTCCTTCGCCTGCTCGAGGGCTCCGCAATCATCGAGGCGCACCGTTGGTGCGACAAGGTGCAGGACGCCTACTCACTGCGTTGCGCGCCGCAGGTGCACGGGGCGAGCCGCGACCTCCTGGAGTACGCCGAGTACACGGTGGCGGTCGAGTTGAACGCGGCGACCGACAACCCGCTCGTCCTCGTCGACGACGAGGTGCTCGTCTCCAACGGCAACTTCCACGGGCAGCCTCTCGCCTTCGCGCTCGACGCTCTCGCGATGGCCGTCGCCGAGCTGGCGAGCATCTCCGAGCGGCGCCTCGAGCGGCTCGTCAACCCGAACCTCTCGGAGGGACTGCCGGCCTTTCTCACGACGGACGGCGGCCTCAACAGCGGCTTCATGATCCCGCAGTACGTGGCCGCGTCCCTCGTCTCCGAGAACAAGGTGCTTTGCCATCCGGCATCCGTCGACTCGATCCCGACGAGCGCCGGGCAGGAGGATCACGTCTCGATGGGGAACGCGGCCGGGCTCAAGGCGTGGCAGGTGATGGCCAACGCCGAGCGGGCAGTCGCGATCGAGCTGCTCGCAGGCTCGCAGGCGGTGGAGTTCCACGCGCCGCTCGAGCCGGGAGCCGGCGGGCGCACGGCACGGGCGGCGGTGCGCGAGCTGTCGCCGCGGTTGCGCGACGACCGGCCGCTGGGGGGCGACATCGAGGCCGTGGCCGGCGCGATCCGCGACGGCTCGCTCGTCGGCGCGGTCGAGGCCGAGGTAGGCGCGCTCGCATGAGCGCGACCGCCACGCTGGCCGAGCGCGTCGAGGCCCTCTGCGGCGACCTCTCGGCCATCCGCGCGCCGCGCGGCATCGAGCTGAACGCGAGACAGTGGTCGACGGAGGCGCCGTTGCGGATGCTGCTCAACAACCTCGACGCCGAAGTGGCCGAGCGGCCCGAGGAGCTCGTGGTCTACGGCGGCTCGGGCAAGGCCGCGCGGAACCACGAGGCGCTGCGCGCGATCGTCGCGGCGCTCCTCGAGCTCGGCCCCGACGAGACACTGCTTGTCCAGAGCGGCAAGCCCGTCGGCGTGTTCACGACGCACGAGGGCGCGCCACGCGTGCTGATCGCGAACTCGCTCCTCGTCCCGAAGTGGGCGACGTGGGACGAGTTCAGGCGGCTCGAGGCAGAGGGGCTGACGATGTTCGGCCAGATGACGGCCGGCTCCTGGATCTACATCGGAAGCCAGGGGATCCTGCAGGGGACGTATCAGACCTTCGCGGCCGCGGGGGAGAAGCACTTCGGCTCCTCGGACCTGCGCGGGTGGACGATCCTCACGGCCGGGCTCGGCGGCATGGGCGGCGCGCAGCCCCTCGCCGGGACGATGGCGGGGGCGGCGATCCTCTGCATCGAGGTCGATCCGCACCGGATCGAGCGTCGGCTCGAGACGGGCTATCTCGACGAAGCGGCCGAGTCGCTCGACGATGCGCTCGCGCGGGTGCGCGCGGCGGCGGCCGAGCGGCGGCCGCTCTCGGTCGGGCTCCTCGGGAACGCAGCCGACCTCGTGCCGGAGCTGGCGGCGCGCGGCGAGGAGTTCGACCTCGTGACCGATCAGACGGCCGCACACGATCCGCTGAACGGCTATGTGCCGCGCGGCTACTCGGTCGAGGAGGCGGCCGCGCTGCGCTCGTCCGATCCGGACGAGTACCTGCGGCTCGCCCGCGACTCGATCGTCCGTCACGTCGAGGCGCTGCTCGAGTACGTCCGACGGGGCGCCTATGTTTTCGATTATGGCAACAACCTGCGGGGTGAGGCGCGTGAAGGTGGGCTAGAGGAGGCGTTCGCATACCCGGGCTTCGTCCCGGCCTATATCCGGCCGCTTTTTTGCCGCGGCATCGGCCCCTTCCGGTGGGCGGTGCTGTCCGGCGATCCGGCTGACATCGCGACGATCGACGACCGGCTGCGGGAGCTGTTCACGGACGACCCGCTCCTGCAGCGGTGGCTTGAGCTGGCACCCGCGCGGGTGGCGTTCCAGGGGTTGCCCGCACGGATCTGCTGGCTCGGCTACGGCGACCGCGCGAAGGCGGGACTCGCCATCAACGAGCTCGTAGCCGGCGGTGAGGTCAAGGCGCCGGTCGTGATCGGGCGCGATCACCTCGACGCCGGCTCGGTCGCCTCGCCGTACCGCGAGACCGAGTCGATGCTCGACGGCTCGGACGCGATCGCGGACTGGCCGATTCTCAACGCGCTCGTGAACGTCGCGGCGGGAGCGACGTGGGTGAGCGTCCATCACGGCGGCGGCGTCGGGATCGGCAATGCGATCCACGCGGGCATGGTCGTCGTCGCGGACGGCAGCGACGCGCAGGCCGAACGCCTCGAGCGCGTGCTGACGACCGACCCGGGCACGGGTGTGATGCGGCATGCCGACGCGGGCTATCCAGAGGCGATCGCCGCCGCCGAGGAAGCCGGCCTGCGGATCCCGCACGCCCCCGGCCACGCGTGACGCAGCGGCTGCTCGTCCGCGATCTCGCGCAGGTCGCGACGCCGGGCGGATCCAGCGCTCCGCTGCGCGGCTCGTCTCTCGGCGAGGTCGAGGTGCTCGACCACGGGTTCGTCCTCTGCGACGGCGAGACGATCGAGACCGTCGGGCTCATGTCGAACCTTCCGGCACTCGACGACGACGTCGTCGAGATCGACGGCCGCGGCATGTGCGCGATCCCGGGGCTTGTCGACTGCCATACGCACGCCGCGTTCGGCGGCGACCGCGTGGACGAGTTCTCACTCCGCGCGGGCGGCGCGAGCTACGAGGAGCTGCATGCCGCGGGCGGCGGCATCCTCTCGACCGTCCGCGCGACGCGGGCGGCCGGGGAAGCCGGCCTGCGGGAAGCGGTCGAGCGGCACCGCTCGTGGATGCTCCGCGAGGGCACGACGACGTTCGAGGCCAAGTCCGGCTACGGGCTGGATCGTGAGACGGAGCTCGCCTCGCTCCGGGCGATCCGCGACGCCGGCGGCGTCGCGACGTGGCTCGGCGCACACGCCGTGCCGCCCGAGTTCCCCGACGCCGACGCCTACCTCGACTTCGCGCTCGCCGAGGTGCTGCCCGAGGCGGCCGGGCTCGCCGAGGCTGCCGACGTGTTCCTGGAGCGAGGGGCCTTCGACGTGGTCCAGGCGCGGCGGTACCTCGAGGCCTGCCGGGACGCGGGCCTCGCGCTGCGCCTCCACGGCGACCAGTTCACGGAGGCCGGTGCGATCCCGCTCGCGGTCGAGCTGGGCGCGCGCTCGGTCGACCATCTCGAGGCAACGGGGGAGGAGGGGATCCGCACCCTCGCCGCGAGCGACGTGGCCGGCGTCCTCCTCCCGGCGAGCGCACTCTTCCTCGACCGGCCGATGCCGCCTGCGCGGGCGCTAGTCGACGCCGGTGCCACCGTCGCACTCGCGACCGACTTCAACCCGGGCAGCGCGTTCTGCGAGAGCCTCCCGCTCGTCTGCTCGCTCGCCGCGACGCAGCTCCACCTCTCGCCGGCCGAGGCGCTTTCCGCCTGCACGGTCAACGCCGCGCACGTGGTCGACCGCGCCGGCCGGATAGGCCGGCTGGCGCGCGGCTACCGCGCTGACATCACGCTGCTCGACGCCGACGACTGGCGCTATCTGGCCTACCACCTCGGCGGCCGCGTGGTGGCCAAGACGATCCTCGCCGGCGAGCTAGCCTGAGCACATGCCGTCGAGGAAGCAACGGCGTCGCGCGCAGAAGGAACGCCGGCACGAGTATGAGACCGTCTGGGTCGACGGCGAGGGAAACGAGCTCGAGGAGCCGCCGGAGGACCTCCCCGCCGCGCCCCAGAAGGGCAACAACGGAAAGCCGAAAGCCCAGCCACGGCGAGGCGGTCGGGCGGGTCGCGTCCCTCCGCCGCCGTCGTGGGAGCGAGCGGCGCGCCGATCGCTCATCCTCGGCGCCGTGATCTTCGCCCTCTTCTTCGTCCTCGGCGCGAAGAACGGCGGCCACAACATCGCATCCGCGCTCGGTCTCGCGGGCCTCTACACGCTGCTCTTCATCCCCTTCACGTACTTCCTCGACCGCTTCGCCTACAACCGCTTCCAGCGGCGCGCCGGGCAGCAGGGCCAGAAGGGACAGGCTAGGAAGCGCTGACGCCCGGGCCTGCCGCGCGATCGCCGCGGTAATGGCCCTCGCCCGGCCAGGGGGCCAGGAGCAGCAGGATCCGCGCCCCGTCGTCGCTCGTCACCGAGTGCCGCTCGTCGGGCTCGAAGTGAAACAGCTCCTCGGCGCCGGCGTCGAGCGACTCGTCGCCTGCCTCGACCCTGATCGAGCCCTCCAGCACGAGTAACAGGGTCGACTCCTTGACGCTGTGCTGGCCGAGCGCCTCGCCGGCGCGGAGCTCGATCAGCACGGCGCGCTCGGCGCCGTCCCGAGAATCGAGAACGACCGGGGACCGCGTCCCCTCCGGAGTCTCGATCTCGTGGAGGACCCAGCGGCGCATGAGCAGGGCGTTCCCGCACCTGCCGGGGGGCTAACCAACGCTGCACTAGACTCGCCGCGATGCCGCTCGCGGTCGACAGATATGCGCTCGGTCCGCTCCAGACGAACTGCTACGTGGTCCGCCGCGAGCGCGGTGCCGGCGAGTGCGCGGTGATCGACCCCGGCGGGGATGCAGCCGACCTCCGCCTCGAGCTTGCGCGACTCGGCACGGCGTGCGCCGGGATCCTCATCACGCACGGGCACTTCGACCATCTGGGCGGCGTCGCCGATCTCGCCGAGGGCACCGGCGCCGAGGTCTGGATGCCGGAGGGAGAGCGTGACCGCCTCGAGCGTTTCCCGGAGTTCGCGCCCGTCGGCGTCCCCGGGCGTCCGCACGTCCCCGAGCACCTGTTGGGCGGCGGCGAGACGGTCGAGGTCGCCGGCGTCTCTTTCGAATGCCTTGCCGTGCCCGGCCACTCGCCGGCCCACGTCGCGTTCTACGCCGAAGGTGAGCTGTTCAGCGGAGACCTCCTCTTCGCCGGCTCGGTCGGCCGCGTCGACCTGCCCGGCGCCGACTGGGACACGCTGCTTGCCTCGGTCCGCATGCTCGCCGAGCGGCTCCCGCCGGAGACGGTCATCCATCCCGGCCACGGCCCCGAGACGACCCTCGGCGTCGAGCTCGCACGCAATCCGTTCCTCGCAGAACTTCGCGCTGAAGCATGAGCCCGGCGTTCCAAGCTCCGCGGGGGACGCATGACGTCCTGCCGGGGAACCACCTGTGGTGGCGCCTTATCCGCACGATCGAGGAGCAGTGCTTCCAGTACGGCTGGTCGCGCGTCTCCACGCCCGGCTTCGAGGAGACGAGCCTCTTCGAGCGCACGTCCGGCGAGGCATCCGACGTCGTGCACAAGGAGATGTACACGTTCGAGGACCGCAGCGGCCGCTCGCTCACCCTCCGCCCGGAGGGAACGGCGCCGATCGCTCGCGCGTACGTCGAGCACGGTCTCACACAGGAGCCGCAACCGGTGAAGGCGTACGCCATCGCGCCGATGTACCGCTACGGCCGGCCCGGCCGCGGCCGCTACCGCGAGCACTGGCAGTTGTCGCTCGAAGCGATCGGCTCGGAGGATCCCGCCGTCGACGCCGAGGTGATCCAGTTCTATGCGGAGCTCCTGCGGCGACTCGGCGTGACCGAGTGGACCTTGATGCTCAACTCGATCGGGGACGAGAACTGCCGCCCGCAGTACGTCGCGAGGCTCAACGAGTGGCTCGACGCGCATCCCGAGCTGCTCGCGGACGAGGAGATCACGCACAAGCGGGCCACGAGCGTGCTCCAGGTCTTCGACGTCAAGAACCCCGACCTGCGGGCGGCGCTCGACCAGGCGCCGAAGATCGGCGACTCGCTCTGCGACGAGTGCCGCGAGCACTTCACGGCCGTCAAGGAGCACCTCGACATGTACGAGGTCCCGTACGTGCTCGACGCCTCGCTCGTGCGCGGGCTCGACTACTACACGCGCACGACCTTCGAGTTCGTCGGGCCGGACGAGAACGTCAACTCGTCGATCGTCGGCGGCGGGCGTTATGACGGTCTCGTCGAGGCGATCGGCGGCCCTTCGACCCCGGGCGTCGGCTTCGGCGCCGGGCTCGAGCGGCTCGTGCTGGCGATGGAGCACGAAGGCGCGAGCGCCGAGCCGCGGCGGCTCGACCTCTTCGTCGCCTTCGAGGAGCTCGAGCTCAGGACGCGTCTTCTGCCGATGATCGCGAAGTGGCGCGCAGAGGGCCGCTCGGTCGACACCGACTACGCTGGCCGCTCGATGAAGGGGCAGCTCACCCAGGCGCAGCGGCTCGGTGCGGAGACCGTCCTCGTTGCCCGCAGCGACGGCACGTACGAGGTGCGCCGGCGGGGGGAGGAGGACCGCGTCGTGCACAGCCTTTCCGAGCTCTGATGCCCTGGCGCGACGCGATGTGCGGGGAGCTGCGCGCGGACGACGCCGATCGCCGCGTGACCCTCGCCGGCTGGGTCGACACGCGCCGCGACCACGGTGGGCTCATCTTCGTAGACCTCCGCGACCACACCGGCAAGACCCAGCTCGTCATCAACCCCGAGCGCTCCACCGGCGCGGCGGCGGCGGCCCACGAGATCCGCAACGAGTTCGTGCTGCAAGCGCTCGGCGAGGTCGTCCCACGCGCCCCCGAGGCCGTCAACCCGAACCTCCCGACCGGGCAGATCGAGGTCCAGGTGGACGAGCTCCGGATCCTCTCGCGCTCGACGCCGCTGCCGTTCCAGCTCGACGAGGAGGGAGTCGACGAGACCCTGCGCCTCCGGTACCGCTGGCTCGACATGCGCACCGACCGGATGCAGCGGAACCTCCGCCTCAACCACACGGCGATCGCCGCGATCCGGCGCGTGATGGACGACCTCGGCTTCGTCGACGTCTGGACGCCGAGCATGACGCGCGGCACCCCCGAGGGGGCGCGCGACTTCCTCGTGCCGGTGCGGCTGCAGCCCGGCCGGTTCTTCGCCCTTGCGCAGTCGCCGCAGCTCTTCAAGCAGCTCTGCATGGTCGGCGGGATCGACCGCTACTACCAGATCGCGACCTGCTGGCGGGACGAGGATCTCCGCGCCGACCGGCAGTTCGAGTTCCGGCAGCTCGATTTCGAGATGGCGTTCGTCGAGCGCGAGGATGTTCTTGGCGTGATGGAGGCGTGCGTCGCCGGCGCGTTCGAGGCCTCCGGCGTCGAGCCGCCGCAGCGTCCGTTCCCGCGGCTCTCCTACGCCGACGCGATGCTCCGGTACGGCTCCGACAAGCCGGATCTCCGCTTCGGCATGGAGATTCAGGACGCGACGGAGGTAACGCGCGGCTCCGAGTTCGGCGTCTTCAAGAACGCGCCGTGCGTGCGCTACGTCGTGGTGCCCAAGACGTTTTCCCGCGCCGAACAGTCGCGGCTCGAGGAGGTTGCGAAGGAATGGGGGGCAAAGGGCCTCGCGAACCTGACGCAGATCTCGAAGTTCCTCTCCGAGCGCGAGCTCGAGGAGCTCGGGGTCCCGGAGGGATCGACGGCGCTCTTCGTCGCGGACGAGGAGCCCCTCGTCGCGCACGTGCTCGGCCTGCTGCGTCTGCATCTCGCGCGCGAGCTCGACCTGATCGACGGCAGCCTCGACGTCTTCCACTGGGTCACCGACTTCCCGCTCTTCGAGGTGAGCGAGGAGTACGGCGGCTGGACGTTCATGCACCACCCGTTCACGGCACCCGTGCCTGGCGAGGAGGAGGGGATCGAGGCCGATCCCGCGCACGCCCACGGGCAGCACTACGACCTGATCTGGAACGGCTGGGAGCTCGGCTCCGGCTCGATCCGGATCCATCAGGCCGAGGTGCAGCAGGCGGTCTTCCGCATCATGGGCATGGGCGACGAGGAGCAGCGGGACAAGTTCGGCTTTCTCCTCGAAGCGCTGGAGATGGGCCCGCCGCCGCACGGCGGCTTTGCGATGGGCATCGACCGGTTCATCGCGCTGCTCGCGCGCGAGCCCGACATCCGCCAGGTGACGGCGTTCCCGAAGATCGCGAGCGGCAACGATCCGCTGACCGGCGCCCCGACGCCCTACCCCGACTCGGCGTTGCGCGAGCTCGGCATTCGCTTGCTCGACCCACAGCCCGAGTAGCGGGCGCTACAGTCCGTGCTCGGCCCCGCGCCCCTGAACCGGGCTTACATGTAGATCCAACGCTACGTGAAAGGGAGCCGGCGTCCCGACCGCGGCGAGCCGCATAGGGCACGGCACCCACCTGGGAAACCAGGATCACATGGCTCGGTTTGGTAGCCGGGGCCGAACCTTCCTCTACCGTGACCGCATGCAGGAGCTCTTCGGAGACTCGAGCCGCGGCGGCGACTGGGCCGCCGTCCGGCTGCTCGTCGACGGCGAGCGCATCGCCGAGGCCGACGCGCCCGGCCTCGAGCGCGACGTCGCAGGCCTGACGCTGCTCGAGGCGGCGACCGTCGGCGGAGAGACCCTGGCGGTCGACGCGCTCGCGAACGCTCTCGGCCCGGTCTTCCACGCCCCGCCGTCACCGGGACGCGCCGCCGTCGCCATGAGCGGAGGCGTGGACAGCGCCGTCGCGCTCCTCCGCTCGCTGCCGAATGCGGTGGGGGTGACGCTGCGCCTGTGGCTCGACCCGGAGGGGCCCGACTCGGAACGCGCCTGCTGCTCGCCCGAGAGCGTGATCGCGGCGCGGGAGACGTGCCACCGGCTCGGAGTGCCTCACGTGACGCTCGACCTGCGGGAGGAGTTTCGGCGGGCCGTCGTCAGGCCGTTCGTGCGCGGCTACGCGCGCGGGGAGACCCCGAACCCGTGCACTCGCTGCAACGGCGGCTTCCGCTTCGCCGAGCTGCTCGCCTTCGCCCGGCGTGCCGGGTGCGAGCGTCTCGTCACCGGCCATTACGCCCGTGTCCTGCCTCACCGCGGCGTCCCGCTGCTCGCGCGCGGCGTGGACGCGAGCAAGGACCAGAGCTACATGCTCGCCGCGCTCGATCCGCGCCACCTCGCGCGGGTCGCCTTCCCGCTCGGCGAGCAGGGCAAGGACGCGACGCGGGGCGAGGCTCAGCGCGCAGGTCTGGCGGTCGCGCGCCGGCCCGACAGCCAGGAGGCCTGCTTCCTCGCCGGCGACGACTACCGCTCCTTCCTCGGCCGGCACGGGCTCGAGCCGCAGGAGGGCGCGATCGTGGACGCGGAGGGCAACGAGCTCGGCCGGCACGACGGCTTCTGGCGCTTCACGGCCGGCCAACGGCGCGGTCTCGGCCTCGCCGCGCCCGAGCCGCTCTACGTCATCGGCTCCAGCCCGTCCACGAACACCGTGGTGGTCGGCCCGCATGAGTCGCTCGCTCGCACGGCCGTCGAAGCGCGCGGGCGCCTCTACGCCGATGCCGAGCGGGTGGAGGCGAAGCTCCGGTACCGCTCGCCCGCCCTGCCCGCATACGTCGTACCGACGGAGCGCGGCTTCCGGCTCGAGCTCGACGAACCCGCCTACGGCGTCGCTCCGGGGCAGACCGCGGTGCTCTACGACGGAGACGTCGTTGTCGGCTGCGGCACGGTCACCTCCGCGCAAGCCCACTAAGATCGGCCGAGGATGCTCGCTGCAGCATTCACGTGGGGGGATCTCTGGCGGCTTGCGCTGGCCGTTTTCCTGCTCGCGGTCGGCATCACGACGGCGTTCCTCCTCGTTCGGCTGGCCGGAACCATTACGCAGCTTTCTTCGTTCATCCGAGGAGCCGAGGAGTTTCTCTTCCCGGTGATCGGCAAGGTCGGAGGCAGCGTGGACCGCGTGAATGGGCAGCTCGACAAGGTCGACCGGATCACGGACAGCGCCGTCGACGCGGCGGACAGCGTCGACACGGCGGTTCGCGCCGTCAGCCTGGCGATCACGCGGCCCGTGCAGAAGGTCTCCGGCTTCGCCGCCGGGGTGACCTATGGCGCGGCCGACTTCAGGGCGCGCCGTGACTGGCGCCACGCCGTGCAGGCGGGGAAGGAGGCCGCAGCAAGACGGGAGAGCGATCTCCTCGAAGAGCTGCGGGACGCGGGAACATGACGACGGACGAGATCCGGCTCGTCATCCCGGCCGAGGAGGAGTTCAGGCCGATCGCGCACCTCGTCGCGGGAGGGCTGGCGCTGCGGCTCGACGTCACCTACGACGACCTCGAGGACCTGCAGGTCGGGATCGAGGCACTGCTCGCGCTACGCGACGACCCCGACGAGCTCGTCGTGTCCCTCTCGGCCGACGACGGCGTGCTGCACGCCACGGTCGGGCCTTTCGCGCCGCAACTGCTGACGGCGGCGGAGTCGGACGGGGGACTGGACCTGCGCCGCGTCCTCGACACCGTCTCCGATACGCATGCGGTGGTGGAGCGCGACGACGGCGCGTGGGTGGAGCTGACGAAGAAGGTCGCAGCGGTCAGAGGAGCGAGCTGATGACGCGGGTCGACGACAAGATCCTCCTCCGCCGCTACCACGAGGACGGCGACCTCCAGGCGAGGGAGCAGCTGATCGAGCAGTACATGTCGCTCGTCCGCTCGCTCGCGCGGCGCTACTCCTACCGCGGCGAGCAGCTCGAAGATCTCGTCCAGATCGGCGCGATCGGGCTGATCAAGGCGATCGACCGCTTCGACCTCGAGCGCGGCGTCGAGCTGACGACGTACGCGACGCCGAACATCATCGGCGAGATCAAGCGGCACTTCCGCGACAAGGGCTGGTCG
>DASXJG010000053.1:0-11609 GCA_036497525.1 Gaiellaceae bacterium
CTGCCGACCTGTCCGGCGCGGACAGCTGTGCAAGAACCGCCAGGCTTCCGAGACGGAGCCTCGATCCTCTCGTCACCGGCGAAGCGGCACGCTTCGGCGGTCCCCGGGTGGGTGGGGGTTTGGGATGGAGTAGAAGAGGGCGTGGCTGCGCCTACCGCCGCCGAGCTGCGCCGCGAGTTCCTCCTCGACCCGGAGGTCGCGTTCCTCAACCACGGCTCGTTCGGAGCGTGCCCGCGACCCGTCTTCGAGCGCTACCAGGCCTCGCAGCGCGAGCTCGAGCTCGAGCCGATCGACTTCTTCCGCCGCCGCGCGCCGGAACGCCTCGCGGCGGCGAGAGGCACGCTTGCCGACTACCTCGGCTGCGGCGCCACGGACGTCGCCTTCGTCCAGAACGCCACGACCGGCGTCAACCTCGCGGCCCGCTCGCTCGACCTCGGCCCCGGCGACGAGGTACTCGCGACCGACCTCGAGTACGGCGCCTGCGACCTCGCCTGGGAATGGGTCTGCCGCCGGAACGGCGCGCGCTATGTCCGAGCCGCGATCCCACTGCCACTCGACGCCCCTCGCACCCTCGTCGACGCTCTCTTCGCCGCCGCGAGCGAGCGGACTCGCACCCTCTACGTCAGCCACGTCACGTCGGAAACCGGGCTCGTCCTGCCGCTCGAGGAGATCCTCGCCCGCGCCCGCGAGCTCGGCCTCGTCACGATCGTGGACGGCGCCCACGCCCCGGCCCAGGTGCCCCTGAACCTCGCCCGGCTCGGCGCCGACTTCTACGCCGGGAACGCGCACAAATGGCTCTGCGCTCCCAAGGGTGCGGGCTTTCTCCACGTCCGACCCGAGCACCAGGAGCGCGTGGACGGCGCGGTCGTGAGCTGGGGGTACTCCCCCGGCGCGACCTTCGTCGAGCGGATCGAGAGGCAGGGCACGCGCGATCCCGCCGCGTGGCTGGCCGTGCCCGACGCGATCCGGTTCCAGGAGGAGCGCGACTGGGACGCCGTCCGCGAACGGTGTCGCCGGCTCACGCTCGACGCGCGTCGGGAGCTCTGCGACCTGCTCGGGACCACGCCGCTCGGGCCGGACGCGATGCTCGCGCAGCTGGCCACCATGCGGCTCCCCCACGCCGCCGGAGACCTTGCCGAGCGCCTCTTCGCGCACCACCGCGTCGAGATCCCGGTCAGCGGGGCAGAGGACGACCTGTTACGCCTCTCGGTCGCCGCCTACACGACTCCCGAGGAGATCGACCGCCTGCTAGCCGCCCTCGCGCGGGAGCTTGACACCGAGCACGGTCAGGAGCACGAGTAGTCCGAGGCCGAGGAGCCACAACGCGAGCACGAGCCTCGGGCGGCGCGACTCCTTCAGCGAGCTGACCGCGATCTTCCCCCAGAGGAGCACGAGCCCGACGGCCGCGAGCCCGCCGATGACGATTACGGGCGCAAGATAGACCGCCTTCTCGAACGGCCACGCGAGCAGCCAGGCGGTCAGCGCGACGAGCGCGAGCACGCCGGCAAGCGCCACCGGGTAACGGAGTACCCGCATGGGGTCAGGGTACGCTGCCGCCGTGGAGGCAGCCGGCAACTACCACTCCGGCGACGACTACGTCGTCGAGTTCCTCGGCTACCGGTTCTCCTTCAACAACCTCGACTTCGAGGAGCGGGTCACCGCCGCGGCCGTCCGGCTCGGTCTCGTCGCCGGCCCCGAGCTGGACGAGGAAGAGACCGCCGACCTCGTCGAGCTCGTGGAGCGCGACGCGATCCAGACGCCCCGCAGCGCGCTCGGGGAGTACCTCGTGCGCCACTGGGACGCACTCGCGCTCGTCCGCGGCGAATCGCTCGTCTACTGGCTGAAGAAGCTCGTCTTCCGCGGCGCCTGGCTCGACCATCGCGTGAAGGAGGGCCTGCTCGAGGTCGACTGGGACGACGACCGCCAGGACTTCACGTACGCCGACACGAACGGCGGCCGTGCGCTGCTCGAGCTCCTCCCCACGCCGAGCTGGCACGAGCTCCAGTACCGGCCGTGACTGTGCCGCGCCGGTACGCGGTCATCCTCCCTGCCTACCTCGCGGCGCTGCTCGCGATCGACACCCAGGTCGGCCGCGGTGGACAGATTGCCTTCGGGGCGGTCACGTTCGTGGTGCTGGCGATCGCACTCCGGCCACTCGCCGCCTTGGCTCGCGCGCAGGCGGTGGGCGTCGTCCTCTTCGCGACCGTCGGAGAGGTGACCGGCTCGCTCGTCTGGGGCGTCTACCACTACCGGCTGCACAACCTCCCCCTCTTCATCCCACCGGCCCACGGGCTCGTCTACCTGAGCGGGGTCGCCCTGAGCCGCAGCCTCCGCGACCGCGCCGTCGTCTGGGCCGCGGCTGTCGGCGCCGCCGCCTGGGGGATCGCCGGGCTGACGGCGCTGCCGCGGCTCGACGTGGCGGGCGCCGTCGGAGTGCCGCTGCTGCTCGTCTTCCTGTGGCGGTCGCGCTGGCGGACGACGTACGCCGGCGTCTTCCTCGTCGTCGCGGCGCTCGAGCTGTACGGGACCTCGATCGGGACGTGGCGCTGGGCGCAGGACGTGCCCGGGCTCGGGATCCCCGACGGCAATCCGCCGAGCGGCGTCGCGAGCGGCTACGTCTGGTTCGACGTAATGGCGCTGCTCGTCGCGCCCTGGCTCGTCTACGTCGCCGGCGGGACGCTGAACCCGAAGCGCTGGACACGCTCGTCGGGCGACTTGCTCAGCTCGATCCGCCGCAGGGAGCCGATCGGGACGATGAGCGCATCGGGCGCGTCATCTCGCGCGTCGGTCACGTAGAGGGTCACCATCCCGAGACCGGGCTCGGGCTCGATCCGCTCGAGGACGAAGCGTGACTTGTCCGCGAGCTCGACCTCGACGAGCGGCTTCTCGACGCCGTTGGCCTCGGCAAAGGAGGCAATCGCCTTGTGGATGCGCTCGACGAACGCCTCGTGCGGCAGGTCGACGACGGGCGTCCAGAGCTCGGGCATCAGAAGAGCCGAGCGTCGGCGTCCGGCGCAGGCGCAGCGCCGAGGTGAGCGCGGCCGAGGGCGGTGATCGTGCGGCCGCGTGGCGTGCGCTGGATGAAGCCGAGCTGGAGCAGGTACGGCTCGTATACGTACTCGATCGTGTCCGGCTCCTCACCGAGCGCCGCGGCGAGCGTGTTCAGACCCACGGGGCCGCCGGCGTACTTCTCGGTGATCGCGCGCAGCAGCTCACGGTCGAGCCGCTCGAGCCCCGCCTCGTCGACGTCGAGCAATTCGAGCGCTTCGCAGGCGATTGCCGTCGTGATCGCGCCCTGGTGCCGGACTTCGGCGACGTCCCGCACGCGCCGCAGGATCCGGTTGGCCACGCGCGGCGTGCCGCGGGCGCGCCCGGCGATCTCGTCGGCGGCGTCAGCGGCGATCTCGACGCCGAGGATGCCGGCCGAGCGACGGACGATCGTGGCGAGCTCGCCGTCCTCGTAGTAGTCCAGCCGGAACGTCATCCCGAAGCGGTCGCGCAGCGGCGACGTGAGCAGGCCCGTGCGCGTCGTCGCTCCGACGAGCGTGAACGGCGGCAGGTCGAGCGTCAGCGTCCGCGCCGCCGTGCCCTGCCCCATGACGATGTCGAGCCGGAAGTCCTCGAGCGCCGGGTAGAGGATCTCCTCCGAAGCGCGGCTGAGGCGGTGGATCTCGTCGACGAAGACGACGTCGCGCGCCTCGACCGCGGTGAGGATCGCGGCGACGTCCTTGCGCTCGAGCGCGGGGCCGGCTACCGAGCGGATGCCGACGCCGAGCTCCTCGCGGACGATGTGCGCGAGGCTCGTCTTGCCGAGCCCGGGCGGCCCGACGAGGAGCACGTGGTCGAGCGCCTCGCCCCGTCCCTTTGCCGCGTCGAGCGCGACCGCAAGCTGCTCCTTGACGCGCGCCTGGCCGACGAACTCGTCGAGCCTGCGCGGCCGGAGGCTCTGTTCGACCTCCTCGTCCTCGTCCTTGAGAGCGGGCGCGAGGAACTGGGTATCCGTGGTCATGCAGCCTTCTTCAACGCCAGCCGGACGCGTTCCTCCGGCGGCAGGTCCGCATCGACCTCGGCCAGGGCGCGCTCGGCGTCGAGCACCGACCAACCGAGCTCGACCAGCGCGTCGCGCGCGACGACGTGCTCCTCGCCCGACGCGTCCGGAGCAGGCGCAAGCGACGGGTCGCCGAGCTTCTCCTTCAGCTCGAGCACGATCCGCTCCGCCGTCTTCTTGCCGATGCCGGGGATCGCCTGGAAGCGGGCGTGGTCCCCGCGCGCTATCGCCCGGCGCAGCTCGGCTGCGGGCGAGCCGGAAACGATCGCCAGCGCGACCTTAGGGCCGACGCCGCTGACGGCGAGAAGCTGGACGAAGAGCTCCCGTTCGCTGCGGTCGGCGAAGCCGTAGAGCTGGAGCACGTCCTCGCGCACGTGGAGGTACGTCTCGACCGTGAGCTCGTCTGCTGCGTCGCCCTTACGAACGGCGCTAGGCGTCGCGTGAACGAGGTAGCCGACACCGCCCACGTCGAGCACGAGCCCCTCGGGCGAGTTGGCCACGGGCTTGCCGCGAAGGCGGGCGATCACGACGCCGCCTCCAGGTGCAGAAGCGGCGGCGAGAGTGCGTGGCAGATCGCGACGGCGAGTGCGTCGGCGGCGTGGTTCGGCGTCGGCAGCTCTTGCAGCGAGAGAAGCATCCTCACCATCCGCTGCATCTGCGCCTTCTCAGCGCGGCCGTAGCCGCAGATCGCCTGCTTGACGCGCGCGGGAGCGTATTCGCAGCAGGCGACTCCCGCGTTGGCGGCCGCGACGAGCACGACGCCGCGTGCCTGGCCGACGGAGAGCGCGATGCGGGCGTCGGCGCCGACGTACGACTCCTCGAGCGCCACCGCATCCGGCGCGTGCTCGGCAATGAGCGCCGCGACCGCGTCGTAGATCGTCTTCAAACGGGCGACCGTGTCCTCGCCGGCCGGTGTCGACCAGCAGCCGTGGGCCACCTCCCTGAGGCGGCCTCCGCTTTCGTGGACGACTCCGTACCCGCAAGCAGCAGTCCCCGGATCGATTCCTACGACCTTCACGGGGAGAGGCTACGGCGCTCGTCGGACGTTTCCGACGAAGCGTGGAGCGGCGCTAGCCGGCCACGCTTTCGAGGACCCTCTCGGGAATGTCGAAGTTCGCGTAGACCTCCTGCACGTCGTCGTCGTCCTCGAGCTGGTCGATCAGCCGCAGGATCTTCTTTGCCTCGTTCTCGTCCTCGACTGCGACTGTCGTCTTCGGCAGCATCGTCAGCTCGGCCGACTCGATCTCGAATCCGGCGCCCGCTACCGCCTCGCGTACGGCGGCCAGCTGCTCGGCAGCCGAGAGCACCTCGTAGGAGGAGCCGTCGCGCGTGACATCGTCGGCGCCGCCCTCCGCGGCCGCCAGGGTCAGCTCGTCCTCGTCGGCGCCGTCAGCCGGGACGAGCACGACGCCGCGCCGCTCGAACAGCCAGGCCACCGCGCCCGACCCGCCGAGGTTGCCGTCGTTCTTGGCGAAGATGTGGCGCACCTCACCGGCCGTCCGGTTGCGGTTGTCGGTGAGCGCCTCGACGATGACGGCGACACCCGCCGGGCCGTACCCCTCGTAGACCACGGTCTCGTAAACGGCCGAGTCGGAGTCGGTGCCGGCGCCCTTGGCGATCGCGCGGTCGATGTTGTCCTTCGGCATCGAGTTGGAGCGCGCCTTCTCGATCGCGTTCTGGAGCGCGAGGTTGCCGGACGGATCGGGGCCGCCCTCCTTCGCGGCCACGATGATCGCGCGCGTCAGCTTCGAGAAGAGCTTGCCGCGCTTCGCGTCCGCGGCGCCCTTCTTGTGCTTGATCGACGACCACTTGCTATGCCCGGACACTGAACCCCGCTTCCGGCGCCGGCAAAGCCGGCGCCTTCGCTCTCTCGCGCTCCGTCGAGCCTACGCGCGTCTCCTCCCTCACCAGGTTCAGGAATCGTTCGTGGACGCGCGTGTCGTCGGTCAGCTCCGGGTGGAAGGCGGCGACGAGGAGCCGCCCCTCACGCGCCAGCACCGGATGGCCGTCGAGCTCTGCGAGCACCTCGACGTCCGGCCCTGCCTCCTCGAGCCACGGCGCGCGGATGAAGACGGCGCGCAACGCCTCGTCTCCGTCGCCACTGCCCTTAGCCAGTATCTCGAGGTCGGCCTCGAAGCTGTAGATCTGGCGGCCGAATGCGTTTCGCCGCGTCCGCCAGTCCCCGAGGCCGAGGTGGTCACGGTCGAGAACGATCATGCCGGCGCAGGTCCCGAAGATCGGCCCGCCGAACCCGCGAACCGCCTCGTCGAGGCCGTACAGCCGCATGAGCCGCCCGATCGCGGTCGACTCGCCGCCGGGGACCACGAGCCCGTCGAGCCCGTCGAGTTGCTCGGGAAGCCGCACCTCTACCGGCTCGGCACCGAGCCGGTGCAGCATTGCTGCGTGCTCCCGGAAGTTCCCCTGCACGGCGAGAACGCCGATCCTGAGCGGCTTTTCCACGCTTTCGATGGTAACGAGTTGTTACTCGGGCACTGGCACGATCGGCGCAGGCGTCCGGCGGCCTCGACCGGCAAGGCCGAGCAGGACGAGCCAGAAGCCGAGCAGCCCGAAGGCGAGCGCCGGCGCCCAGGGGCTCACGTGGGACGGCACCGTTCCGCCTACCAGGCCGCGCACGATGCTCGTCGGCTGCCCGACGAGGTAGTGGATCGTCGCGCCGAAAAACCCGATCGTGGCGAAGACCGCCCAGCTCGAGCGCTTCGCGGCGTACGCGATCCCGACATAGAAGAAGGCCACCACCGAGATGAGGGCCCACTGGAAGTCGGTCGTGTGCCACCAGCGGAGGAGCGGCACGCCGATCAGCAGACCGCCGACGAAGTGCAGCCAGAACGCGGACGGCGAGCGGCTGGCGAAGCCCGCGAGCAGATAGAGGAGCCCGATCGCGAGCGTCACGACGTACGTCCAGGTGCCGCCGTTCGAGATGAAGTCGGTGACGAAGAACCAGCCCACGACGCTAGAGACGAGCGCGATGAACGGGAAGCGCCAGCGGAACTGGTCGCCGAGCGCCGCGACGAGGATGAGGAACTCGAGCGAAAGGTGAGCGAGCGACCAGCCGCCGAAGGCCGAGTTCCAGTTGTCGAGCCAGCCGAACCAGCTCCACGCGAGCCCGACGAAGACTCCCCATGCGATCACGGAGGCGAAGGCGAAGATCCCGGACGCGACCCAGCGCCCCAGTGGGCGCAGCGCCTCCGCGATGAACCGCAGGATGACGAGGATGAGCAAGGCCCAGCCGGTGAGCGCGCCCTTGCCGTAATTGGTGGAGAGATATGCCAGCGTCGCGATCGCGGCGAAGAGGACGGTCAGCCCGCCCGAGTAGACGAGAAAGGACGAGGTCTTCCAGACCGGCTTGTGCGGCTGCACGACGGGCGGATCATCCGCCCACCATCGGACGGACTACCAGCCGCAGCGTTACCAGCCGCGGGTCTCGAGGAGCTCGCTCGGGTCGAGCGACTGCGTCGAGATGCCGACCATCGGCTCGCCGAGGCCGGCGGAGACGCGGGCGAGGATCTCCGGGTCGTTGAAGTGCGTCGTCGCCTCGACGATCGCCTTCGCGCGGCGCTCAGGGTCGCCCGACTTGAAGATGCCGGAGCCGACGAAGACGCCGTCGGCGCCGAGCTGCATGCAGAGCGACGCGTCGGCGGGCGTCGCGATTCCGCCGGCTGTGAACGTCACGACCGGCAGCTTCCCGTTCTCGGCCACCCACTTGACGAGCTCGTACGGCGCGCGCAGCTCCTTCGCCTCCGAGTACAGCTCCTCCTGGCGCAACGCGCCGAGCCGCCGGATGTGGCCGAACACCGAGCGCATGTGCGTGACGGCGTTGACGATGTCGCCGGTCCCAGCCTCGCCCTTCGTGCGGATCATCGCCGCGCCCTCCGCGATCCGGCGCAGCGCCTCGCCGAGGTTCGTGCAGCCGCAGACGAAGGGGACGGTGAACTGCCACTTGTCGACGTGGTGCTCGAGGTCGGCGGGCGTCAGCACCTCCGACTCGTCGATGTAGTCGATCTCGAGCGCCTGGAGGATCTGCGCCTCGGCGAAGTGGCCGATGCGGCACTTCGCCATGACCGGAATCGTCACGCCCTCCTGGATCTCGCTGATCTTCTCCGGGTCGGACATGCGCGCGACGCCGCCGTCGCGGCGGATGTCGGCCGGGACGCGCTCGAGCGCCATCACCGCGCACGCGCCTGCGTCCTCGGCGATCTTCGCCTGCTCGGCGTCGACGACGTCCATGATCACGCCGCCCTTGAGCATCTCGGCGAGCCCGCTCTTGACCCGCATCGTCCCGTACTCCGCCATCGTGCTGAGTGTAGCCAGGCCCCGGCCCGCCGCGGCCTGATAGAAACGGCGCGTGGAGCCGTGGTCGCGAGAGCCGGTCGGACGCTTCGACGAGCTCGAGATCGAGAGCGAGATTCTCCGCGACAACCCGCTCGGCGACCCGCATGTACGGCCGATCTGGGTCTACCTGCCTCCCGCGTACGACGCCGAGCCCGACCGCCGCTTCCCGTCGATCTACCTGATCCAGGGAATGACCGGCCAGATCGACATGTGGCGGAACCGCACCGCCTTCCGCCCCACCACCCCCGAGAACATCGACCGGCTCTTCGGCGAGGAGGACTGCCCGCCGGCGCTGGTCGTCGCCGTCGACTGCTGGACGTCGTACGGCGGCTCTCAGTTCATCGACTCGCCGGGGACGGGACGGTACGGCGAGTACCTCTGCAACGAGGTTGTCTCGTTCGTCGACTCCCGCTACCGGACGCTCGCCGAGCCGGGCCACCGCGGGATCACCGGCAAGTCGAGCGGCGGCTACGGCGCGATGGTCGTGCCGATGCTGCGGCCCGACGTCTTCGGGGGCCTAGCGACGCACTCCGGCGACGCGCTCTTCGAGCTCTGCTACCTCCCGGAGTTCCGGGAGGCGGCGCGTGCGCTCCGCGACGAGTACGACGGCTCGTACGAGCGGTTCTGGGAGGACTTCCGCTCACGCCCCCCGCTCTCGAAGCAGTCGGACTTCCCGCTGATCAACGAGTGGGCGATGGCAGCCTGCTACTCGGCGAACGAGGACGGGTCGATCGACCTCCCGTTCGACACCGCAACCGGGATGCTCCGCGACGACGTCTGGCAGCGCTGGCTCGCCTGGGATCCCGTCCGGATGGCGCGACGCCACGCCGACGCGCTGCGCAGCCAGCGCGCCATCTACATCGACGCCGGCAAGCGAGACGAGTACTACCTCGACCTCGGCGCCGAGGCATTCCGGCGCGAGCTGGAGGAGCTCGGGATCACCGACGTCTTCTTCGAGCTCTTCGACGCCGGCCACGGCGGGATCGAGTACCGCTACCCGCTCGCGATCCGCTACCTCGCCGAGCGCCTGCAGTAGCGACTGAAAAACACGTGTAAAGCTCCTGCTAAGACGACGTTTTGTGGTTCGTGCCGTCGCACAGTCGGGCATCCCGCAATCAACAGGGGAATTGCAGGGAGGTCAAACATGATGAAACGAATCCTGTTGTTGGCCGCGCTCCTAGGCGCGGCGCTCATTCCGGCCGCGGCCGCCAAGACCGCGGCGACCACAAACGTCTCGATCACGGCGGCCGGCTTCGTGTCGAAGAACATCTCCGTCGCCGCCGGAGACACCGTGAAGTGGACGAACGGCGACACGAAGAACCATCAGGTCGCGTGCGCGAAGTGCAAGTTCACCTCGCCGGTCCTGACGCCGACCCAGACCTACTCGTACACGTTCACGACGGCGGGCAAGTTCGCGATCACCGACGTGCTCTCGAACATCAAGGGGACCGTCACCGTCACAGCGCCGAAGGTGAGCCTGACGATCGCTGCGACACCGCACACGATCAAGTACCTGGCCACCACGGCCGTGTCCGGGACGGTTTCGAGCACGAACGCGAATCAGAAAGTAACGCTGCTCGAGCAGACGTGCGGCACGGGCAAGTTCACGAATGCCGCCAACACGCAAACCGCAACCGGCGGCACCTACTCGATGACCCGGACGCCGACCATGAACACCGCCTACCAGGCCCAGGTCGGTAACTCGACGAGCGCGCACGCTGCGGTGAACGTGGTGCCGAGCTTGCACCTGGCAAAGATCGGCCGGCACAAGTTCCGCGTGTCGGTGAAGGCTGCGACCTCCGCGAACTCGTTCGTCGGCAAGTCCGTCCTCTTCCAGAGGCACAAGTCCAGCGGACGGTGGGTCACCGTCAAGTCGGTCACGCTCACTAGAGCGCAGGCCCTCGGTACCACGACCATGACCACCGGCACCTTCAAGGCCAAGGTCCGTCGGCATGCCCGCGTTCGCGCCAGGCTGACGCTCACGCAGGCATCTCCGTGCTACATCAGCGCTCGCTCGAACAACGTCAAGAGCTAGCTGCCTTCTCGATCGGTGGAAAGCGCCTCCCTCCGGGGAGGCGCTTTCGTTTGCGCTGCTGTCACCCGAAAGGGGGAATCGGACTCGAAAGCCTGCAGCAGATTTCGCAAGAAACTTCTCCCCCACGGTGACGCTTCCCTGACAGGCGACTCCCTCAAGGGGTGGCGCTCCCGCTGCCGAGAGAGACCCCAGAGAGGGGGAAGGGACGCCGCTCCAATGACAGGGGGTTTCGAATGAGCCGTGCACGTCGGATTCTGGTGATCGACGACGACCGGCTGCTCTGCGAGCTGGTACGGACGACCTTCGAGCTCGAGGGGTTCGAGGTGGACACGGCGTTCGACGTGATCGAAGCGGAGCGCGTGCTCGGCACTGCACGGCCGGACGCCATCCTGCTCGACATCGGCTTGCCCGGGATCGACGGCATCTTCTACCTCGAGCGGCTGCGGGAGACGCCGCAGACGAGCCGGATCCCGATCGTCGCCATCAGCGGGTCGGACGAAGCCGGCCGGGCCGCGCGAGCCGCCGGCGCCCAGGCGTTCATGCGCAAGCCGTTCAGCCCGCTCGAGCTGCTTGCGCTCGTCACGCCGCTGATCCGTCCGGTCTCCGCCGGCGAGATGGACACGGCGAACGAGTTCGTCGACGCCGCCGACCTGAACCGGCTGATCGAGATCGGCCGCCGCCAGCACCAGCTCCTGACCGAGGCGTACGCGCAGACGGTGGCGGTGCTCGCGTCCGCGCTCGAATCGCGGGACTTCGGGACGAGCATGCACTCGCGCCGGGTCACCTCCTACGCGACGAGGCTCACCCTCGAGGTGGCTCCTCGGCTGCTCGACGACCCGAGCCTCGAGTGGGGCTTCCTCCTCCACGACGTCGGCAAGATCGGCATCCCCGACGGGATCCTCCTCAAGCCCGGCCGCCTCACCGCAACCGAACGGAGGCGGATGCAAGAGCACGCCGAGCTCGGCGAGCGGCTGCTCGCCCACGTGCCGCTCCTGAACCAGGAAGGTGCGCGGGTGATTCGCTCCCACCACGAACGATGGGACGGCAACGGGTACCCAGACAGGCTCTCCGAGGAAGGCATCCCGTTGGGGGCGCGGATCTTCGCCGTCGTCGACTCGCTCGACGCGATGACCGACAAGCGCCCCTACCGCTTGCCGGTCAGCTGGGAGGCAGCGG
>DASXJG010000054.1:0-4272 GCA_036497525.1 Gaiellaceae bacterium
AGAGCCCTCTGACGGACTCGAACCGTCGACCCCCTCCTTACCATGGAGGCTTCGCGCTTGCGCGGCGGGACCTCCGATGAGCGCTTCACATAGCCGTTTCCCTGCAAATCAGCGGGCTCACCCGGGACAAGGACGCTATTCCCAAGCCGCCTTGAGTTGACCCGACGGACCCTAAACCTGTCCCCTTAACCTGTCCCCAGGACTGCGCCCACCGGCCGCGAGTTGGACCTACGTGCTGCCGTCTCCTTCTCGCTGCTCCATCGCCCGGGTGACGCGTGGGTCGAGCGCAAGGTCGACGGCCTGGTCGAGGGTGAGCTCCCGTCCCTCGGCGCACGCGTCGGCGAAGGCTGTGTCCGTGAGCTGCGCGCGAATCCGTGACGTCGTTTCGTCGTTAAGCCGATCTACGTCGAAGCGGCGTCTGCTGACCTCGTCGGGCACGATGGTAGAGCTCGCCAGGAGCCGCGCGGCGGTCACGGCGTCGCCGGCTGCCGCGAGCGCGGCCGCCAAGCGGCAGAGATCGACGCCGGTGTCAAGGACGTCGCCGAGCTCTCGGTGAATGCGCAGGCTGTGACGAAGCAACGCGATCGCCTCGTCGACGCGCTCTTCCTCCATCGTGTAGTCGGCGAGGGCGCCGAGGCTGCTCGCCTCCATCCGCTGGTTCCCCGTCGAGCGAGCGCAGGCGAGGTTCTGTTCGTGGAGCGTACGCGCCTCGGCGGCCTCGCCGAGGGTCTCGTACGCGAAGGCGAGGTGACGTGACGCGAGCAGCGCGCTGTGCTCGTCGCCTAGCGCACGGAACGCGCCGATGCTCTCGTCGTAGAGCGCGCAGGCGCGCTGGCGGTCGGGCGCGAGGTTGCCGAGCATGAACGTCGCGTAGGCCGCGCTCCAGCGGTCTCCGAGCTCGTCGGCTACGGCGAGCGCCTCCTCGGCCCACGCCGTCGCCGCGGCCTCCTCGCCGGTGTTGGTGGCCATCACCGTGGCGCCGATCAGCGCCTTCACGCGAGCGGGGGTCGCGGCTTTGCCGGCCGCCAGCGCCTGCTCGAGACGGCGGCGTCCTTCGCCGAGGCGGCCTCGCAGGTACCAGAACCGCCACAGCGCCCCTGCCAGCCGCTCTAGGAACTGCGCCTCGCCCCGCGCCTCCAGGCGTTCGAGCGCGGCGCGCAGGTTGTCCTCGTCGAGCTCGAGCCGGTCGAGCCACGGACCCGGCGCCCCGCGCAGGTGGGGCTCTGCCTGCTCAGCGAGCGTGAGGAAGTACTCGACGTGGCGGCGTGCAGGTTCCTCCGCCGCGCATTCACGCTCGAGCAGCTCCCGCGCGTACTCGCGGATCGTCTCGAGCATCGCCTGCCGCGGCTCGGCGTCGCCAGAGGAAAGCTGCACGAGGCTCTTGTCGACAAGCGCCGCCAGGCGCTCGACCGCGCCGCCGCCGCCGCAGACCGCCTCGGCAGCCTCGATCGTCCAGCCGCCGGCGAAGACCGACAGTCGGGCGAAGAGGTCACGCTCCTCCGGCGTCAGGAGCTCGGCGCTCCAGTCGAGTGTCCGACGGAGCGTCTGGAGCCGCGGCGGCTGGTCGACTGGGCCATCCGTCAGGAGCTCGAGGCGCTCGCCTAGTCGCGCGAGCAGTGCCTCGAGCGGCAGGACGTCTGCGCGGGCGGCGGCGAGCTCGACCGCGAGCGGCAGGCCGTCGAGCCGGCGGCATATCTCGGCGACCGCGGCGCTGTCCGCTCCGCCGCGGTCGCCGATCGCGCCGACGGCCTCCGCGCGGTCACAGAAGAGCGCTGTCGCCGCGGCGCTCTCGAGGGGCGGGACGCGATAGAGATGCTCGCCGTACAGCCGTAGAGGCTCGCGGCTTGTCGCGAGCAGCTTGAGGCCTGCCGCAGCCGAGAGCAGCGTTCCTACCCCGGGCGCGGCGGCGATGACGTGCTCGACGTTGTCGAGGAGCACGAGCGTCCGCCGGTCGGCGACCCGATCCGCGATCAGATCCCCGGGCGGCGTACCCTCGGTCTCGCTGACTCCAAGCGCTCTCGCAATCGTCGGCACCACCAGCTCCGGGTCGGCGAGCGAGGCGAGCGGGACGAAGAAGACACCGTCGGAGAAGTGCGCCGCAGCGGTGCGCGCGACCTCGAGCGCGAGCCGGGTCTTGCCTATTCCGCCCGCGCCCGTGAGCGTGAGCAGGCGCACATCGTCGCGCAGGAGGAGGCGCCGCGCTTCGGCCAGCTCCCGCTCGCGCCCGATCAGCGGCGTCGCCGGTGTCGGCAGGCGAGCGGCGACGACGATGGCGGAGGGCGTGGCAAGCCCGGGATCCTGGTTGAGGATCTGGCGCTCCAGCTGCTGCAGCTCCGGCCCCGGCTCGATTCCGAGCTCGCCGAGGAGGGTCGAGCGCGCGTGCCGGTATGCCTCGAGCGCCTCGGCCTGCCGGCCTGCGCGGTACAGCGCGAGCATCAACTGCCCACGGAAGCGCTCTCGCAGGGGCTCCTCGGCGATCAGTCGCTCGAGCGGGGGGACGACGTCGTCGTGGCGCCCGAGCGCGAGTTCCGCGTCAATCTCGAGCTCGAGGGCGCGGAGCCGCAGCTCGTCGATGCGGGCCGCCTCGACGCGCGCGAAGTCGTCGTAGCGGAAGTCCTGGAGAGGGGCACCGCGGAAGAGCCCGAGTGCCTCGGTCAACAGGTCTGCCTGCTCCTGCGGCGGTCGGCCGCGGGCATCGGACAGGAGCCACTCGAAGCGATGGAGGTCGAGCTCGTCCTCTTCGAGCCGGAACGTGTAGCCGGACTCGTGAGTCGCGATGCGGTCGCGCCCGAGCAGCTTCCTCAGCGTCGCGACATGACCCTGCACTGCGTTGCGGGCCGTCGGCGGCGGCCGCGCGCCCCAGATCGCGTCGACGGCTTCGTCCACCGTGACTATCTCTCCGGCCCGGAGCAGCAGCAGCGCGAGTAACGCCCGCTGCTTCCGGCGCCGCGGCGCGGCGTCGCGCCCGCCGTCTACGACTTCCAGCCGACCAAGGAGCTCGAACTTCACCTCGAAGCGAATTGTCGCAGCGCATCCGCGATGAGCAAAGACGTCACGGGCGCGTCAGCGGCGCGTCAGCGGCGAGTCGCAGCCTGGCGGTGTCAACGGAAGAGGAGGTCTCCCAGATGGGCGTTCCGGAGCTGTCTGCGGTCGAGCAGCAGATCGTGCTGCTCGTCGCCCAGGGCCGGAGCCGCCGCGCGATTGCCGACGAGCTGGGTTTCAGCCTCAAGACCGTTGACTGGCACATCGCGCGCGGCCGCCGCAAGCTCGAGCGGGCGGCGATGCTGCACGACCGGATGCAGCGGGAGGCGGATCCGATCGCCGAGGGCGTAGGCCTGGAAGCGCGCGGAGCGATCGACAACCAAAGGAGGAAGACATGACCAGCATCAAGGCAATCGTCGGATTGCTCCTGGCCGTCGTTGCGGCGGTCGGGGTCGTCGCGTTCGGGGCGGCGCAGGCGTCGGCGTCCAGCAAGCCGATCGTGATCCCGTACGCCAAGACGTGCGACGAACTCCTCGGTCATTGCCTAGGTAGCGCGGGAGACGGCGGAACGCTCGAGATGCAGGTCACGAGCTTCCGGGGCACCGGAAAGGGCGGCCAGCTGACGCTGACCGAGTGGATCACGGTCGGCGACATCTCGTTCACAGCCGAGATGGTAGGAACTGTCAGCCCGGCCGGGTTCATCGTGCTGAACGGCACGGTCACGGAGGGCTCGTTCGCGGGCGCGCAGGTCCACCAGCGAAGCAACTTCACGGGCCTCGTGGGCGGCGACCCGCGCTACGACACGTGGACCGGACAGCTCCAGCTCATGCCGCCGAGTGCGTGAGAGGGATCACGGAGGAGGCGGGGAGGGGCCGGGCTGGATGCCGGCCCCTCCACGGGGGTGTCGCTGTGGAAGTGGTCGCGGTTGTTCTGCTCACGCGTCACCGCGCAGCGGAGCTCTCCACGGGTAAAAGGCTTGGTCGCAGTGCAGGGGCGGGGAGTTCATCCACTCCCATGCTGGACCGATCACGGTCGCTTGCCCGGACTTCCCCGACTGTTCCTGGGATGGGCCGCACAGCTTCAGTCAGCTCGTCGGTGTGATCGTCGGCTGCTCATCACCTCCCTACTACGGAGGTGCTCGATGAAGTCCGGCGCCTTTGCTCGAGCCAAGAGTCCAGGGCTGCTGAGATGTTGGGGACAGTTCTTGGGGACAGGTTGAGGGACGATCGAGCGAGTGGCGTACGCCGCTGAGGCAACAAAAAAGGCCATTTGCTGGCCTTTTGAAAGCCC
>DASXJG010000055.1:0-17549 GCA_036497525.1 Gaiellaceae bacterium
AGCTGGAAAGCGTCCGCCGACACCAAGACTGTGCAGGTGACTCGGTCGGGCGCCAAGGACGCCCCCAAGCTCGTCTACAGCGGATCGGCGAGCAGCTTCCAGGACCAAGGCCTACGCCCCGGCGCAAAGTACAAGTACACCCTCACGGCCTTCGATGCGGCGTCGAACTCGACGGCCGATAAGGTCGGGGTCACCGCCACGGGGCGACTGATCGACCCGTTCCCGGGAGAGAGCGTTACCTCCCCGCCGCGTCTGTTCTGGGTGCCGGTCAAGGGCGCGAGCTATTACAACGTCCAGCTGATCAAAGGCCACCGGGTGTTGAGCGCCTGGCCGGTTCGCGCGAGCTTCAAGGTCCCTCACAAGTGGGTCTACCGTGGCCATCACTACAAGCTGCGGCACGGCGTCTATCGCTGGTATGTCTGGCCCGGCATCGGCGTGCGCGCCCGGGCGAAGTACGGGCGGCTGATCGGCAGCAGCACCTTCCGCTACGCCGGCTAGAGCTTCCCCGTCGAGGTCTTCGTGGGGTCACTGTTTCAGACCGCGGATCGGCGACGCTGGGCCATGACGCCCGTCGGTCGTCGGGTGGGTAATTAACCACCCGTGGGAGTTCGCGTCCCCTTGCAGCCGAACGGCGTGCGGCGCCTCGAGGACTAGCGTGGGCGGGGGGATCCGAGGAGTCGGTCCCTCGCCTCTCCCTTCGCTGAAGGCCGGGGTCACGCACACGAGATCTGTGTGGTGGCGCGTCCGGAGCCACGGACGGCTCGATGCCGGCGGCCTCCGTATCCTCTCCTACCGCCGGGTTTCGGACGACAACGATCCGCTGGCTGTCTCGCCCAGGCGGTTCCGGCACCAGATGCAGGTGCTGGCTGCCGAAGGCTTCCAGGTCGTCGGGCTGTCGGAGGCCGTTGCCCGGCTGGAAGCGGGCCAGGTCTTTCCGCGCACGATGGCCCTCAACTTCGACGGCGGCTTCCGTGACGTGGGCGAGAACGCGCTGCCGGTGCTCGAATGGCTCGGCTTCCGCGCGACCGTATTCGTGCCAACGGGCGTGATCGACGGCACGGCGTCGTTCCCGTGGTATTCCCAGCAGCCGGCCGTGTTCGACTGGGAAGAGATCGTCGAGCTCGACCAGGCGGGGACGCTCAGGTTCGAGGCGCACTCGGTCTCGCACCCGAACCTGCTTCAGCTCACGAACGCGGAGTCGCGCTGCGAGATCGCGGACTCGAAGCTCGACTTGGCGGACCGGTTGGGGCGCCCCGTGGAGGCGTTCTGTTACCCGGCCGGCCTCTTCGGCGAGCGCGAGCGGCGTTTCGTCGCGGAGACGGGATACCGGCTGGCGGTGAGCTGCGAGCCGGGTGTGAACGTAGCCGGGACGGACCGGTTCTCGCTGCGGCGGCGGCGGATCGACGCGCGCGACCGGCAGCTCGACTTCCGAGCAAAGGTCGGAGGCGGGCACGACACCTCGTTGCCGCTGCGAGGCGCCTATCGGCGTGTCCGTTACGGGGAACGCTCCTCGCATCGAGACGCGTTGAGGCCCTCGCCGAGCTGATGGTCGAAGTCGTGGTCGTGCGGAACGATCGGCCGCACTCCGGCTGGCTGCGCTGATCCAGGCGGGAAACCGCGGCCGGGTTTTCGCTCGCCGGTTTTGGGGCTAGCTCG
Source organism: Gaiellaceae bacterium (assembly GCA_036497525.1). Lineage (GTDB taxonomy): Bacteria > Actinomycetota > Thermoleophilia > Gaiellales > Gaiellaceae > Palsa-739. The sequence continues at coordinate 1,657 of DASXJG010000055.1, forward strand.
CGCGGCCCAAGACGACCTGGCCGAGAACGCTGGAGTTGACTTGTGCGAGCTGGTCGCGCAGCTCGAGCAGGTCGTTCGGCGGCAGCTTCTCCAGCCGAGAGACCACCACTACGGCATCCACGTAGCGAGCCCAGGTCCGCCATCCCTCGGGCTCGAGCATGGGCGGCGCATGGATCACGACGAAAGTGAACGCAGACTGGCGCAGCTCACCGAACAAGACTTCGACCGCGTCCGGTGAGGCGAGGGACGGCGAAGCAGCCTCTCCCGTGCCGAGGACAGCAAGGCTGCCCGTTCGCCTCTGCGACGAGGCGAAGACCGGAGGCTCGACGATCATCTCCGCGGCCGTCTCCGTGTCGCCGTGCCCGGCTGCTGCGAGGATCTCCGCAAGGCCCGGACCCCGCTCCAATCCAAACAGCTGCTCGAGCGACGGACGGCCGAGGTCAGCGTCGACGACGATCGCAGCCTCACCCGATTGCGCGAGGGCGCGGCTGAGCCCGGCGGTGACGCGCGCCTTGCCCTTGTCGGCGAAGGCACTCGTCACGAGCAGCATCTTCTGGCGCTGGCGTGGCAGCTGCGCCTCGACGATCGCGGCGAGTACGTCGTAAGCCTCCCGCTCGGCGACCGCGGCTTTGCTGCCTCGGCCGCCCTCCGGAATCTCCGTCAGGATCGGGATGCCGGTCAGGCGCTCGAGGTCGCGGAGCCCTGCCACGCGGGGGGCGATCCGCTCCCGGCCGAGTGCCACAAGAACGCTGATGAGGAGGGCCGCGACGAAGGCGAATGCCGCGTTTCGCACCGGACGCGGAGAAGTCGGCTTGGTCGGAGGCTGGGCACTCTCTGCGAGCTGCAGCTCGGAGCCCGCGGTGGCAGCGCTGACCCCGAGCGCGCTCCTCCGTGCGCGGAGCAGTGGGATCTGCGCCTTTCCTCCCCGTGTTCCGCGCAGGCGCGCAATCGCGCTCGTCAGGCCCTTCTGCGCCGTCCGTAGACGTGCGACCTCGACCGTCCGCTCGCGGGCGAGAAACGCCGCCGCGACAGCGTTTGCCGTCCGGGCCGCAGCGTGTGGAGTCGGGGCAGAGGCCGAGACCGAGACGATGTTGGCATTCGGGTCGACCGTTGCCTGCACCTTCGGGCTGAGTGTCCCGACCGTGGTGTGCAGCTTTTTCGCGCTGAGTGCGAGCACGTTTCGCGTCACCAGGAGCTGCTGGATCGTTGCGAGCTCGCGTTGCGCGTCGGTCGTTGCGACCGCCGAGTTGTCGAACAGGATCGTGGCGTGGGCCGTGTACGTCTTGGGGAGGGCGAGCGAGAGAACCAGGACGAGTGCTGTGATGCCCAGGACGATCCCGGCGATCAAGACGCGCGAACGGTGCAGCGCATTGGCGTATCTCGGGACGTCGATGGGCTGTTCGGGTGGAGGCTCGAAGGGGCGGAGCCGCGTAACGGGTGATTGGATCTCGGGCTGTTCGATCACGTGCTCAGCTCCTCTGTTATCGCGGGCGAACGAGAGACGCGGGGACGAGTGCCGGCAGCACCTCGGAGTCCCCTGGCTGTAGTGCGACGAGCGCGGACAGTCGGAACGGCTTCCGCGCGCGGTAGCGCCAGAGTGCGATCGGGCCGGCGGCGCAGGAGGCACCGCCGGCTTTCCTCGGGTTCGAGAGCGCCCACTGATATCACTCGCCCGGCTCGCCGAAGGCTGCGGTCTCTAAAAGCATGCTCAGCCGTTGCGCGCCTCCGCCGTGACGGGTCCGCAGCACCTGCGCGTTCGCTGCGAACAGCTCGCGATACCGCGCGTACGACATCACGAGCCGGAGGATCGCGAACGCCGCTCTCTGGGCATCGACTGGATCGACGCAGAACAAGCGCAGCGAGCTGTCGGCGTAGTGCGCGGGCGCGTCGCCGACCCGGGTCGAGACGACCGGGATCCCGCGCGCGAGCGGCTCGAGCATGGCGATCCGGGACGCGTCCCCCAGCGAGGTCGATAGGCAGAGGTGGGCCGCATCCTGAGCGTCCTGGACCTCGCTCCAGCTGAGGTGCCCGCCGAGCTTGAGCCAGGGACGATCCGCGGCGAGCTCCGCTAGCCGGGCGTCCAGGACACCGCTTCCGTACAGGTGCAAGGTGGCGTCGCGGTGGCGCCGGACCCGCTCGACGACCTCGACCGCGTGGAGCGGGTTCTTCTCCCTGCAGAGCCGGCCGGCCCAGACGATCCGAAGCGGCTCGTTGGCGCGGAGCGTTCGAGGGCTCGCCGGAGGCAAGGCGCGCAGGGGAAACGGGACGTGGGCCGCCTCGACGCCATAGCGGCTCCGCGCGCGCATGACGCCCGCCTGGGACAGCGAGATCGGATGCGAGCGCCGGAGCGTGCGCCCGACGATGAGCCGGTCGAACACCGGTCCAAGCACGCGGCGGTAGAGCGAGCTCGTCGTGAACGGGGCGTCGGAGCCGTGCAGGACGAAGATCACCTTGCGGCGCCGCACGTGAGCCATGAGGGTGGCAACGCTGGGAAGGAGGTTGTGCGCGCCGTTCGCGAGGACGACGTCCGCCCTGCCGATCTCTCGCCACAGAGCGCGCCAGCCTCCAGCCCGGACCGGCCAGGATCCGTGCGGGAGATAGAGCGTCGGCAGCGTGAAATCGGCTGCCGCCGGCCCCCGCCCGGGGCGGCACGCGAGCACTCGGACATCCCATCCGCGCTCAGTAAGCAGCGTCGAGGCCGTGTCGACGAACTGTTCCATCACGTCGGCATGGGGTAGAACGAAGCTCGAGACGATGAGCGTCCGCCGCGGGAGTGGAGGCGGCACGAGGCCGAGATGCCGCCGCTGCCCAGGGCGAACTACTGCAGGCGCAGCAGGGGGGGTGGGCGACGGGCGGACCACGGCTAGGCGTGCACCACCTGTCCGACATTGTGCGACTTGTTCTTGTCGGCGGCCTGATCCTCTGGCTGCGCTGGTATCACGGATGGCCGGAGGTTCCGTCTACTGATCTGACGATGGATCACCGGTCGGATGCGGTCGGAACTATCGTGTGAGTGACTCGACAGACCATGTGCAATTGATTCCACCGGCAGTGAAGGCTGGGACAGGTCGTCGCTGATTATCATCGGCGATAACCGGTACTGCGAATGCGCCGTTTGATACCACCGCCGCCGTTTGTCCCACGCAATCGCTTTTCGAGGAAACGGTGCGTAGACCGTCGGCGCCACGCCCGCAGAGGAGGAAAGCTCGCCGATCGCACCTATCGAGATGGCCTCGGACTGGAAGTCGGCCGCTGAACCATCGGCGCCTCGAGGTCCAGCGGTGTCGATATCACCGCTTTTGGCTTGATACCGCGGCGATACCAGCGCTGCTTGGGCTCGAGCGGCGACCGGCGACGGCCTGAAATTTACGCTCGGCGCCAGTGCAGGACCGGGGACCGCGTAGGTAGTCACGGAAGGCACAAAGGGCGCGGCTGTTGCCACGGGCATCGTCTGCAGTGGGAGTCGTTGGGCATGGGATGTGGGCGAAGGATGCCGCTGCCGCAGGTCGCGGTAGACACACACCAGACTTCGTTCGACGTTCTGTTGCACTGTGTACCTCTCCATGTCCCTCCGCGCTCGGCCCCAACAAGTGATAGATACCCGTGGGCGTGTGAGACGAACCGCAAAAATAAAAACAAGATGGAGTTGCAAAGCAAAAAGACAAAAGTTATAGTAGGAACACCGAAAACCGCGAGATAAACCACCCACAAGGAGATCGAGGGAGGGCAGTGGCGGTGATTGCGGCAGAGCTCGAGCGCCCGAGGAGTCCCACGTCTCGACCGGCGGGATTCGACGACAAACGCCTAGGGGGCAATCGCCGGCCGGCCTCGGCAAGCCGGGAGACCGTGCGCAAGCTGCTCCGCGAGTACCACGAGGAAGGAAACCTGAGGTCGCGTGAGCGGTTGATCCAGCAGTACATGCCGCTGGTCCGAAGCCTCGCGCGGCGGCACAGCATGCGCGGCGAGCTCTACGAGGACCTCGTTCAGGTTGGCTGCATCGGCCTGATCAAGGCCGTCGACCGGTTCGATTCAGAGCGGCAGGTGGAGTTCGGAGCGTTCGCGATACCGAACGTGGCCGGAGAGATCAAGCGCTACTTGCGCGACCGCGGCTGGCCGATCAGGATCCCGCGTAGCCTGCAGGAGCTGCGCCCGAGCCTGTGCGCCTGTTCGGACGAGCTCTCTGCGAGGCTCGAGCGCCCCGCGACCATTCACGAGATCGCCGAGTCGTCGGGAGTGGCCGAGCCGAAGGTGGCGGCTGCACTCGACACGGAGCGCATTCAGTCGCCGGTCTCCCTTTCGTGGCCTGGGACGGATGAGGACGACGAGCCTTACGCGGACCTGGAAGTGCAGGACAGGGGCTACGAACGGGGAGAGCAGCGTGCTCTCCTTGCGGCCGGGCTCCGCATCCTCAGCCCGCGGGAGCGTTTGCTGCTCGCGCTGCAGTTCTTCGGCGGCATGAGCCAGCCGCAGGTTGCGCGTGAAGTCGGGATCTCGCAGATCCACGTGTCCCGGCTCACCCGGCGCGCGCTGGCGAAGCTGCGTGCCGAAATCGGTCCGCTCCAAGAGTCGGGCGCGCTCGCCTCCTCTGGGGGGCGCTGACCGGCGAAGATGCATTTTGACCATTTCGCCCTACAATCTGAAGTCCGTGAAATCGCGATCCCGGCAGCGAGCGGACGCGAGCGCGAGCGCTTATCGCGCGACCCGGGAGCCGCCGCAGCAATCGGCTCCGGCCGACGCACGCGATCTTTCCTATCCGGTGACCCTCGTCCAGGACGAGGACGACGCGTGGGTGGCGACGATCGACGCCATTCCAGGCTGCAACGCGCGCGGCTCCACCCCCGACGAGGCGGTGGAGCAGGTAGCGGGCGCCGTTGCCGCGGCGCTGGAAGCGGCCGAGCGGGAGGGCAAGGACGTCCCGGAGCCCAAGACGACCCAATCGCACAGTGGCCGCCTTCTTCTGCGGATGCCACAGTCGCTCCACGCAGAGCTCGCCCGAGCCGCCGAGCGCGAGCGCGTCAGCTTGAACCAGTTCATCACCGACGCGCTTTCCGGCTCGCTGGGCTGGCGGTCTCCGGACCGCGACCGTGACGAGAACGTGGGGGGCGGAACCCGGGCGGTGCAGGTCGGAAGGTTCGACTCGAGGAACGCGACGAGCCGCTCAGCCGACTCGCGCCCACGGCTCCCGACTGCGGTATTCGTCGCGAACGGCATCATCGTGGCACTAGCGGCCGTGGTCGCGATCGTTGTCCTTATCGTCGCACTGCGCTAGCATCGACCCGACGGCGAGGAGAGGGGAGACCTGAGCCGTGAGCGCAAGGCAGGCGATGTTTCACGGGGCGGTTGTCGTCGTGTGTGCTCTTGGGGCCCTGGTGCTTGGCGCGCAGAGCGCGCAGGCTGAACCCAAGCCGGAAACGCCTCCCTCGCACAGCGTCAATTCGCCGAAGCCTTCTCCCACGCCCGGCGCCGCTTCGACGAAGAGCAGCGGCGCCACGGCATCGACGTCTACGACGACTGCTTCGAGCTCGGGCGCGTCGAACTCGACCTCGTCGTCGTCAACGGTAGTGGGGACGACGGCGACCGTGCACAACTCGAGTTCCGCGTCGTCCGCCTCGACGGCGTTGAGGCAGAGCTACACCCCGCCGCGCAGTGCCCACACCGCACCGGCGAAGCCGAAGCCCGATCGAGCGCCGCCGAAGCTCGGTCAGCTCTTCGAGCTGCGCGTCCTTGCAGGTCTGCGCGACCTGCCCTCTGTTGAGAGCCCGACCAGCTCGGGGTGGCTGCTCGCGGCCGGCTTCGCGCTCGTACTGCTGGTGGTTGCCGAGACGTCGTTCCTCGGACTTGCGGGCTCCCGCTTCGGCGTTGGAGACGACCGCTCGGCGGGGAAGCGGCGGCCCGCGGAAGAACCCCTGGCTATTCGCCGGGTCCAGCTACGACGCTGAACGTACGCGGCGCGACGGCGTCGGGCTGCGCCGGCTCCCGGTAGAGCTCTAGGTGAGCGTGCCGGAGCTCGACACGTCGAACTGCCGTAGCGCCCGCTCGCCCGTCGATGCCCGACGAGCACTCCGCCAGGGCCAGCTCGAGACCGGCCTGCCACACCGTGGTCTTGCGATGGGATGGTTTTGACGGCAGCCCGCTGGGGTAGCCGAACTCGACAACAGGTGAATCCGCGGGCGGCGTGGGGGTGTCCGCTGCGACTCCAGGAGGCCAAATGCGCGTCTCTAGCGCGCTGCTCGCAGCCCTCTCGGCCGCGGTCGCGCTTGCCGCTTCAGCCGGCGCGGCCTCAGCCGCCGGCGCTCACGGACAGCTGCTGCACGTCCGCGCGAACACGAACCAGAGCTCGAACTGGTTCGGCTACAACCAGGGCACGCTCGAGCAGGGCGGCACCCTCTTCAACTCGATCACCGGCGACTGGACGGTTCCCACCGCCAGCCGGCACGTCAACAACCAGGACGAGTTCTCTTCCGACTGGATCGGCATCGGCGGCGGCTGCGTCGACGCGAACTGCACCGTCGGCGACAACACGCTGATTCAGACCGGCACCGAGCAGGACGTCTCCGCAGCCGGCCAAACGTCGTACACGGCGTGGTGGGAGATCATCCCCGGGCCGTCGATCTCGATATCGATGACCGTGAACGCCGGCGACCACATGCACGCCTCGGTCGCAGAGACGGTCCCGAACTCGAACCTCTGGGTGATCACGCTGCAGGACGTGACGCGGAACGAGACGTTCACGCAGACCGTCCCGTACAGCTCGTCGCACGCGACCGCCGAGTGGATCGAGGAGACGCCGCTCATCCTCGGCACGAACGCCGGCTTCGCGGCGTTGCCGAACCTGACCTCGCCGGCCTTCGACCTCGGAACGGTCAACGGCCATTCCGCGAACCTGACCTCGTCGGAGGAGATGCAGCTGATCGACTCCAACAGCAAGGTCATCGGCAGCCCGTCCGCACCGGATCCGGATGCCGACGGCTTCAACGCCTGCACATGGGCGACCTCCTGCTCGGCGCCCAGCGGTAGCTGAGTCGGGGTCCACGCAGAGGCCCCGCCTCGGCGGGGCCTCTGCCCTCCTAGGAAATCTGCACCGGCAGCGGGCCGGTCAGGCCAAGCTGCTTCAGGCCGCGATGGATGAAGATCGCGAGCTGGACTCCGCCGAGTGCGCTCAAGTGAATGCCGTCCGTCGCGAACCAGGACGCCCTGTTCCGCGAGTAGGCGTTCCAATCGAGCACGGTCAGCCAGTCGTAGCGTGCCGAGGCGCCGTGAATCACCTCGTTTGTCAGCCGGTACTGCTTGTTCACCGCGCGCAGCGTCAGCCACAGCACGTGCTTCACGCCCCGCCGCTGCATCGCCTTCAGCACCCTGCCGATCCCTGCGGCGTAGATATGCGGGTCGTCGTTGTAGCCCACCAGCACGACCGCGGTCGGACCGATCCTCCGGCCCAGCAGCTCCACCTCCTTGAGGACGCTCGGCGGAGGCGGCGAGAGGCACCCCGGCTGCACCAGTCGGCCGCACGGCGTGAGGGCGAGCGTGAGCCGGTCGCCGCGCGCCAGCACGAGGCGGGCGGTCGGGTCCCAGGTGAACGCAGCGGCTACGGAGTCGCCGAAGATCGTCACGTGCTGTAGCGGCCGCTCCTTCGCCGCGGTCGCAGCCGACGCCCCCGCGCAGCACAGGGCCACGACGAGCGCGGAGACGACCAGGCGACGCATTTGCGCCGGACTCTAGGCCTGAGAGAAGACGTTGAAAAGGCTTAGGTTCGGAGGACGACCTCGAGGGCGGTGCCGCGGCCGGGCGTGCTGCGCACGCTGAAGCCGCCGTCGATCGACGAGGCCCGGTCGCGCATGTTCCGCAGCCCTTGTCCGGCCCTGGCGGCGTCGAGCGGGAACCCGGCGCCGTCGTCCTCGATCGCCACGAACCGTTCTCCCGACGGACGCAGGCCGATCACGACCTCGGCCCGGCGCGCGTGCGCGTGGCGGCGGATGTTCCCGAGCCCCTCCTGCACGATACGGAAGATCTCGATCTGCTCGTCCGGGGCGAGGCGGATTCCCGGGTCGATCTCCATGTCCACCTCGAGCTCGCCATCGGCCGTCAGGAACTCGACGTAGCGGCGGAGCGCGGAGTCGAACGGAGCAGTGCCGCCCGCCGACGACAGCGCGAGCACAGCAAAACGCGCCTCCTGCTGCGCGAGCGCCGCGGCCTCCTTGAGCTGCGGTCCCACCTCGTCGACCGGGGCGCCCGCCTCGAGCATCTGCGCGTGCGTCGAGAGCGCGAACAGGTACTGCGCGAGGCCGTCGTGGATCTCCCGCGCGACGCGGGCCCGCTCCTCGGCGACCGCCCGGCCGACCTCGGCGGAGCGGATGGCGCGCCAGGTGCCGACGAGCATCAGGGCGAAGGCGAGCAGGCGCAGGAAGTCTCCCTCCGCGACGTACATCGTGCTGCGCGGCGGCGTGAACACGAGGTGGAGGGCTGCGAAGAGCTGAAGCGTGAAGCCGAGCGCGAGCCACCGGGCGAGGTCGTCGCCGGTGCGTGCGTAGCGGCGGCCCCAGCCGACGACGGCGAGCAGGTTGAGGAGCGCCTGTACGGCGAGTGCCGAGGCGAGACCGGGCGGCGCGTGCCCGACGCCCGCCGGAGCGGTGAGCGCAGGGAGGCCGCCGCCGTGCGCGTGCAGCACCAACCAGGCTGCGATCAACCCGGCTGCCGCCGCCGCCAATGCGTCGCGCAGCGCCCGGTCCCGCATCCGGCTGGGGCCGCCGACGAAGGGGGCAAGCGCGATCAGGGCCATGCCGGCGATCTCGCTGAGCAGGGCAGCCCAGCCGTTCACCCGGCCAAGCGAGCCGCCGTCGAGCGCGGGGATGATCGCGAAGGCGACTGTCGAGACCGAGGTGACGAAGAAACCGCTCGCGAGCAGCAGGTCGGTGCGGAGCCCGACCAACGAGAAGCGGACGGCGGCGAGGAGTGCGACGAGCACCCCGGCGAGCGCTGTGACGGTCTCGACGACGAGCAGGAGCTGCGGCCGGTCGTACTGCGTCCGTAGCGCGGGGTACGAGAGGAAGAACGCGAGGCTCGCTCCGAGCAGGCCGCAGAGGGCCACCTCGCCCCAAAGCCAGGCCTGGAGCTCTGTGCGCCGGGTCGCCATATTGGTCTTGTCGGCAAAAGGTCTCCTGCCGATAAGGAACACATGTCCGCGCGCGTTCTCGTCGTCGACGACCACCCGCTCACCCGCGAGGCGCTGTCCGCGCTGCTGCGATCCCACGGCTTCGAGCTCGCCGCGCTCGCTGCGGACGGAGAGGAAGCGATCGTCGCCGCGGCCGAGACCCAGCCAGACGTCGTGCTCCTCGATCTCACGATGCCGGGGATGGACGGACTCACCGCGCTGCCGCGCCTCCGTGAGGTTGCGCCCGGCTGTGAGGTCGTCGTCCTCACCGCGTCCGGCACCGAGGACAACCTGCTCGCCGCGATTCGCGGCGGTGCCGCCGGCTACCTGCTCAAGACCGAGTCGCCCGAGCGGATCGCGGAGTTCCTCACGGGCGTCGTCCACGGCGAGGCTGCACTGTCGGGGCCGATCGCCCGCAGGCTGCTCGACCAGGTGCGGGCGGGCGGGCGCGGCTCAGGTGTCCCGGACCGGATCGCCGCGGTTCTGTCGGCGCGAGAGGTCGAGGTGCTCCTCCTGCTCGACGAGCACCACGGCACGGACGAGATCGCGCAGCGGCTGTTCATCTCGGAGCACACAGTCCGCTCCCACGTGAAGAGCCTCCTCCGCAAGCTCGGCGTGTCCTCGCGCCGCGAGGCACTGGAGCAGCTCGCGCTCGCCCGCAGCTGAGCCGCTTCGGACCTGTCCCGGTAACTGATACCCGGACACGTCCCGCTCGGGCTAGTCCGCATCTCTCATGTCGGCGTAAAGCGGCTAGCGTTTGCGGCGGCAGACCTCTTGGGACCTGTCCCGGTAACTGATACCGAGACAGGTCCGCTCAGGACGTGAACCCGTCGAGCGCCGCGTCGACGAGACCCGGCAACGTCTCGAGCTCGTAACCGCCCTCGAGGACTGCGGCGACCCGGCCACCGAGGGCGCGGCAGCGACGCGCGAGCTCGCGGAAGCCGTCCTCGGTGACCTGCATGCTCGCGAGGGGGTCGTCGACGTGGGCGTCGAAGCCGGCCGAGACGAGCACGAGCTCCGGCTCGAAGCGTTCCACTGCCGGCTCGACCACTCCTTCGAACGCCTCGAGGTACTCCTCGTCCCCGCAGCCGGCCGGCAACGGGACGTTGACCGTCGTCTCCGCCTGGTCGTCCGGGCCCCCGCTTCCCGGATAGAACGGCCACTGGTGCAGCGAGACGAAGAGCACGCTGTCGTCGTCGCGGAAGATCGCCTCGGTCCCGTTGCCGTGATGCACGTCGAAGTCGACGATCGCAACCCGCTCGAGGCCGAGTCGCCGCTGTGCGGCGCGCGCCGCCACCGCGACGTTGTTGAAGATGCAGAAGCCCATTGCGCGCCCGGCGAAGGCGTGGTGGCCGGGCGGGCGGACGAGCGCGAAGCCGCCCCGCAGCGCCGCCTCGATCGCCGTCCCGGCCGCGAGCGCGGCGGCCTCGAACGTCGTCTCGGTGCAGATCGTGTCGCCGTCGAGCCAGACCGCGTCTTCCACGCTGCGAACGAGCTCGACGTGCTCCGCGGTGTGGCAGAGCAACAGCTCCTCGGCGGTTGCGGCGCGCCCCTCGCTCCAGACGTGCTGGTGCGCCAGGAGCACGGCCATGCGCTCGGGCTTCTCCGGATGGACGCCGGTGGGATGCAGCCGCGCGAGGGCGGGGTGCGTCAGGACGTCGATGTGGCAGGTCCCATATCTCGCACGCGCCCGGCGACGGCTCCGAGGCCGAGTTGCTCGAGAAAAGAAGACGCCTCCGCCCACACCGGGGATGTTGCTGCGAGGGGAGGAAGGGGGGCGGAGGCGTCCATGGTGGCGATTCGCCGGAAGAGCCTCAAGTCCTCCGCCTCCGCCGTAAACCGCCCGTCGGCGAGCGCAGCGTCGAGCGAGCCGTACTGAGCGAGCAGATCGGCCGCCTTCTTCGGGCCGATCCCCCGCGCTCCCGGCAGCTTGTCGGAGGGGTCGCCGCGCAACGCGATCAGGTCCGGCACCTGTTCGGGGTCCACGCCGTAGCGCTCGCGCACCTCCTCCGGCCCGATCCGCGCGAGCTCGCTCACGCCGCGCATGGGCTGCAGGATGGTGACGCGCTCGCTCGCAAGCTGGAACGCGTCGCGATCGGAGGTCGCCACGAGGACGTCGCCCGGCCACTCGCGCGCAGCGGCCGCGAGGAAGTCGTCCGCCTCGTAGCCCGGCGCCTTGGCCACGAGGAAGCCGAACGAGGCCACGACGTCCGGGAGGATGTCGAGCTGCTCGAGGATCGACTCCTCGAAGATTCGACCCGACTGGTACGGCGCGAACGCCTCGTGGCGGTAGGTCGGCGTCGAGAGTGTGTCCCACGCGACGAGCACCGAGTCCGGCTGCTCCGCCTGCCACAGCCGCACGAGCATGTTCGTGAAGCCGACGACCGCGTTGAGCCGGATCGACTTGGGCAGCGCGTGGTAGGCGCGGTGAGCGAACGAGTCGCCGTCGACCGCCAGCAGGAGACTCACAATGACTCCTCGAGATCCGCGATCCGGGCCATCAGCCGGTCGGTCGCCTCCTGCGACGCATGCTTGTGGTCGGCGCTCGCGCGCAGGTCATCCATCTCGATGGGCGGACCGTAGGCGACGCGCAGCGGTCCGAGGCGGAGAAGCCGGTCGGTGCCTGCGACGGCCGCAGGCACGAGGGGCACGTCCGCCATCAATGCGATCCGCGCCGCGCCCGAGCGCGCCCGCGCCTGGTGCTTCTTCACGAGCCCCTTCACGCGCCGCGTTCCCTCCGGGAACATCACGACCACGTTGCCCTCCCGCGCGAGGCGCACGGCCGTCTCGATCGCCTCGACGTCGGCGCGGCCCCGGCGGACCTTGAACGCGCCCGCGTTGTCGAGCACGAGGGTGGCCGGCCACCAGTAGAGCTCCGCCTTCGCCATGAAGCGCAGCCAGCGGTCCGGCCAGACCGGCATGCCGAGAGGCCACGGATCGAAGCTCGAGAGGTGGTTGCAGGCGAGGACGCAGCCGCCGTCCACCGGCACGTTCTCGCTCCCGCTGTCGCGCAGCCGGAAGAGCCCGCGAAGGATGGGCCGGCTGAGCACGGCGACGATGTTGTAGAGGAGCGGCGGGCGCACGGCGGGAGTATCCCGGCTGCAGCGGTGGCTATCGTGACCCGCCGATGTCGAAACGGCTCGTCATCGTGGAGTCGCCTGCCAAGGCGAGGACGATCGCCGGCTACCTGGGCCCCGACTTCGTCGTGGAGTCCTCCGTCGGCCACATCCGCGACCTTCCGGACAGCGCTGCCGAGATCCCGGAGCGCTACAAGGGCGAGCCCTGGGCGCGGCTCGGCGTGGACGTCGAGCACGACTTCGAGCCCCTCTACGTCGTAGACCCCGACAAGAAGAAGACCGTCGCCCAGCTGCGCAAGCAGCTCGCCGACGCCGACGAGCTCCTGCTCGCCACGGACGAGGATCGCGAGGGGGAGGCGATCGCGTGGCACCTGCTCGAGGTGCTGAAGCCGAAGGTGCCGACCCGCCGCATGGTCTTCCACGAGATCACGCGCGACGCAATCGAGCGTGCCCTGGAGGAGACCCGCGAGGTCGACGACAACCTCGTCGACGCGCAGGAGTCGCGGCGCATCCTCGACCGGCTCTACGGCTACGAGGTCTCGCCCGTCCTCTGGAAGAAGATCATGCGAGGGCTCTCAGCCGGCCGCGTCCAGTCCGTGGCGACCCGCCTCGTCGTCCAGCGGGAGCGGGAGCGGATGGCGTTCCGCGCCGCGGAGTGGTGGGACCTTCTCGCGAGCTTCGATCCGGAAAGCTTCGAAGCGCGGCTCGTCTCGGTCGACGGTCAGCGCGTCGCGCAGGGGCGCGACTTCGGCCCCGACGGCAAGTTGCGCGGCGACGCGCGGCCGCTCGACGAGCAGGAGGCACGCGGCCTCGCGTCCCGGCTCGAGGGCTCCTCCTTCAGCGTCGCGCGGGTCGAGCGGAAGCCCTACGTCCGTCGCCCGAGCCCGCCTTTCATGACCTCGACCCTGCAGCAGGACGCGAGCCGCAAGCTCCGCTTCACCGCACAGACGACGATGCGGCTTGCCCAGCGCCTCTACGAGAACGGCTACATCACCTACATGCGCACCGACTCGACGACGCTGTCGGAGTCGGCGCTCACGGCGGCGCGCGAGCAGGCGTCGTCCCTGTTCGGCGCCGACTACATCCCGCCGGAGCCGCGCCGCTACGAGCGGAAGGTGAAGAACGCGCAGGAGGCGCACGAGGCGATCCGCCCGTCGGGCGACCGCTTCCGCACGCCGCAGGACGTGCGCTCCGAGCTTTCACGCGACGAGCACGCCCTCTACGAGCTGATCTGGATGCGGACGATCGCGTCGCAGATGAAGGACGCCCAAGGCCAGACCGTCTCGCTCCGGATCGCGGGAGACTCCACTGACGGCGAGACGGTCGAGTTCGGCGCCTCCGGGACGGTGATCACCTTCCGCGGTTTCCTCGCGGCGTACGAGGAGGGGCGCGACGACGACCGCGCGGCGCAGCCCGACGACGAAGAACGCCGCCTTCCGAACCTCACCGAGGGCGACGCCGTCCAGCTGCGCGCGCTCGAGCCGCAGGGTCACGAGACGAGCCCGCCGGCGCGCTACACCGAGGCGACACTCGTGCGGACGCTCGAGGAGCTCGGCATCGGGCGCCCTTCGACGTACGCATCGATCCTGGGCACGATCCTCGACCGCGGCTACGTCTTCAAGCGCGGCACTGCGCTCGTGCCGGCCTTCCTCGCCTTCTCCGTCGTCGGCCTCCTCGAGCAGCACTTCGGCCAGCTCGTGGACTACGACTTCACCGCCCGGATGGAGGACGACCTCGACCGGATCGCGGCGGGCGACGAGCAACGCGCCGAGTGGCTGCGGCGCTTTTACTTCGGCGATGGCAGCGCAGGCCTGCACGAGCTCGTCTCCGACCTTGGGGCGATCGATGCCCGCGAGATCAACTCGCTCGAGATCGGGGACGGGATCGTCCTTCGCGTCGGCAGGTACGGGCCGTACCTGGAGCGCGACGGGAAGCGCGCAAGCGTTCCCGAGGAGCTCGCCCCCGACGAGCTGACGGTCGAGCGGGCCGAGGAGCTCCTCTCCCAGCCGAGCGGAGACCGCGAGCTCGGGACCCATCCCGAGACCGGCCTGCCGATCGTGGCGCGCACCGGGCGCTACGGCCCGTACGTCACCGAGGTTCTTCCCGAGGACTCGAAGGAGAAGCCGCGCACGGCATCTCTGTTCAAGACGATGTCGCTCGACACCGTGACGCTCGAGGAGGCGCTGCGCCTGCTCCAGCTGCCCCGTGTCGTCGGTGTCGCTCCCGACGGCGAGGAGGTCGAGGCGCGGAACGGCAGGTACGGGCCGTACGTCCAGAAGGGGAAGGAGTCTCGCTCGCTCGAGGCCGAGGAGCAGCTGTTCACGATCTCCCTCGACGATGCTCTCGCGCTTCTCGCCCAGCCGAGGCAGCGTCGCGGCCGGGGCGCCGCCGCAAAGCCGCTGCGGGAGCTCGGAACCGACCCCGCCGGCGGCAGCGAGATCGTCCTGCGGGAAGGCAGGTTCGGCCCGTACGTCACCGACGGCGAGACGAACGCGAGCCTCCGCAAGGGCGACGACCCGGAGACGGTCACGCTCGACCGCGCGGTCGAGCTGCTCGCCGAGCGGCGCGCGAAGGGACCGGCGAAGCGTTCGGGCGGCCGCCGCAAGCGATCTTGAGGATTGCTCCACAAACTTCGCCGGCCGGTCCGCGTCCTTACCTGACGAGCCGGCCGGGGCGCGGAATAGACTGCGCGCGCGCCGCGTTCGAGGGTCCGGGTAGGCGGCGCTCGGCGGAGGGTGGCAACCGGAGGACTTCCCTCCTAAGGTACGAAGGCTTGCCGGATAGGCGACGAAGTTGGGCGAAAGGACTGAGGGAGAGCTGACGCAGAACCAGCTGAACGAGTTGCTCGAGTCGGAACAGATCCGCGCCATCGTCGAGCGTGCGGAGGAGCGCGGCTTCGTCGAGCAGGTCGAGCTCGACACCTTCGCGGCCGAGCTCGAGCTGAACGACGAAGAGATCGAGGAGCTCACGCGGGAGCTCGAGCGCACCGGGCTGGAGATCGGCCAGCCTGCCGCTGCTGCTGCTGCTGCGCCCGCCGAGCCTCGCGCCGAGGCGGAGACCGAAGAGAAGGAGAAGCCCGCCGAGCCGGCGCCCGAGCCTGAGCCGGCCCCGGTTGCGGTCTCCGGCTCCGCCGACAGCCTCCAGCTGTTCCTGGCCGACGTCGGCCGCCACAAGCTGCTCACCGCTGCCGAGGAAGTCATGCTCGCGAAGCGGATCGAGCGCGGCGACCCGACGGCAAAGCGTCACATGATCGAGTCGAACCTCCGGCTCGTCGTCTCGATCGCCAAGGGCTACCGAGGCCTCGGCGTCCCGTTCCTCGACCTGATCCAGGAGGGGACGCTCGGGCTGAACCGCGCCGTCGAGAAGTTCGACTGGCGGCGGGGCTACAAGTTCTCGACCTACGCGACCTGGTGGATCCGCCAGTCGGTGCAGCGTGCGGTTGCCAACCACGCGCGCACGATCCGCGTGCCGGTCCACGTGGTGGAGCGCCAGCAGAAGCTGTCGCGCGCGGCGCGGCGGCTCGAGGTCGAGCTCGGACGCGAGGCGACGAAGGAGGAGCTCGCCGAGGCGACCGGCCTGCCGATGCAGCACGTCGACGAGGCACTCGGCGCGGCCAACGCGTCGGTCTCGCTCAACCAGACGGTCGGCGCCGACGACGAGGGCGAGCT
>DASXJG010000056.1:0-9029 GCA_036497525.1 Gaiellaceae bacterium
CTCTCGTGCAGATCGTGCAGGCGAACGTAACGCGTGAAGCGCTCGATGAGGCGTTCGCAGCAGCGAAGGGGGGCGCGATCAAGGCTGAGGACTACCTCTCTCGCGCAGCGGTTGCAGACGAGGACACGCTCGCACCCGTGATCGACGCCGTCATCGCGGCGAATCCGGAACAGGCCGAGACCTACCGTGGCGGCAAGGAGGGCGTGCTCGGCTTCTTCGTCGGCCAGGTGATGCGCGAGACACAGGGCAAGGCCGACCCGAAGGTCGTCAACCAGCTGCTGCGGGAGAAGCTTCAGCGAGGCTAGGCAGGTCGCGTAGCGCCGGGCTGACCGTCCCGAGCGCCGCGGCGACGACGACCGGCGCGGCGAGCGCTGCGATCGCGATTTGCGGGGTGGTGTGGGCCAGCAGGAGCCCAGCGAGGAGCGGGCCGAGCGGCGCCGACGCGGCGCGCAGCGTGTTGGAGGCGGCCATCGAGCGTCCGAGCAGGCGATCCGGGATGAGCGCGTAGGAGTACGCCTGGATCGCCGAGTCGGTGTTCGGGAACCAGAACGCGTGCAACGAGGCGCAAACTGCGAGCACGTAGACGTCCGGGTGGATGATGAACGCGACGTAGACGAGCGCCATCCAGAACTCCGAGAGCAGGATTGCGCGCATCGGGAAGCGCCGCCGCAGGAGCGGCGACACGGCGGACCCCGCGAGCAGCGCGACGCCCTGGAGTGCGACGAAAAGGCCGATTGTCAGGCCCGAGAGCCCCTGCCGATCGGCGAGGATGATGACCGCGATCGGCGCGCCGACGGCGACGACGTTGCTCGCGGCGATCATGCCGATGGTCGTTCGCAGGAACGGAATGCTCCAGAAGTAGGCGAGCCCCTCGCGGAACGGCGTGCGCGCGCCCGGCACGCGCTCTTCCTGAAACGGGGTCCGCATCAGCAGGAGCGCAGCTGTCGAGAATGCGTACGAGAGGGCGTCTGCGAGAAACGGCAGTCCGCGCGAGAGGTCGAAGAGGGCGCCGCCGAGCGGCGGCGTCGCCAGGCGCACGACCGACATGCGCGCCATCGCCACACTCGAGGCGTCGGCGAGCTGCGGTACCGGGACGACCGCCTTGATCGCTCCGCTCGAGCCCGACCGGTACAGGACCGCCGCGGCGGTGTCGACGAAGGCGACGACGACGATCATCCAGAACTTCGCGCTTCCCGTCAGCACCGCCGCCGCGAGTAGTGCGAGCGCGACCGCGCCGGTCACGTCCGCGGCGATCATGAGGCGCTTGCGGTCGAAACGGTCGGCGGCCACGCCGGCCGGTGCGCTCAGCAGCACGAGCGGTAGGAACTCGACGGCCCCGACGTAGCCCGTCTTGGCCGCCGAGCCGGTGAGCGCGAGCGTCAGCAGCGGGTACGCGATTCCGGAGATCCCCGACCCGAAGGTCGAGAGCAGGGCACCGCTCTGGAAGAGCACGAAGTCGCGGTTGCGCCGCAGCGGGACGAGCTCGGTCACGCCTCAATCGTCGCAGGCGCCGGGGTCGGCTCCCGCCGGGTGAGGAGGTAGCCGGCGCTGGACAGGACCACGGCTGCCATCACGACGAAGAGGATCCGGTAGTCGACGACCGTGGAGAGCACGGCGCCGGTCGCGATCGAGACCGTCTGCGCGATCGAGAGCGTGAGGTCGGCAGCCGCCGAGACGCGGCCCTGGATCGCGAGCGGCGTCCGCGTCTGCAGCGCCGTCGAGAAGCCGACGATCGCCCACGCGACGCCGACGCCGGCCACCGGGCCTGCGACGAGCACCACGCCGAGGGAGGGCACGATCAGGGCGAGGTCGGCCAGCGCGAAGCAGGCCAGTCCCAGGCCGACCAGGCGAACCTCGCCCACGCGACGGAGGACGATCGCGGCAGTCAGGCCGCCGGCGATCGAGCCGATCCCCTGGATGGTCGCGAAGACTCCGAAGAACGACGGCTGCTTGCCGAGCGCGGCGATGACGGAGAAGATCAGCGTCTCGGAGAAGCCGACCACGAGGAGCGCGAGGGCGACGCCCGACACGATCTGCCGCAACGGCAAGGTCTCCCAGACGTGGCGCAGGCCGGCCGTCACCTCCTGGGTGAAGTGGTGCTCCGGAGGCGCGGGCTTCTCCTCCTGCACGCGCATGCGTGAGAGGAAGAAGACCGACGCTGCGAAGGTGGCGGAGTCGAGCACCGCGACGGCGCCACCGCCGAGCACGGCGTAGAGGCCGGCCCCCGCGAGGGGCGCGATGATCCGCAGGCCCTCACGCGTGGACGTGAGCATGCCGTTCGCCTCCGCGAGCAGCTCCTTCGGGAGCATGATCTTGAGCAGCGCCGCGCGGGCGGGGAAGAAGACGGTGCCGAGCGCCCCGTAGGCGAGCGCGACCGCGTAGATGAGCCACGCGTCGCTGCGATCGTGGACGAACAGGAGCAGGAGCACGATCGCGCCGAGCACGGAGTCGGCGACGATCATCAGCGGCCGGCGGCGCACCCGGTCGGCGAGCAGCCCGCCGAGGGGTGCGAGCAGTGAGCCTGCGGCGAAGGTGAAGAACGTCAGGCCGGCGAGCGCGCTCGACCCGGTCAGCCCTTTCATCCAGACCGCGAGGACGATGATCATCGCCCAGTCGCCGAACGCCGAGAGCGCCTGGCCGGCGAGTAGCAGCCGCGTGTCGCGGTACGCGAGCAGGGCGCGCATCAGGCTTGCTCTCGCGCCAGGTAGCGGAGCGTGACCACGATCGCATAGCTCATGGCCAGGAGCTGGCCCGCGGCAGCGAACGCGACGACATGCCGCGCGCCGTAGAGCGGAAACGCAAGCGCCGCAACGGCGAGCGCGACCGGCGTAGCGAGACTCGAGGCCGTGAACAGCGCGGTCAGCGTCTTCCCCCGCAGAGCGACCGGCGGGCGCAGCGTGAGAAACGTGTGCAGCGTCGGGTTGACGAGGCCGTTGGCAAGCCCGGACAGCGCCAGCGCGCTCGCGATCACAACTGCCGAGACCGGCGCAGCCAGCGCCCACAACGGGAGCGCCTGGACGAGCAAGAGCCGCGTCGCCTGGCGCAGCCCGCCGACCTTCTCGCTGCGGTACGCAATGACGTTCCCGATCACGCAGCCGACGCCCCACGAGGCGAAGAACGCGCCCGCGAGGCGCGGATCGGCCCCGTAGTGCGCGACGACGAGCACCGGGATGGCGATAAAGAGAACCGAGAACGCGCCGTCGCCGACCACGAGCGCGGCAGTCCAGCCTCGGAGGAGCGGATCGCGCAGGAGGTAGCGGACGCCCGCGAGCAGCCCGCGGCTGCCTTCAGGCTCTTCTTCGCTTCGCACGACCCGCGTCACCGGGACGAACAGCGTGACGAGAGCGAAGGAGACGATGTAGGTGGCCGCGTCGACCACGAGCACGATCGGCGCCCCGACGGCCGCGATGAGGATTCCGGCGAGCGCCGGGCCGCAGAGCATCGTGATCCGTGTGGCCCCCTGGAGCAGGGCGTTCGCGCGCTCGACTGAGTCTTCGTCCTCGTCGAGGATCTCCGCGACGACCACGCGCTGCGCGGCGCCGTACGGCGTGCTAGCCACGCCGACGAGGAACGTGAGGACGAGCAGGAGAGGCAACGACAGCTCGCCGCTCCAGTGCAACACGGGCACGAGCAGCATCAACGGAGCGCGCACCGCGTCGCAGAGGCGCATCGTCTGCTGCGCGCCGAGACGCTCGAGCAGGGTTCCGCTCGGGATCCCGAACAACGCGTAGCCTGCCGCCTCGGCGGCGATGACGAGCGTCATCTGCTTCGCCGAGCCCGTCGCGATGAGCACGAACCACGGCAGTGCGAGCCACGTCATCTGCGAGCCGGTGGTGGAGAGGACCTCCGCGGCGAGCAGCGTCGCCACGGGCCGGCTGCGCAGGAGGGAGGCCCGGACCGTTGCGACCCCTTCCTGCATTTTCAGCCTGCCCGGAACACCTTCACGTCGCCGCTGACCGTTCGGCCGCGGAGGACGACCGTCGGAGCCGGCTCGCCCTCGATGAACTGCGGCTCGCTCGCGAGCGGGACCTCCGAGGAGAGGTCGCCCGAGGTCGAGCCGGCGTCGACGTCGACGGCGGAGCCATCGGCGATGCCGATCTCCACGTCGCCGGACACGCTCGTGAAGCGGACGTCGCCCGCGGTGACCGACTGGAAGCGGATGTCGCCCGAGACTGTCTTCGTCTCGGCGGAGCCTGTGACCGGGCCGATGCGGAGGTCGCCCGAGACCGTGTGCGCGGACATGTCCCCGTCGACGTGGTCGAGGTCGGCGTCGCCGCTGACGGTCTTGACGTTCGCGCTGCCGGCGATCTCGCCACGTACGCGGAGGTCACCGGAGACGGAGTTCACGCCGACCGGCCCGAAGTGCCCGTCGAGTCTGGTGTCCGCCGAGGCGGTCTTGACCTTGACTTCCGCGCCGTGCGGGACGCTGGCCCGCACGCGCAGCTCGCTGCCGAACACGAGCGAGAGCGGGGAGAGCGAGAAGCCGAGCTTGCCCTTGCCGCGGTAGGCGACGACGAGGCGGTTGCCGTCGTGACGGATCTCGACCTCCTCGAGCAGGCGGTCGTCGCCGTCGACGGTGATGCTCGACTCCTCGCCCTCGGTCGTCTCGACCTCGATGTCGCCGGAGGGTATGCCGACTTCGAGCTCGAGAGGCAGTGGCGTGTGGAAGGACTGCTCGAGCATCAGAGGTACACGCGGGTCAGCCGCTTGACGCGGAGCCGGATCTCGCTGTCGCGAGGGGTCTGACGCCGGTCGGGGCGGATGGGGAGGTTGTTGAGCTTGAGGGCGTCGGTGTACTCGGGATACATGTGCCTAGCTCCTTTCAGTTGCGGCCGTAGCCGGTGAGGCGGTTGCGGCTTCCGGACGACGATGGGCGGCGCGTCTCGACGGCGCGCTGGAGCGCCTGGACGAGCCAGGTGTTGACGGAGGCGCCTTCGCGAGCGGCGGCAGACTCGACCCGCTGCTTCAGGCTCTCGGGGAGCCGCAGCGTGATGCGGGCGGAGAACGCCTCGTCGGCCTGCTCCGGCACCGTGCCGTCCTCGCGGACGAGCACGAGCTGGAGGTCATGACCTGCGACGCGCAGCTCGACGTGCGAGGACTCGAGCTGGTCGTTGAGCTCGAGCGCCGCCTCGGCGAGGGCGTCCTGGAGCCTCCGGCCGAGGGCCGACTCGATCGCGACCGAGAGGAGCTCTGCCGCCCGCGACGTGTTCTCGTCGCCGAGTGCCGCGAAACGGACGAGGTCTTCCCGGAGCGCCTGGATGGTTCCATCGATCTGCATGGCGGCACTATGACATCACACTGATGTCATTGTCAAGTCCAAATGACGCCAAGATGACGACGGCCCGCAGCGGCGGGCCGTCGAAATGCCGGATTAGCAGGTAGAAGCGCTAGTACAGACCGCAGTCACGTGCGGTGTTCGGCCACGGCGAAAAGCCGCGCGAATGCGACGCGCGCACCGCGACCCAGATCTGCTCTAGCGGGCTCCAGTGATCCGCAGTGCCCTTGTGACGAAGGAGCCAGCCGCCGTAGGTCTGCTGGAACGAGAGGTCCATCTGCAGCCCGCCCCAGTACGGGCTGCCGGAATCGGCCCAGCTGCCCTCGTAGTGGTGGATGCAGAGCCAGGCCCTGAAATACGGGGGGTGGTTCGCGCGCCACCGCGTTCTGTGCGCGACGTGCCGCCAGCGCCGCTCGAGCCGCCGCAGCCGCCCGAACGAGCGAGCGGAGAGCGAGCGAGCGGAGAGCGAGCGCGAGACGTTCGCCGGCGGGCGTCCGTGCATGACCGTCAGCCAGTGCCGCGTACCGCTCCGGAAGCGCTGGATATGGCGCCGCCAGGCGGCTGCCGTCCGCAGTTCCCAGCGCGAAGGCCCGGTCTGGGCCTCGGTCGTGGCGACCGTGGTGCTCGTGCTTGCAGTGGTGCTTGGACTGCTTTCGTTGTTTTGCGAAGCCGTGGCGGCCGCAGCCGCAGTGGCCATGCCTGCGAATGCGAGCAGCAGCCCGCAGGCCAGGATAGAGCGCCGCAATGCAGTTCCTCCCTGGTCGATTGCAAGTCGGAGGCCGAGCGGGCGGGAAAATCGCCCTGGGCGAGCACCGCTCGGCGCGGCTTATGCGATCGGTTCGCCGAGGGTAGCTACAGGCGCCACGTTAGTGCGCAGGTGAGGCAACGCTTGTGACTCAATTGGGGGCTATTTTCGGGGGAAAACCCGGCCGAATGTGCGCAGGAGCAACGAATCCTGCGTAAAGCAGCACCGCACCGACGGCGATCCCGATTGCGCTGCCAGCGGCGCCGAGCCCGGCGAGCCCGCTACCCGTTGCCGCTGCGGCGATTCCGGCGATGATCAGCCCGTTCCCGAGCGGACGGCGGCGGAACGATCGCAGCGCGACGACGACGACCGCCAGCGTCCCGGCGATGTTGGCGACGATCGCCAGCAACCGCGCGGGGATGAAGTCGAGGTGGTCCTGAGCGGCCGGGATGCCGTGCGCCGCGAAGGTGCCGTGGACCGGCACTGCGAGGGCGATGCCGACTGCGAGGCCGGCGTAGACGAGCACCACGGGCGCGGCTCGGCGGCGGCCGGCGAGCAGAAGCGAGCCCGCGCCGAGCAGCGGTGCGGTCAGCAGCGCCCCCGCGGCGTAGTAGACGCGGAAGGCGCGCTCGTCCCAACCCGCGGCCTCGCCCCACGCGATGGCCGCCGCCGCGATCGCGTAGGCGGCGAGCCCCGCCGACCACGCGAAGAGCTCCGGCCGGTGTGAGCTCCGGTAGCGCCCGGCGAGGAGGCCTGCGAGCCGGAAGGTCAGGAGTGCCGCGCCGAACGCGAGGAGAGCCTCCATGTCCGGCAGGGTAGACCGCTACGCTCGGAGAGATGGCGACCAAGCGCTATCTGTTCACGCCGGGGCCGACGCCTGTCCCGCCCGAGGTGCTGGCCGCCGTCGGCGCGCCCGTGATCCATCACCGCAGCCCCGAGTTCCTGCCGGTCTACGAGCGCGTGCTGGCCCGGCTGCGCGAGGTCTGCCGGACGGAGAACGACGTGCTCCTGTTCGGGGCGTCGGGCACCGGCGCCTTCGAGTCGGCGGTGGCGAACCTCGTCTCGCCGGGCGAGCGGCATCTCGTGGTCTCGGCCGGGAGCTTCGGCGAGCGCTGGGTCGCGATGACGACTGCGTTCGGGGCGGACGTGGACGTGCTCCGGTATGACTGGGGCGAGACGCCCGACGCGGACGACCTGCGCGCGCGCCTGACCGAGCGGGAGGCGAAGGCGGTCTGGTTCGTCCAGTCCGAGACCTCCACCGGAGTCGTCGCCGACGTGCGCGCCCTTGCCGCCGCCGCAACGGAGGCGGGCGCGCTCGTGGTCGTCGATGCGGTCTCGAGCCTCGGCGCCGTCCCCTGCGAGACCGACGCCTGGGGCCTCGACGTCGTCGTCTCCGGCTCGCAGAAGGCACTGATGTCCCCGCCGGGGCTCGGCCTCGCCGCGGTCTCCGCAGGCGCGCTGGCCGCCACAGGGTCGTCGCCCCGCTTCTACTTCGACTGGGAGCGGACGCGCAAGGCGCAGCAGACGCTCGACGCGCCGGTCACGCTGCCCGTCTCGCTGGTTGCCGGGCTCGACGTCGCGCTCGAGCTCCTGTTCGAGGAGGGATTGGAGGCTGCGTTCGAGCGCCACGTCCGCCTCGGCCGGGCGGCCCGCGCCGGCGTGAAAGCGCTCGGGCTCGAGCTCTTCTCGCCGGATGAGGACCGGAGCGCCGTCGTGACCGCCGTCCGCGCCCCCGCCGGAATCGACTCCGGCGACGTCATCCGTGGCGTCCGCGACCGCTTCGGGATCACGATCGCGAACGGCCAGGGCGAGCTCAAGGGGAAGATCTTCCGCCTCGGGCACATCGGCTGGTTCGACGTGTTCGACATCACGACGCAGATCGGCGCGGTCGAGCTCGTTCTCGCCGACCTCGGCGCCGACGTCGAGCGCGGCACCGCGGTGACTGCGGCGCTCGAGGCGTTCAGCGGCGAACCGTCGCGCACGTGAGCCCACGCGTCCTCGTTCGCGAGGAGATCTCCGACGCGGGCGTCGAGCTGCTCCGTTCCCGTTTCGACGTCGACGTCGACGCCGAGAGCGCGCTCGAGGAGATCATCGGCGGCTACGACGCGATCGTCGTCCGCTCCGCGACCAAGCTGACCGCCGACCTGATCGAGCGCGCCGAGCGGCTGAAGGTGATCGGGCGCGCCGGCGTGGGGGTCGACAACGTCGACGTCGACGCGGCGACGCGGCGCGGGATCATCGTGGCGAACGCGCCGGAGTCCACCGTGGTCTCCGCCGCCGAGCACACAGTCGGCCTGCTCGTCGCGCTCGCGCGGAACATCCCGCAGGCGCACGCCGCGCTCAAGCAGGGCCGCTGGGAACGGAGCGCGTACGGCGGCATCGAGCTCGCCGGCAAGACGCTCGGGGTGCTCGGCTTCGGCCGGATCGGGCAGCAGGTCGCGCGGCGCGCCCTGGGGCTCGGGATGCGGGTCGTGGCGTACGACCCGTACGTGACGGCAGAGCGCTTCCGCGAGCTGGGCGTCGAGTGGGTCGAGTCTCTCGAGGACGTGTATGCCGCCGCGGACTTCCTCACGCTGCATCTGCCGCTGAGCCCCGAGACGCGCGGGTCCGTCGATGCTGCCGCGTTCGAGGCGATGCGTCCCGGGGTGCGGATCGTGAACGCCGCGCGAGGCCCGCTGCTCGACGAGGACGCTCTGCTCGCGGCGCTCCGTTCGGGCAAGGTCGCCGGTGCCGCTCTCGACGTCTTCGTCGACGAGCCCTACTCAGGCCCGCTGCTCGAGCTCGACAACGTCGTCGTCACGCCGCATCTCGCAGCGTCGACCGGGGAGGCGCAGGACCGGGCGGGTGTCATCGTCGCGGAGCAGGTCGCCGCGGCGCTCGACGGCGGCCTGGTCTCGAACGCCGTCAACATCCCGGTGATCGGCGCCGACGACCTCGAGGTGCTCGGGCCGTACGTCCCGCTCGCGTCGCGGCTGGGGCGCATAGCGATGGAGCTCTCCGACGGCTCCG
>DASXJG010000057.1:0-17695 GCA_036497525.1 Gaiellaceae bacterium
CCTGCCGGCACTCGCACCGTTCCTCGAGCGGGGCTGGACGGGCGCCGTCGTGCCCGTCGCCCTGCAGACGGAGGTGCTCGCATCGCTCGGGATCTTCTCCTTCCGGCCCGGCAATCCGCTCTCGGACGAGACGATCGAAGCCGCGACCGTGATCGCCGGCCAGGTTGCCCTCGCGATCGACAACGCCCGCCTCTACCAGCAGCAGAAGCAGTTCGCCGACACGATGCAGCGCTCGCTCCTGCCGCGGGCGCGGCCGCTCGTGCCCGGCCTCGACGTGGGGGAGGTGTACGAGCCTTCTGCGCGGGTGGAGGTCGGCGGCGACGTCTACGACTTCCTCTCGCTCGACGACGGCCGGCTCGCCGTCGTCCTCGGGGACGTGACGGGGCACGGCGTCGAGGCGACCGCGGACATGGCGATGGCGAAGTTCGTCTTCCGTTCCCTTGCTCGCGAGCATCCGGAGCCTGCCGACTTCCTCGCCGCCGCGAACGAGGTGATCTGCAGCGAGATCGCCAGCGGCAAGTTCATCAGCATGGGCTACGTCGTCGTCGACGGCACCCGCGGAACGGTCGCAAGCGCCAGCGCGGGGCATCCCTCGCCGCGGATCGTCCAGCCCGACGGGACGACCCGGGCGCTGGAGGCGCACGGGCTCGTGCTCGGCATCGACGGGGGCCAGGAGTACACGGAGTCCCACGCGGACCTGCCGCCGGGCGCCTCGCTCGTCCTCTACACCGACGGCGTCGTCGAGGCGCGGCGAGACGGGGAGCTGTACGGAGACGAGCGGCTCGACGCGCTGCTTGCGGCGAAGCGCGAGCTGACTGCGCGCGAGCTCGCCGCCGCCGTCGCCGAGGACGCACGCGAGTTCGCAGGGGGCGACCTCTCCGACGACCTGGCGGTCGTCGTGATCCGCCGGACTTGACCACTCTCTCCGTCTGGTCCCTCAGACCCGGAGGTTTACCGGTCTGAAGCTAGAATCCATGCCGCCCGTGGCCAAGCGCGCCGGCTTCATCTTCTGTCTCGTCATCTGCGCCCTCGCCGTCGGCGCGAGCCACGCGCGCGCGGACGGTACGCCGCCGCCCCCGACGACGATCGCGGACGGAGTGCAGGTCGGCTCGGTGCTCGTCGGCGGGATGACGGTCGACGACGCGACGGCCGCGGTGCAGGCGGCCTACTTCGCGCCGGTCGTCGTGCACGTCGGGCATCACAACGTTTCGGTCTCGCCGCACCACTTCCACACCGTGCTCGACGTCTCCACGGCGGTCCAGACCGCGCTCACGGCGGCCGCGGACACGATCGTCCCGCTGAAGCCGACCCTGGACATGCAGCGCGTCGTCAAGTGGGTCGGAACGCTCGCGACCAAGACGGATCGTGCGCCGGTCGCCGGCACGGTGATCCTGCGGAACAATCGTCCCGTACTGACCCATTCGCGGCCGGGGCGGGAGCTCGCCAAGTTCCCCACGCGGATGCGGATCCGGTCCGCCGTCGTCACCGGCGAGCGCACGAGCGTCGTCGTTGCTCCTTTGCGCCAGCTCACGGCGGCGTCGGCGAAGGCGGAGCCCGTCATCGTCATCCACCGGGGCTCGAACCGTCTCTACCTCTACAACGGTGTTCGGCTCGTGCGGTGGTTCCCGGTCGCGACCGGACAGCCCGCATGGCCGACGCCGCTCGGCCATTTCGAGATCGTCGTGAAGCAGGTGAACCCCTGGTGGTTCCCGCCGACACAGGACGCGTGGGCGGCTGGAGCCAAGCCCGTCCCGCCCGGGCCCGGCAATCCGCTCGGTACGCGCTGGATGGGCCTGAGCGCACCGGGCGTCGGCATCCACGGCACCAGCGAGCCGTGGTCGATCGGCCACTCCGAATCGCACGGCTGCATCCGGATGCAGATCCCGTCGGCCGAGTGGCTGTTCACCCGCGTGCAGATCGGGACGCCGGTGTTCATCGTTCCGGCCTAGTCCCCGATGCGCGGGCCGCTGAAGCTCGGAGCGCAGGCGCTCGCGATCGCAGGGGTGGGGGTTCTCGCGACGCTGCTCGTCTGGAAGCTGACGCACCAGACGCCGCCGCCGAAGGTCGGAGCCCGCGCGCCCGCGTTCTCGCTGCAACGCCTGACTGGTGACGGGCGGATCTCGCTCGCGTCGCTGCGCGGGCGCACGGTCGTGCTCAACTTCTTCGCCTCGTGGTGCGACCCGTGCAAGCGCGAAGCGCCCGTGCTCGAGCAGCTGTGGCAAAAGGACCGAGGTGACGGCCTCGTCGTGCTCGGCATCGATGCCAACGACTCGCGCGGGGACGCGCGCAAGTTCCTGCGGGTGCACGGGGTCACGTATCCGGTCGTCTTCGATCACGACGGACG
Organism: Gaiellaceae bacterium; assembly: GCA_036497525.1. GTDB lineage: Bacteria > Actinomycetota > Thermoleophilia > Gaiellales > Gaiellaceae > Palsa-739. The sequence goes on from DASXJG010000057.1 coordinate 2,345, forward strand.
CGTCGCCGCCAATCGCTACGCAGTCGGGAACCTGCCGGTGACGTACGTCCTCAATCCGAAGGGGAGGATCGTCGGCGGACAGATCCTCGGACCCGTGAGCGAGCACACGCACTCGCAGGCGCTCTCCCGGTACGTCCACGCGGCGTTGCAGTCGTGACGGGACGGCTCAAGCTGTCGGCGCAGGTGCTCGCGCTCGCGTGCGTCGCGGGGCTGCTCGCTCTGCTCGTGTGGAAGCTCACGCATCAGGAACATGCGCCGCGCGTCGGCGCCGTGGCGCCCGGATTCACACTCCAGCGGCTCGTCGGGCCGGGGACGGTGTCGCTCGCCTCATACAGGGGACGGCCCGTCGTGCTGAACTTCTGGGCATCGTGGTGCAATCCGTGCAAGGGCGAGGCGGCCGTGCTCGAGCGTGACTGGAGTCGTTACCGCAGTCGCGGCGTCGTCTTCCTCGGCGTCGACTACCACGACCTCGCGACCGACGCCCGGCGCTTCGTCGGCGCGCACGAGCTCACATTCCCGATGCTCGAGGACGGTTCGGGGCAGGTGACCGGCCGCTACGGGATCCATCAGGTGCCGGAGACGTACGTCCTGAGCCGGCAGGGACGGGTCGTAGCGCACCTCGCAGGCCCGATCACCGCTCCGGGCTTCGCCGCAGACTTCCGTGACGCGCTCGCGAAGGCGGCCGCATGATCCTGCGCTTTGCTGCCGTGGTCGTGGCGGCGCTCGCGCTTGCAGGCCCGGCGGCAGCCTGCGCGCATCCGCGCACGTCGCTCACATACCTCGAGGGCCAGGTGATGTGCCCGACCTGCCACACGACGCTCGACCAGTCGAACTCGGCGGCGGCGCAGCAGATCGAGCGATTCATCTCGCAGCGGATCGCGCAGTGCGCGACCAAGCAGCAGATCGAGTCGGAGCTCGTTGCGAACTACGGCCCGGCGATTCTCGCCGCGCCGCCGCACAAGGGCTTCGACCTGCTCGCGTGGTGGCTGCCGATCGCGGGCGTCCTTGCCGGCGCCCTCGTGCTGGCGCTCGGCGTCTGGCGCTGGAGCCGGCGCGGCGAGTCGGATCCGGAGGAGCCGGCCGACTCCGGGCTCGACGAGGAGACGGAGCGTCGACTCGACGATCTCCTGGCACGCTTCGACTGATGGGCGGGAGGCTCGGCATCTCGTTTGCCGCGGGGTTCGTCTCGCTCGTGCTGCCGTGCGTGCTGCCGCTCGTTCCCGGCTACCTCGCTGCGGTTTCGAGCGTGGAGGTGGGGCAGCTCGGGCAGCGAGGGACGGCGCGGCGTGTGATCGTCTCGAGCGTCCCGTTCATCCTCGGCTTCACCGCCGTGTTCGTCGTCCTCGGAGCGGGCGCGGCGGCGATCGGCAGCGTCGTCTCCGGCAACGCGAGGACCGAGATCGCGGGCTTCGTCCTCGTCGTGCTCGGGCTCGCGTTCGTCGGACTGCTCCCGGTGCCCGAGCGGATCTTCGGCGCCGGGCTGCTGACGGGCGCGCGTCGGCGCGGCTCGGGCGCGCTGCTCGGCGGTGCGTTCGCCGTCTGCGCGGCGCCGTGCATCGGCAGCGTCCTCGGCGCCGTCCTCGTCCTCGCCAGCACCAGCGGGACGGTGCTCAAGGGGACGGTGCTGCTCGCCGCCTACGCGCTCGGGCTGGGTGCGGCGTTCGTGGTCGCCGGGGTTGCGTTCGCGCAGGCGATGGGCGCGTTCCGCTGGCTGCGCGACCACTACACCGTGATCCAGGTCGTGAGCGGCGTCATCCTGATCGTGCTCGGGCTCCTGCTCTTCTTCGACCGGGAGTGGTGGCTCCAGGTCGCGGTCAACCGGACGCTCATCGACCTCGGCCTCGTGAAGCCCTGACCCGGGCATACGTGGCCATGTCTTTCCTAGTAACAGACTGTTACTAGCCGAGGTGGGGCGGCTCGAGGTCGAGGGAGCCGGCTGCGACCCGGTTCCGCGCCGCTTCGACCTGCTCGAGGACGTGGGCGACGTCGACGCCGCGATGCTCCGGCGCGAACGGCGCGAGGCGTCGCGCGGCCTTCTCCAGCTGGCGGCCCGTTGCGACGGGCCGGCCCCGTCCCGCCTGGTACCAGGCGACCGCCACGTGGACGAGGCCCTGGAAGAAGTCCCGCTCCTCCGGCGGCGCGGCGCGCCACGCCTCCTCGAGCTCTTCGTGCGCCTCGAAGTAGCGGCCCGCGCGAATCTCCGCCAGACCTCGCTTGAACGGTGCGTCCACTCCGGTCTACATTTCCCCTGTGCCGACGATCCTGCTTTGTGGGGTCGATCTATTCATCCGGGGGAAGCTCGAGGCCCTCCTGCCGAGCCATCGCCTGATCACGGTCGACCACACGGAGGATCCGGACATCGTCCTCGCCGACGTCTCACGTGTCGATCCCGAGGAGGTCGCCGATGCGTATCCGGACGTCCCGATCGTCGGCTTCACGAACCACACCGATACGTCCGGCCTGCGCGCCGCGCACGCCGCCGGCTTCGACCAGGTGCTCGTGAAATCGGCTCTTGCAGAGCGGATCGGGGAGGTCGTGGACGAGCTCAGCGGCTCGCCCGAGCCCTGACGGTTGGCGGCGCACCCGTTCACAGCCGCTATCTACAGTAGGGCCCTGTGACGTACATCATCGCCGAGCCCTGCATCGACATCAAAGACCGCTCCTGCGTGGACGTGTGCCCGGTCGACTGCATCCACGAGTTCGACCGGATCCTCATCATCGACCCGGAGGAGTGCATCGACTGCGGTGCCTGCGAGCCCGAATGCCCGGTCGAGGCGATCTTCCCGGAGGACGCGCTGCCGGACAAGTGGAACGCGTTCGTCGAGATCAACTACGCCTACGGCGATCCGAACCGCATCAACGAGTTGACGCAGAAGTACGCGGACGACAACGACGTCCACAACGAGCCGATCGAGTAGGGAGGCGGCAAGGGGCGTGAGGCCTCAGACGCTCGACCACGTCGCTTACTGGCTGGCAGACCGCGATGTCGTCGCGGACTTCGTGGTTCGTCACCTCGGCATGCACGTGATCGACCGGACAGACGCCTTCACGCTTGTCGGCGCCGACGCGCGCCGCGGCAAGCTGACGCTCTTCTCGGCCGAGGGACCTCGCCAGCGCGGCGCGCTCGAGCACGTGGCGCTGCGGGTCGGCGATCTCGACCGTGCCCTCGCCGAGCTGCCGGACGGCCTCGAGGTCGAGCGGCGCAGGACAGGAGAGGCGTACTTCGAGCTGGGTGAAGGCGTTGCGCTCGGCCTCGTGCAGGCGGAGACGGACCTCGATTACGACCTCGACCACGTCGCGCTGAGGTCGGCCGACCCGCAGGCGACGGCGTCCGAGTACGGCTCACTCGGCTTCCGCGCCGCGTCCGCCGGGCCGTCCGGCTGCCCGCGGGTCGAGGTGGGCGGCGCGTGGGTCGAGTTCCAGCCCGGGGAGCCGGGAGCGCCGGAGCGGCCCCTCCTCAACCACCTCGCCGTGCTCGTGGACTCCGCGGACGAGCATCTCGCCGCCGCCCGCGACCTCGGCGTCGAGGTCGACGACGTCGTGGACGCCGCGAACACGCTCGCCGTCTTCGTCTGGGGCCCCGAGCGCGTGCGGATCGAGTACGTCGAGCACAAGCCGACGTTCTCGCTCAGGTAGCTCCGACGCCCGGACCGAACATGTCCCGCGAAGCCACGTCCCGGTGCCAGGCACGCGGACGTGGCCAAAGGAGACAGGCTGTCCCTCGCGGTCGGCGGCGAGAAGCGGATTCCGGATCAGGCATCGTCCTGTTCGGACCTGGCCCGGTGCCTGGCACCGGGACGTGTCCGTGAGGGTCACGGTTGCGGGCGCAGGAATGGCCGGGCTCGTGGCCGCCGCGCGGCTGCGCGAGCTCGGGCACGAGCCGAACGTGCTCGAAAAGGGGACGCGCGCCGGCGGGTCGATGCTCCTCTCGTCCTGCGTCATCTGGCGGCACCTGGATTGGGGCGCCTTCCGCGCCGAGTGCCCCGGCGGCGACGAGCGCCTACAGCGGCTGATCTGGGAGCGGCTCGACGACGCGCTCGTCTGGCTCGAGTCGCTCGGCGCCGAGCCCGTCTGGCGCGATACCGAAAACCCGCTTACGACCGGTCGTCGCTACGACCCGCGCGCGCTCACGGCGCTCCTGGCCGCCGCGGCCGGGGACTTCGATCTCGAGACGCCGCTCGCGGGGGACGCCGACCCGCCGGTGCTCCTCGCAACCGGCGGGTTCGGCGCGCGCCTGGCCCGGGAGCGCGGGCTGCTCCTGCGGGCGAATCCGTGGAGTGAGGGCGACGGGCTCGACTACGCGGAAGCCCGCGGCGCCGCGACCACGGCCGGGATGGACGAGTTCTACGGCCGTGTCATGCCGGCTCCGCCGGCGCGGATCCGCGAGGAGGACTTCGTCCCGCTGGCGCAGCTCTACGGCCGCGAGGCGCGCGTCTTCACCGACGACTGGCGCGAGATCACGCCGCCGGCGGTTGCATGGCACGAGAACGATCTCGCGCAGCTGATCGGCTCGCGGGCGTGGTACGTCGTCGCCGAGACGAACGAGCGGATCGAGGCAGCGCGCGCCGCCGGCGGCACCGTCCGCCTGAGCGAGGACGGCGCGCTCGCCGTCCACGTCGCCGCGGCCGTCACGCACACGATCGGCGGCCTGCAGGTGGACACGCAGGCGCGCGTGTCCGGCGTCGAGGGGATCTGGGCGGCGGGCGTCGACGCCGGCGGCGTCGCAACCGGCGGCTACGCCAGCGGTCTCGCACAGGCGCTCGTGCTCGGCCTCGTAGCCGCGGAGTCGGTGGCCGCGAGCTAGGCGCCGACGTACGCGCAGATGCGTCGGTCGCCGGGGAGCGGCGACGGCGCGAGCTTCGTCACGCGCAGCGGCTTCCCCTCGACCTCGACCTGGGCCCCGACCGCCGGCGGGTCGCCGTCCTGCACCACGAGCTCGTAGCCCGAGGGCTTCCAGATGAAGAGGAGGTGCTGGTGCGGGGCGGCGCCGTCGACCACGCCGGAAGACTAGTCGTCTCCCCCCAGCTGCCCGCGCAGCTCGATGTTCATCGTCGTCCCGCCTGCGTCGTGCTCGAGCGTGAGCGAGGCGCCGAGGGTGCGCGCCCGCTCCTCGAGCACCTCGAGCGCCCGGCGGCGGCGCTCGGTGGGTGCATCGTCCCGGATCATGAGCCGCAGCGTGCCCGGCGACTCCGCCGTCGCGGTGACCTCGAACCGGGAGGGAGGCCCGCGCCGGATTGCCTCCTCGAGGGCCTCGCGGACGATCTGGTACAGAGCGGCCTGCGTCTGCTCCCCGAGCTCGTCGATCCGAGCGACGTCGATCTTCGCCTCGATCCGGTGCTCGCGGCAGCGGGACAGCGCAAGCGCGTCGACCGCGGCGGTGAAGCCATGGTCCCGCAAGGCCACGGGCTCGAGGTTGAAGGAGAGCTCACGGAGCTCGCCGACCGTAGCCCGTGTCCGGTTGAGCGCCCGGTCGAGGATCTCGCGCGCCTGGTCGTGGTCGCCGCGCCGGATCAGGTCGACGGAGGCGTCGAGCATGAGCGCAACGCCGGCGAGCGACTGCACGGGCCCGTCGTGGAGGAAGAGCGCGATCCGGCGCCTCTCGTCCTGCTCGGCAGCGAGGACCTGCTCAGCCAGCTCGCGATCGGTGTCGGCAGCCATCGGACGCGTCAATCGATGATCGCTTCCCGCAGCGCGATTGCGACGGCTTGGGTGCGCGTGTCGGCCTCGAGCTTCGCGAGGATGTGCCGGACGTGGCTCTTCACGGTCTCCTGGCTGATGAAGAGCTGCGTCGCCACATCCGCGTTCGACAGCCCGTCGGCGAGGAGCTGGAGGATCTCGCGCTCCCGTCCGGTGAGCATGTCGTCCTTGTCGCGGCCGGTCAGGAACGCGGGCATGAGCGCCGGATCGACGTAGCCCTCGCCGCTCGCGACCTTCTCGATCGCGCGCAGCAGCGTCTCGTGCGGCGCCTCCTTCAGGACGTAGCCCTTCGCGCCGGAGTCGAGGCCGCGGCTGAGGAGGCTGCGCTCGCTGTATGCCGTGAAGATGAGGACGGAGCTGTCAGGCACCTTCTCCATCAGCATCTTCGTTGCCTCGAGCCCGTCCATGCCGGGCATGCGGACGTCCATGATCACGACGTTGGGACGGCGGCGCGCGGCGAGTGCGACGGCCGCCTCGCCGTCGGCGGCCTCGCCGATCACGCGGATGTGCGGCGCGCGGCTGAGGGACAGGCGCAGCCCTTCGCGGACGACCTCGTGGTCGTCGACGATCAGGCATGTGATCTCCGAGACGGCCACAGGCCGAGAGATCATAGATCGGCGATCAGAGATCACATAGTCACAATCTGCAGCTGCTCGGCCGGTGGCGCCGGTTCGAGCCGTACGCGACGGCGGTCGCGGATGCCGTGGCTGTGCGCGAGCAGGCGCACCCGCTTGCGCACGGGATCGGTCTCGCGGCGGGGGAGGTAGGCACCGCGGCGGTACAGCCGCTCGTACTCCGGCAGCAGCTCGGGCCAGTCGCGTTCGAGCGCCGTGAGGAAATGCTCGCGCGTGCCGGGGCGGAGGTAGAGGAGATTCGCCCAGATTCCCGTCGCTCCCGCAGCGCGCGCCTCGCGCACGACCTCGTCGAGCAGCTCGCGCCGATCGCTGAGCCCAGGCAGGATCGGCGCCATCCCGACGCTCGCGCTCACGCCCGCCTCGACGAGCCGCGAGAGGGCGCGGAGCCGCTGGCGCGGTGGCGCCGTACCCGGCTCCGTCCTCCGCCAGATCTCGTCGTCGAGGGTCGGCACGGAGAACGTGACCGAGACACGCGCCCGGCGCGCGGCCTCGGCGAGGACGTCGACGTCCCGCACGATCAGTGGCCCGCGCGTGATGATCGAGAACGGATTCGCGGCTTCCGCGAACGCCTCGATGCAGGCGCGCGTGAGGCGGTATCGACCCTCTGCCGGCTGGTAGGGATCGGTCGCCGCGCCGACCGCGACGGCCTCGGGCTCCCACGACGGCCGCGCGAGCTCGCGCCGCAGCACCTCGGCGACATTCGTCTTGACGCGGATGCTCGAGCCGTAGCGGTCGTCCGACGGCCGGTCGGCGCGTGCCTCGAAGGCGCGGACGTAGCAGAACGTGCAGCGGTGGGCGCAGCCCATGTACGGATTCAGCGACCACGCGAACGGCATCCCTCGCACGCGGTTGAGGGCGCTGCGGCACGGCTCCTCCCGGTATTCGGCGCGCATTCCGTCCCGAGGATACACGAACACATGTTCGGTCTCACGGAGCGCGACCGGGGCCGTCCCTATACTCCGGCCGGAGAGTTGGACGAGAACCCTCCTAGTACTTGCGCCCTCGGGATGAGGGCGTGACACTCTTCTTCGAGCTGCTCGGGGTCGCGGTCCTGATCCTGCTCAACGCCTTCTTCGTGGCGGCGGAGTACGGGCTCGTCACGGCGCGGCGCACGCGGATCATCGAGCTCCAGCACCAGGGGAATCGCCGGGCCCGCGACGTCCTGCGGATCACGGGCGACCCGGGCCGCTTCATCGCGGCGATGCAGCTCGGCGTGACGCTGACGTCGCTGGGCATCGGCGCCCTGGGCGAGGCGACGCTGTCCCGCGAGTTCGACAAGTGGATGTCGACCGTCCTGGCGATCGTCATCGCCTACGCCATCCTCAGCTTCTTCCACGTGGTCTTCGGCGAGCTGGTGCCCAAGGGCGCCGCGCTCGGCCATGCGGAAGGGACGGCGCTCTGGGTCTCCACGCCCGTGCGGGCTTTCATCGCGGTGTTCCGGCCGGCGATCTGGTTCCTCCAGAAGGCGACCGACGCGATCCTGCACTCGTTCGGGCTCGAGCCCCCGGGCGCGGAGCGGGAGGTGCACTCGGAGGCGGAGCTGCGGATGCTCGTCTCCCGCTCCACGCAGCAGGGGGCGATCCAGGAGGGTGAGCGGGAGCTGATCGAGAAGGTCTTCGTCTTCGGCGACAAAGACGTTGCCGACGTGATGGTGGCCAAGCCGGACGTCGCCGCGGTCTCGATCGACATGCCGCCGGAGGAGGCACTCGCCGTCGTGCTCGACTCGCCGTACACGCGCTACCCCGTCTATCGCGAGTCGCTCGACGACATCGCCGGCGTCCTCCACGTGCGCGACCTGTTCAGCGCGATCCACGATCGCGGGCTGAGCGGGCTCGAGCTCGAGTCCTTGTTACGGCCCGCGTACGTCGTTCCCGAGACGAAAGACCTTGCCTCGCTGTTGCAGGAGTTTCGGCGTACGAACAGCCACTTCGCCGTGGTGATCGACGAGTACGGCGCGATGGTCGGGATCGCGACGCTCGAGGACCTGCTCGAGGAGATCGTCGGAGAGATCGAGGACGAGTTCGACGTCCCCGAGGAGCCTGTCGAGCAGATCGGCGAGGACTCGTACAGGGTCGACGGGATGTTCTCGATCGACGAGTTCAACGGGCGATTCGGCACCGACCTGCCGGACGAGGACTTCCATACCGTGGCCGGCTTCGTCTTCGGGCAGCTCGGTCGCGCCCCGGCGCCGGGCGACGACGTCTCCTATGACGGCATGCGGTTCGACGTGCTCGAAGTCGAGAGCAACCGGATCGAGCGCATCGCCGTGACCTTCCTCGAACGGCCGCAACGCCAGGATTCTGCGGGCGACCTCGTCGACGACGACGAGGTCGAGTAGCCGTCCACTCGGGACACGGCCGGTGTCTGACACCGGCCGTGTCTCTTTCGGGCACGTCCCGGTGCCAGGCACCGGGACGTGCCCGTTCCGGACCGATCTCGTCCGAGATCGAAGTGCCGTGTGGGTTGCGTGTCCGATCGGGCCATGGCCGCGTGCCTGGCACCGGGCCATGGCCCGAGGAGGCCTCGACGCGGCCCGACGAACCGCCCGTTCGGGACAGGTCAGGCGTCTGACACCGGGCGTGGCGTTTTCAGTCGAGCGCGAGCGGCGCTATCTCGCCGTCCTCGATCGTCCAGGCCGCCAGCTCGTCGCGGGCGACCGAGTAGATCAGGTACGCCCGCCCCTGCCAGAGGCCGACGTTCTCGACGTCGGTGCGCGAGGGGCGCGGCGGCGCCGAGATGTGCGAGTGGACGACCGCCAGCTCGTAGCCGTCGTCCTCGAGGAACCAGAGCTCGGGATCGACCTCGAGCTCGAAGCGGTAGGGGGACGCGGCGGCGTTGCGGCCGGGCTCGTATCGCTCGGCGACGCCGTCGCGGAGGACGAGAAGTCCGCAACTCTCGTTGGGTAGTTCCGCTCGAGCGTGTGCTTCCAGTGCCCGGCGCGTAGCGGCGGGCACTACCACCACAGCTTGCTCTCGTCGATCTGCCCGTCGTCCCAGAAGCCGGCGGAGAGGTACTTCCAGCCCCCATCGGCGAGGACGCAGACGACGACCCCCTCCTCGAGCTCGGCGGCGAGCCGTCGGGCGATATGGAGGACGGCGCCGCTCGAGACTCCGGCGAAGATGCCCTCGCGCTCGAGGAGCGCGCGCACGCCCGTGACCGCCTCCTCGTTGGAGACGAGCAGCTTCCGGTCGAGCTTCGCGACGTCGAGGATCGGCGGCACGTAGCCCTCGTCGAGCGAGCGGAGGCCCATCACCGGGTCGCCGGGCAGCGGCTCGGCGGCCGCGACCACGACGTCGGGGAAGCTCTCCCGCAGCCGCGCGCCGGCGCCCATCAGCGTCCCGCCGGTGCCGAGGCCGGCGACGAGGACGTCGACGCGGTCGAGCGCCTCCGCGATCTCGGCCCCGGTGCCCTCGTAGTGGGCGCGCGGATTCGCCTCGTTGGCGTACTGGAACGGCATGAAGTAGCGCGGTTCCTGCTCCGCGAGCTCGAGGGCCACGCGGACGGCTCCGTTCGAGCCCTCCGCGCCCGGCGACTCGAGGATCGTCACGCCGTACAGGCGCAGCAGCCGCCGCCGCTCCTCGGTCGCGTTCTCGGGAATGACGCACGTCAGCGAGTAGCCCTTGAGCCTCGCGACGAGCGCGAGTGCGATGCCGGTGTTGCCGGAGGTCGGCTCGAGCAGCTCGCGGCCGGGCTCGAGCTCTCCGGCGTTCTCGGCCGCTTCGATCATGGACAGCGCGACGCGGTCCTTGATCGAGCCGGTCGGGTTCTGGCCCTCGAGCTTCGCATAGAGGCGCACCGACGGCTTCGGCGCGAGCCGCGGCAGCTCGACGAGCGGGGTGTTGCCGACGAGGTCGAGGAGCGAGGAGGCCGTCGCGGAACTACGCATCTCGCACCCAGACGTAGACGACGCCCGAGAGCTTTCCGATCGCGTGGTAGATCGGCCAGAGCCGCCCGGCGGCGTAGGCCGTCACGGCCGGCGTTCCGAAGCGCTCGCTCAGCTCGCGTTCGCGCCGCCGGAGACGCGAGAGGCGGAGCAGCTGATCGCTGCCGTCCCACTCGCCGTCCTCGAGCATCCGCTCGCGCCACTCGCTTTCCAGGCGGATCGTCTGCTCCGTCGAGAAGCCCGCGGCAGCCGCTACGGACTCGATCTGCGCTGCGTCGAGGTTGTGTGCGGCGACGCCCTCGGCGAGCAGCGCCGCCTCGCCTGGCTCGAGCCGCTCGGTCGCGACGTTCACGTAGGCGAGCATGCGGCCGCCCGGCTTGAGGACGCGCGCGCACTCGGCGAGGCCGCGCTCGAGGTCGACGTGGACGAGGACGTCGCGGCACCAGATCCAGTCGACGGTCGCGTCCTCGAGCGGCATCGACTCGACCGCCGCTTCGAGGACTTCGACGTCCAACCCACTCGCGGCCTCCCGCAAGCGCTGGACGTGCACCGGCACGGGATCGAGCGCGATTCCGCGCAATCCGTGCTCGCGGACGAGCCGGACGGTGTGCTCCGCGTTGCGCGCACCGACGTCGAGGACGACCTGGCCGGGCTGCGGGCCCAGCGACGCGAACAGCTCGAACAGCCATTCGCGCCCGCGCGGCTCGAGGCCGTGCCCGAGCGCCTCCTCCAGATCCGCGTATGCCCGGCCGGCCCAGAGCTCGTACAGCTCTTGGACCGTCGCCATCAGCCGCCGGCCATCGCCGGAAGCAGGATGACGGTCGCTCCGTCGTCGACCGACGTGTCGAGCCCGTCGAGCGTCCGGACGTCCTCGCCCTCGACGTAGACGTTCACGAACGGCGCGAGGTCTCCGTCCTCCACGAGCTGGTGGCGGAGCCCGGGAAAGCGGCCGAGCAGGTCGTCGAGCAGCTCGCGGACGCTCCCGCCCTCGGCGGGAACCTCGCGCGCGCCTCCGACCTCGCCGCGAAGCTGGGGAGGAATGCGGATCAGGCTCATGCGTGCGCCGGCCTTCCGCTGCAGAACTCGACGTAGTCGACGTACTCAGTGATCGTGGGGGTGTCGCCGCAAACGGGGCAGTTCGGGTCGCGGCGGAGGTTCACCTCGCTGAACTCGGTCGCCAGCGCGTCGAAGAGGAGCAGCCGGCCGACGAGCGGGTCGCCGATCCCGAGGCAGAGCTTCAGCGCCTCGCTCGCCTGCAGCGAGCCGATGATGCCCGGCAGGACGCCCAGCACGCCGCCCTCGGCGCAGCTCGGAGCGAGCTCCGGCGGCGGCGGCTGCGGGAACAAACAGCGATAGCAAGGACCGTCGCCGGGCTTGAAGACGGTCGCCTGCCCCTCGAAGCGGTAGATCGAGCCGTGCACGAGCGGGATGTCGTGCCAGACCGCGGCGTCGTTGATGAGGTACCGGGTCGGGAAGTTGTCGGCGCCGTCGACGATCACGTCCCAGCCGTCCGCGAGGATGCGCTCGACGTTCTCGGACGTGAGCCGCTCGACGTAGGGGACGACCTCCACGTCGGGGTTGAGCTCCTCGAGCGTCCGCTTCGCAGACTCGGCCTTCCACTCGCCGAGTCGCGCCGTCGAATGCATCACCTGGCGCTGGAGGTTCGAGGCGTCGACACGGTCGTCGTCGACGATCCCGAGGCGCCCGACGCCCGCAGCGGCCAGGTAGAGCGCCGACGGCGAGCCGAGCCCGCCTGCGCCGAGCAGCAAGACGCGCGAGTCGAGCAGCTTCAGCTGCCCCTCCTCGCCGACCTCGGGGATGAGGACGTGGCGGCTGTAGCGCTGGCGCTTCTCGCCGTCGAGGGTGCGGGGCAGCTCGGTGGGGAAGCCGCTGCGCTTCCAGTCGGTGTAGCCGCCGGCGAGCGACGAGACACTCTCGTACCCGAGCTCCTCCAGCGACTTCGCGGCAAACGCCGAGCGGTTCCCGGCGGCGCAGTAGAGGAGAATCGGCTGGGCGTGGTCGGGCGCCGCCTGCTCGATCCGCGACTCGAGGTTGCCGCGCGGGATGAGGATTGCGCCCGGGATCCGCCCCTCGGTCCACTCGTCGATCTCGCGGACATCGACGACGAGCGGCTGTTCGCCGGCCGCGAGCAGCTCGCGCGCCTGGGTCACGTCGACCTCGTCGATCTCCGACTTGACCTGCTGCAGCAGTTCCCGATAGGTCGGCATCGCTTTCGGAAATGTAGCGAGTCGCTTCCGGGCTACGCTCGGGCCGTGGCAACGGAAGCCCGGCCTCTGGCCGCAGCCCGCAACCGGCGGGTCGTGCTCGTCGTCGTGCTCTCGGCCGTCGTGGCGGCTGCTGCCGTCGTCGGTATCACGGTGTTACAGACGCGCGGAGAGCGGACGAGCGTTCCCGGCGCGGTCACACACGCCCGTTCGGGGCCTCCGCTCCTCCAGCTCGAGTTCGGCCTGCGCAGCGATCCCGAGGCCAGGGCGCTCGCCCAGGCTCAGACGCTCTTCGACCAGAACCGGCAGGCTGCCGCTGCGGCGGCGATCTTCCGCCGCTACCACTCGGTCGAGGCGCAGCTCGGCCTCGCGTTCGCGAGCTGGCGCGGTCCGTCGAGCCTCGGGGACGTGCAGAAGCTCGCGGCCACGCACCCGCGCGACCCAGCGGCGCTCCTCAACCTCGGCTGGGCCGACTACCAGGCCGGACGGAATGCTGACGCGGCGGCCGCCTGGCGGCGGACGGCGTCGAGCTATCCCGACTCCCCATACGGCGTCGATGCGGAAGACGCGCTCCACGGCGGCCCACCGGGGCTACCACCGATCGAGACCGGGCTCGAGCTGCCGAAATCCCTCCAGAACCTGCCCGCGGCGAGGCAGGTCGCGGCGCTGAAGCGGGCCGCGGGTCGCCCCGACGCGCGCGCGAAGCTCCTGTACGGCGCGACGCTCTGGAACATCCTCCGCATGCCGGTCTCTGCCGAGCGGGAGTTCGCGGCCGCGGCGAAGCTCACGCCGCACGACGCGGTGGCTCGCACCGCGGCGGCGGCCGCGCTCTTCTCGAAGTCGAGCCCGACCCGTGCGTTCGCGCATCTGGGCCCGCTCACGGCGGTCTTCCCGCACTCCGCGGTCGTCGAGTTCCACCTCGGCGTCCTGCTCCTCTATGTCGGCGAGCGCGCGAAGTCGGCGAAACAGCTGCGCGCGGCGATCGCCGACGGGCCGCGGTCTCCTTACGCGAAACCCGCCCGGACCTTGCTTTCGAGTCTTGTTCGCACTAGGTCTAAGTAAAGGAAATATGAGCCGAACGGCCCATGGCGCCGGCTCGGTTCCTCAGGCATGGTGCAGCATCGCGAGGGAGGGGGACATGACCGCGACAGCGACAGTCAGAGGGGAAGAAGCCTCGGTCGAGGTTCTGGAGACCGAGGAGGCGCGAAACCTGCTCGAGGCGGCACAGGCCGCCGGCCGGATCAGCGCCGAGGAAATCGCACTGGCACTCGACGAGCTCGAGCTCGAGCCGGCTCAGGTCGAGGACGTGTACCGCGCGCTCGAGGAGCTGCAGGTCGAGATCATCGACGCAGCGGAGCCCGTGGAGCCGAAGGAGGCGGTGCGGATCGACGTCCAGGTCCGCGAGGTCTCGACGGACGCGCTCCAGCTCTTCCTGAAGGACATCGGCAAGGTCGAGCTGCTGACCGCCGCCGAGGAGGTCGAGCTCGCCAAGCGGATCGAGCGTGGCGACCATCGGGCGAAGCAGGACATGGTGGAGGCGAACCTCCGGCTTGTCGTCTCGATCGCCAAGCGCTACCGCAACCAGGGGCTGCCGTTCCTCGATCTGATCCAGGAGGGGACGATCGGCCTCGTGCGTGCCGCCGAGAAGTTCGACTGGCGGAAGGGCTACAAGTTCTCGACGTACGCGACGTGGTGGATCCGACAGGCGGTCGCCAGGGCGCTCGCCGACAAGGGGCGCACCATCCGAATGCCCGTCCACGTCGTCGAGAAGCTGAACAAGATCGTCCGGTCCGAGCGCAAACTCCGCGGCGAGCTCTGCCGCGAGCCGAGCCCGCTCGAGATCGCGAGCGACGTCGACCTGCCGCTCGACGAGGTGGAGCAGATCATGCGCAGCTCGCAGGCGCCCGTCTCGCTGGAAAAGCCGGTCGGCGACGAGGAGGAGTCGGAGTTCGGCCACTTCCTCACCGACGAGAACGCTCCGCTGCCCGACGAGGCGGCCGACACGGCGCTTCGCACGGAGCTCCTGCGGCACATCCTGGGCTCGCTCTCGCACCGGGAGCGGCGGGTGCTCGAGCTGCGCTACGGGCTCGACGGCGAGCAGCCGCGCACGCTCGACGAGGTCGGCCGTGCGTTCAACGTCACGCGCGAGCGGATCCGGCAGATTGAGAACCAGAGCCTGAAGAAGCTCCGCGCGCTCGCCGACACGAACTCGCTCAAGGACGTCGCGTAGAGAAATTGCCGTCGGCCCCGTCGAGGCGGAACCTGGCCTCGACGGGGTGCGGCTCGGCAGGGCGGCCCGTCGGCAGCCAGCCGCGGCCCTCCGGCGCGAGGATGAAGGTACGGCCGCGCTCGCCGACGAAGGCGAGCCGGTCACGCCCCTCGATCGTGCCGTCCCACAGCTGAAGGCCGAGCTCTTCGAGCGCGTGGAGGAGGCTGGGCCGATCGCCGACGACTCCTAGCTCGGAGAAGCCGAGGAGCTCGGTCGCCGCGAACGCGCCCTCTCGGCCACTCTCCTCGAGGCCGTGATGCGCGATCAGCTCGACGATATTGCCGGCCGGGTCGTGGAAGTAGACGGCCTGCGCGTTCCAGTTCGCGAAGTCGAAGACGTCGCCCAGCAGCTCCACCCGCTCCAGCGCCCAGGCGAGCGCGGCCTCGAAGCGGTCACCGGGAACGAGGAGCGCGAAGTGGTAGAACGCGCCTCCGTGCTCGACGCGGAAGCGGAGCCGAGTCTCGCCGACGACGATCGCGTCGTCGTCGAGCGGTAGGCCGAGCTCGCCGCCGTAGTAGTCGCGCAGGTCGAGCGGAGCGGAGAGGGTCACTTCGGCGAACCTCACGGACCGCAGCATAGGATCGCTGCCGTGGACGAGGCCTGGCGCGCCGAGCTGGCGGAGCTGATCGCGATCCCGAGCGT
>DASXJG010000058.1:0-4585 GCA_036497525.1 Gaiellaceae bacterium
AAGATGACTGCGTACTACGGCAGCAACAGCAATCGCTGGCACATCAACCTGGGCTGGATCCTGACCGGCCTCGCGCTGTTCGCGCTGATCTGGTTCGTCGCTGCGCTCCGCGAGCGCATCCGCGCGAGCGAGCTCGCCGCGTCCGGGGAGGGAACGTTCCTCTCGACGATCGTGCTGATCGGCGGGACGGTGTACATCGCGGTGGCAATGGCCGCGATCGCGCTCGAGGACGGCGTCAAGACGATGAGCGACGACACGTACCAGCACCGGGTCTACAGCGGCGTCATCCACGCGGCGAACGACGCCACCTACATCATGGTCGTGACCGGCGGAGCCGCGATGGCGGCGCTCATCTTCGCCGTCGCGGTTGCGGCCCGCCGCTACGCGATCCTGCCGAGCTGGGTCGCCTGGTTCGGCTTTGTCGCCGGCGTGGCCGCGATCTTCTCGGTCATCTTCTTCACGATGATCTTCTGGCTGCTCTGGATCGCCGTTGCATCCGTAACGCTCTTCCTGGCGACGAGGTCGGAACCGACGGCAGCGCCGAGAACGGCGCCTGCGTCCACGGCGTAGACCAAGGCCCGAGGTCGGAGCACGAACCGGCCGGGTAGGATCGCACCCGTGCCGCTCGTGCTCCGACTTCTCCTCAACTGGCTGTCCGACGCCCTCGCGCTCGCGGCTGCCTGTTGGATCTTCTCCGGCATCACGGTCGGCGGCTCGGCCGGGACGCTCGTGCTCGCCGCGCTCGTCTACGGGGTGCTCGCCACGATCGTGAAGCCGGTGCTCAAGCTCCTCACCCTGCCGCTCGCGATCGTCACCCTCGGAATCGCCTGGTTCTTCGTGGCGATGTTCATCCTCTGGCTCACGGACGTGATCGTCGGCGGCTTTGCGATCCATGGCTTCTGGACGCTCGTCGGCGGGACGGTCGTCGTTTGGGCGGTCGGCACCCTGGCCGACTACCTGCTCCTGTCGCGCAGGGAGAGCCGGATGAAGCGCGCGCTCGCGTCGTAGACGTTTGAGACTTGCCCGAACGGAAAACAGGCGCGAGTCGGCACGGCGACCGTCTCGGCGCGGCAGGCGATGTGCGGGACATCCATGAGGCTGTGACAGACGGTCGCCGTGCCGCATAGGCTCGTCCGGTGCGGCTCTTCCTCCTCGTCCGGCACGGGCAGTCGCTCTTCAACGTCGACCATGTCGTGAACGGCGACCCGGTGCTCGACCGGGGTCTGTCGGAGCAGGGGATCGAGGAAGCGCGGGGGCTCGCAGACCAGCTCGCCGCGTTGCCGCTCGACCTCGTCGCGGTCTCCCCCTTCCCGCGCGCTCTCCAGACCGCGAACATTGCGCTCGAGGGCCGCGACGTTCCGCACCTGGTCGACGACGACCTCGGGGACGTTCGCGTCGGAGAGCTCGAGGGCGAGTCCCTCGACGCCTATCGCGCCGTGCCCGCGCACACGAGCCGGAAGGAACGCTTCCCCGGCGGCGAGAGCCTCGACGAGGCAGCGCTCCGCTACGCCCGCGCGTTCGAGCGGCTCCTCGCACGGGACGAAGCCGTGACCCTCGTCGTCTGCCACGAGATCCCCGTGCGCTACCTCGTCAACGCCGCGGCAGGCAGCAGCGAGCTGAACGGGCCGCACCGCTACGTCGCGAACGCGACTCCCTACCTCTTCGACGAGGCGTCGCTGCAGCGGGCAGTCGCGCGGATCCGAGAGCTCGCCGGGTAGCGTCAGGCCATGACTGCCGTGGACACCCTGGCGCTGCTCGACTGGAAGCGCCGCGTCTTCGCGCTCTACGAGGACGTACGAACGATGGAGCCGGAGGAAGGCTGGAAGCTGTGGCGTGAGACGCGGGACGAGCTGTTCCGCTCGCATACTCAGTCACCACTGCCCCCCGAGGCGCGCGCCGGGTTCGAGGGCCTCGAGTTCTGGCCGTACGACCCGGAGGCGCGCGTGCTCGCCGAGCTCGAGGACGTCGAGGCGCCGCCGCAGCCGATCGAGACGAGCGGTGCGGAGCCGATGCTGTTCCGGCCGTTCGCGCGCGCGTGGTTCGAGCTCCGCGGCGAGCGGCTCTCGCTCGAGGTGCACTGGCTGACGGGGTACGGCGGCGGCGTCTTCCTCCCCTTCCGCGATGCGACTGGCGGCAAGGAGACATACGGCGGTGGCCGCTACGTGCTCGACACCGTGAAGGGCGCCGACCTCGGGGAACAGGACGGCCGGCTCGTGCTCGACTTCAACTTCGCCTACAACCCGTCGTGCGCGTACGACCCGGGCTGGGTCTGCCCGCTTGCGCCGCCGGCGAACCGGCTGGCCGTCGCCGTCGAGGTGGGAGAGCGGTACGCCGCATGAGCGAGCTCGACGCCCTCCGGGAGGAGATCTCCGACCTCGACCGGCGCCTGCTCGAGCTGCTCAACCGGCGGCTCGAGCTCGTGGCTTCGGTGCGCGACTTCAAGGACGCCGCGGGCGAGCGGTGGATCGACCCGGAGCGCGAGGCGGAGTTGTTGCAGGCGCTCGTCGCCGCGAATCCCGGACCGCTCTCGGAGCGCGGCTTGCGGTCGATCTTCTCCGCCGTGCTCGACGTGCTCAAGCAGGAGGTGGCGGCGGAGCGGCGCACTCCTTCGGCGCCCGCCGCGTCGCCTGACCGGCCGCGCGCAGTCGAGCGCCTCGCGGTGGTCGGAACGGGGCTGATCGGGACGTCGGTGGCGCTCGCCGCGGCGCGCGGCGGGACGCGCTGCCGGGGCTTCGATCCGGATTCCGGAGTGCTCGAGCGCGCCGCGGGCCGCGGCGCGGTGCAGCCGGCAGCGTCGCTCGCCGAGGCAGTCGCGGACGCGGAGCTCGTCGTGGTCGCGGTGCCGGTCGGCGCCGCGCCGTCGGTGGTGCAGGAAGCCCTCGATTCCGCGGGCGCGAACACGGTCGTCACCGACGTCGCCTCGACGAAGCGCCCGCTCGTATCCATCGCCGACCCGCGGTTCGTCCCGAGTCATCCCGTTGCCGGCGGCACCACCGGAGGTCCGGCTCGCGCAGCGGCCGACCTCTTCGACGCGGCCACGTGGTTCCTGACGCCGACCGAAGCGTCGGCGGCGGAAAGCGTCGCCGTCGTCGAGCGCTTCGTCACCTCGCTAGGCGCGCGCCCCGTCCGGGCCGAGGCCGGCGCCCACGATCGCCTCCTTGCGCTGACCAGTCACCTCCCCCACGCGCTCGCGAACCTGCTCATGCTGCGCGTCGCGGATGCGGCGGCCGATACGGACGAGCCGCTCGCCTTCGCCAGCGCGTCGCTGCGAGAGATGACGCGGCTCGCCGGCGCGAACGCCTCGGTCTGGAGCGACATCTTTCTCGGCAACGCCGACGAGATCGTGGTGACGCTCGGAGGCTTCCGCACCTCGCTCGACGAGCTCGAGCAGGCACTCCGAGCAGGCGACCGTGAGACGATCGAGACGTCGATCGCGGCCGCGGCCGAGGCGCGTGGCCGGCTGGAGTCGTTTGCCTATCAGACCGAGCCGGAGCAGCTGAACCGGATCCGCGTGCGAGTCCCCGACCGTCCCGGCGTCCTCGCGCGGATCACGCAGATCCTCGGCGCGGCGAGCATCAACATCGAGGACTTCGAGCTCCGCCACGTCTCGCCGGAGTACGGCGGCGTCCTGGTCATCCTCGTCGCGGGCTCCGACCACGCCGAAAGAGCGCGCGAGCTACTCCGCCGAGAGGGCTACGCCGCCGCGTAGGAGAACGGCCGGTGGCAGCCACTGCACAGAAGTGTGACGGCGAGATCCGTTACTCCATGCGGAGGGGACACGGGGACGTGACGAAGATGCGCGGCTTGCGTGATGGTGGCTGCCACCGGTCGTGGCGAGCGCTTCAGCCTCGCGGCTTCGGGCTCCTGTCCGGATGCCAGATGACCTCCCAGAGGTGGCCGTCAGGGTCGTGGAAGTAGCCGGAGTAGATGCCCCACGGCCGGTCGTGGGCCGGCGTGACCCTCGCGCCCGCAGCCGCCGCCCTTTCCAGTAGCTCGTCGACCTCGTCGCGGCTGCGGACGAGCTGCGCGAGGCTGAACTCGCCGCTTTGCGGCGGCCCGACCGGGATCTCTGCGTCCCTGGCGAGATCGGCGCGCGGGTACAGGTTGAGGAGCAGGCCGCCCTCCAGCCTGAACATCGCGACGGCGCCGTTCGCGCCGGTCCGCTCGTCCGTCCACTCCGTCCCGACGATTCCGGTCGACTCGAAGCCGAGCCGGCGGTAGAAAGCGAGCGCAAGCTCGAGATCGGCCACGGCCAGGGTGATCACGTCCAGGCGCGGTTCCACGAACTCCTCTCGCCCGAAGCCTGTCGCGCTAGCCGGCCTGAAGCTCGTCGACCCCGGCTTCGGCTTCGACCACGCAGCGGTCGAACTCCGCGAAGGCGTCTGCCCACGTCTGCGGGCTCCGCAAGTCCACGCCGAGCGGTAGGAGCAGATCCTGCGGCGAGCGCGACGCGCCGCTGCCGAGGAACTCCAGATACGCCGGGACGAACTGCTCCGGATCCTCCCGGTAGCGCGCCGCAAGCGAGAACGCGATGAGGTGCGCGAACGCGTACGCATACGTGTAGAAGCGAACGTGGATGAAGTGC
>DASXJG010000059.1:0-22743 GCA_036497525.1 Gaiellaceae bacterium
GATCGCATCGAGGGCTTCGGCGAGGCGGCGCCGGTCGACGGCGGCGTCACGCCCGAGGCTGCGCTCGCGCACGGGATGGAGAACTTCCCGATCGAGGAGCTCGAGCTCGGCGTCCGCTCGTACAACTGCCTCAAGCGCGTCGGCATCGAGACGATCGGCGACCTCGTCACGAAGTCGGAGAACGAGCTCGCCTCGATCCCGAACTTCGGCAAGAAGTCGATCGAGGAGGTCAAGGAGACCCTCGCCCAGCACGGCCTGCGGCTGCGCGGCGACAACGGCGGGCCGTCGGTCCCCGAGGTCTAGGCGGGGATGCGCCACCAGCGCACGGGTAAGAAGCTCGGCCGCGACTCGGCGCATCGCAAGGCGCTCTACGCCAACCTGACCTGCTCGCTGCTCGAGCACGGCCGGATCAAGACAACCGAGGCGAAGGCGAAGGCGGTCAAGCCCTTCGCCGAGCAGATGATCACGCTCGGCCGGCGCGGCGATCTCCACGCGCGCCGGCAGGCGCTCTCCGTCCTGCGGTCGCAAGAGGTCGTGCACAAGCTCTTCGCCGACGTGGGGCCGCGGATGGCAGACCGGCCCGGCGGCTACTCGCGGATCGTCAAGCTCGGCAACCGTCCTGGCGACGCCGCCGAGATGGTGTACCTCGAGCTCGTCGACTACGAGCCGTAGGCGCTAGCTGCTGATCGGGGAGCCGAGCAGGCTTCCCAGGCCGGCGCTGACTGCGGCGATCAGGACGCCCGCGAAGGTCACGATTCCGAGGGCGCGGACGAAGGTGTCCTGGAAGAAGCGGTAGCGGAAGTACGCCAGCATCACGAGCTCGAACGCCACCACGGCGATCGCGAAGAAGAGCGCGACTCGGTAGTCGGCGATCAGGAACGGCAGCGAGTGGAGGATGCCTCCGAGGAAGGTGCCGCCTCCCGTGATCAGGCCGCGACTCCAGGGGCTGCCGCGGCCCGTCAGCTCACCCGTGTCGGAGAGGGCTTCCGAGAAGCCCATGCTGATGGCGGCGCCGATCGACGTCGCGAGACCCGCGATGAACGCGAAGCGGGTGTCATGTGAGGCGAGCACGACTGCGAAGATCGGCGCCAGCGTCGACAGCGAGCCGTCGATGAGCCCGACCATCGCCGGCTGGACGCGTTGGAGGAGGAAGGTATGCTCGTCGGTCACGAACTAGAGTATATCATATGAAGTGCAAAGAAGTAGAGCATAAGGCACACCTGACAAGCGGCGTCAGGCAGCCCTGACGTGCGGCTCATCCTGACGCTCGAGTACGACGGCACTCCCTTCCGCGGCTGGGCCGCGCAGCCGGGACTTCCGACGATCGAGGCGGCGCTGCGCGAGGCGCTGAAGGCGACGTTCGAGTCCGTCGAGGGCCTGGCCGTCGCCGGTCGCACCGACACGGGCGTCCACGCACTCGGCCAGGTGGTCTCGGTCGACGTCGAGGGCGGTCCGCCACCGGAGCGTGTTGCCGCGGCGCTCAATCCGCGCCTGCCGGACGAGATCGCGGTTCGTTCGGCTGCGCAGGCGCCGGAGGGCTTCCACGCCCGTCATTCCGCTCGCTCGCGCAGCTACCGCTACCGGTTGTTCACGCGGGCAACGCCGTCGCCGTTCGAGCTGCGGCGGAGCTGGTGGTTGCCGCGGCCGGTCGACGAGGAGGCGCTCGCCGTAGCGGCGGCCGAGCTCCTCGGGGAGCACGACTTTCGCGCTTTCACGCCCACGCAGACGCACCACGAGGTCTTCATCCGTGTCGTCGAGCGGGCGGAGTGGATCCGCCGTGGCGACCACCTCGACTTCGAGATCACGGCCAACAGCTACCTCCGGCACATGGTGCGCAGCCTCGTGGGCACGATGGTCGAGGTCCCTGCGACGCTCGCCGAGCTGCTCGACGGCCGCTCCCGCCCGGAGGCGGGCGCCACCGCGCCGCCGTGTGGCCTGTACCTCGTTTCAGTCGCGTATTAGAAAGGTCGCGATCTCGCCGGGCCCGAGCTCGAGGCCGCCGTCGACGTCCTCCTCCTCGTCGAGGCGAATGCGGTGCGCGGGCTGGCTCAGGGTCAGCGTCTCCGGCTCCGGGTTCGGATTGAAGACGCGCAGGACGAGATCGCGGCCGTTCTCGGCCTGCTTGAGGCAGGAGAAGACGAGGTCTCCGGCGAGCTCGAGCTTCGGTTCGAACGGATCGCCGCGGAGGAAGTCCGTCCGGTAGTCCTGGCTCGCGCGCACGAGTGCCGCGTTCGTGAGCGCATCGCCGTCGAAGCGCAGCGCGTACTCGAAAACGTGTCGGCCGCGGCACTGTCCATCCGGCGTCGCGATGTCGGGGCCGGCGCTCAGTGGACGCGTCGGAAGGCCGGGCGGCCGCGAGATCGTGCCGACGCAGCGAAGCAGCGTCAGACGCAGGCCCTGGGTGCTGGCCTCGTACTCGGGGACACCCTTGGAGAGCAGCACGAGCGGCCCCAGCGCCACTGCGCCGAGCATGTGCGCGGTCGGCACCGGCGGCTCGACCGACTCCGCGCGCGGCGGCGAGACGAGCGGCCGCCGGACGACCGCGAACTGGCTCTCCGCACGTACCTCATCGGCGCCGCTGTCCGAGCGGACGAGAACACGGAGCCGGTGATCCTCCGCCTCGTTCTCGACGACGCTCGTCAGCTCGACACGGTCGAGGCCCGAGACGGCGCGGACGGTCGTCTCGATCCGGATCCCGGGCAGCTCGTGCTCGACCACGAGTGTGTCGCCTTCGTGTCGTGCTGCGACCAGCTCGGCCGGCGCCGCCTCGCCCCCAGGGCAAAACGTGTACAGGTCGCCGACATCCGGCTCGTCCTCGAAGGACAGGAGCTCTGCGATCGCGTCCAGGTCGACCGCGGTCCGCGCCACTGTGACCGGCTCCGGCCGTAGCCCGCAGAAGCCGTCGAGCTCGTACAACTGCCCGTCGACGACCCGCCGCCGGCTGAACGGGAGCGTGTTCACGAGCGCGCCGCCCACGCCCAGCGCCTCGCGCTCCACGTAGTCGAGCGTCCGGTCGAGCTGTTCGTAGCGGACGAGCATGTCCCGGTGCACCTCGTCGCACGAGCAGCCGCAGATCGAGTCGTGCGGGTGGTTCCGCAGCAGGTCGCGCCAGGCGAGCCGCAGGTCCTCTGCCGGATATGGCGCCTCCTCGCGCAACGTCAGGAGCGCCGCCGCCGTCTCGATCGAGAGCAGACGCCGCTCGGCACGCTCGTTCGCCTGCTTGAGGTAGATGCGGGCCGAGTTGACGCCTCGCAGGACGTTCTGGAGGCGGCTGCCGACGAGCTCTCCCTGATGGGCCAGCAGGGCTTCCGGGTGGGGGGCGTACTCGTCGTAGCGGCCGATACGGAACTCGGCGCCGAACGCCCGAGCGAGCCCCGCGACGATCTCGGGAAGCTCAGGCTCGACGGGGAGGTGGTCGGAGCCGTTTGCAAGCAGGATCTCGTCCTCGCCAGCGTCGCTCACGAGCTCGCCGAAGGCATCCACGATCCTCCGCACGCGCTGCTCGGCGTCGTGATCCCACGTGAGCCGGGCGAAGTTGTCGTAGTGCGGCAGCATCTGGCAGGCGACCACCTCGGCGGGCCCGGCACGCCAGCGGAAGATGACGCCGAGATCGTCGAGCTCGTCCCCGAGCCCGCGCGAGAAGAGGAAGGTGTCGAGGCCGAACCCGGCGAGGATCTGCGGCAGCTGCGCCGGGTGGCCGAAGCTGTCGGGCATGTAGCCCGCGCCGCTCGGCTCGACCCCGAAGCGGCGGCAGACGCGCCGGCCGAGGAGAAGATTGCGGACGAGCGACTCGGCGCCGACGAGGATCTCGTCGGGCAGGACGTACGAGGGGCCGACCTCGAGCCGGCGGGCGGCGAGCAGCGCGCGCAGCCGCTGCTCGTTCTCGGGCCGTAGCTCGAGGTAGTCCTCGAGGACGATCGCCTGCCCGTCGAGCGTGAAAGACGTGAAGGTCTCGTCGGCTTCGAGGGTGTCGAGCACGCCGTCCACGACGGCGCCAAGCCGCAGCCGGAACTGCTCGAAGGGCAGGTACCACTCGCGATCCCAGTGCGTGTGCGGGACGACCAGGTAGCGAAAGTCGCCCGGCTGCGCCACGGCGGGAGACTACTGATGGCGCCGATACGATCGGACGCATGCTGTTTCCGGTCGTCCTCTTCGATCTCGACGGCACCGTCATCGACTCCGGCGCGATCATCCTCGCCTCCATGCGCCACGCCACGCGGGAGGTGCTCGGCCGCGAGTACTCCGACGAGGAGTTGCTGCAAACGGTCGGCGGCCCCGGTCTGGAGGCGCAGATGCACGCGCTCGACCCGGATCAGGTCGAGCGGCTCGTGGACGTCTATCGCGCCCACAACGAGCCCCTGCACGACGAGCTCGAGGCATGCGCAGGTATGGAGGACGTGCTCGTGCGCCTGCACGAGGAGGGCCGCACGCTCGGCATCGTCACCGCGAAGCGCCGCGCGACGGTCGAGCTCGCCTTCGCGCAGGTTCCGCTCGGCCACTTGTTCGCGACGATCGTCGGCGGGGACGAGACCGAACGGCACAAGCCCGACCCGGCTCCGCTCCTGCTTGCTGCCGAGCGACTCGGAGCCGATCCGGCGGAGACGGCCTACGTCGGGGACTCACCGTTCGACGTCCGTGCCGCGAAGGCGGCGGGCATGTTCGCCGTCGCCGTGACCTGGGGCCGGATCCACGAGCGCGAACGGCTCGAGGCGGACGAGCCCGACGCCATCGTCGACACGGCCGGGGAGCTTCTTGGCGTCCTCTAAGACCACCACCGTCGCTGCGCGCGCCGCCGAGCTGCGCGAGGTGCTCAACCGGGCGCTCATCGCCTACCACGTCGAGGACGCGCCGATCATGGAGGACGCGGCCTACGACACCCTCTTCGACGAGCTGCTCGCGCTCGAGACCGAGCATCCCGAGCTCGCCGCCCCCGACTCGCCGACGCGGCGCGTCGGCGGCCTGTCGGACAAGTTCGAGAAGGTCCGGCACCTGGAGCCGATGGGGTCGCTCGAGAAGGTCACGACCGAGGAGGGGCTGCGGAAGTGGGACGACGACGTCCGCAAGCGCCTCCTCACCGAGGAGCCGGTGGCCTACGTCGTCGAGCCGAAGATCGACGGGCTCGCGGTCAACCTGACGTACGAGGACGGCGTCCTCGTGCGCGGGGCGACGCGCGGCGACGGCGTGCAGGGCGAGGACGTGTCCCCGAACCTACGCACGATCAAGGCGATCCCTCTGCGGCTGGAGGGCGACCCTCCGGCCGTGATCGAGGTCCGCGGCGAGGTCTATCTGCCGCTCAGCGGCTTCCGGGAGCTGAACGAGCGTCTCGCCGGGACGAGTCAGAAGCTGGCGCCGAATCCGCGCAACGCCGCGGCAGGGAGCCTTCGCCAGAAGAACTCGGCCATCACCGCCGATCGGCCGCTCTCGATCTGGGTCTACGGCGCCGGTCACCGTGAAGGCGTCGAGTTCGAGACGCAGTTCGAGATGCTCGAGTGGCTGCGCGAGCACGGCTTACGCACCAATCCGTACGCCGCGCGGCTGGAGTCGATCGACGAGGTCGCAGCCGCCTGCGTCGAGTGGGAGAAGCGGCGGCTGGAGCTGGACTACGAGATCGACGGCGTCGTGATCAAGGTGGACTCCCTCGAACAGCAGCGACGGCTCGGAGTCCTGCACTCCCGCCCGCGCTGGGCGCGCGCCTTCAAGTGGGCGCCGATGACCGCGGTGACGCGGCTGCTCGAAATCCGTATTCGCGTGGGCCGGACGGGCGCCCTCAACCCCTGGGCGATCATGGAGCCGGTGGAGGTCGGCGGCGTCACGGTCAGACGCGCAACGCTGCACAACGAAGAGGACATCAATCGGAAGCAGATCCGCGCGGGCGACGACGTCATCGTCCAGCGCGCGGGGGACGTGATCCCGCAGATCGTCGGCCCTGCCGGCCCGCATCGCCGGGGGACGAGAGAGTTCCGGATGCCGACCCACTGCCCTCTCTGCGGCACGGAGATCGTGAAGCCGGAGGGCGAGGCGATGCACCGCTGCCCGAACCGCGCCTGCCCGTCTCGCGGGCTCGAGACACTGATCAACTGGACCGGGGTCGCCGACATCGAAGGCGTCGGCGAGCAGACCATCCGTGTCCTGTGGGAGAAGGGCCTCGTCCGCTCACTGCCCGACCTCTACCGGCTGACGAAGGAACAGCTGGTGGAGCTCGAGGGGTTCGCGGACATCTCCGCGAGCGCAGCGATCGAGTCGATCGAACGCTCCAAGCAGGTCCCGTTCTTCCGCGTCCTCCTCGGCCTGAACATCCCCGGGATCGGCTGGGTGCTCGCGCGCAACCTTGCAAGCCATTTCGGCACCGTCGACCGCGTGATTGCGGCGACTCCCGAGGAGGTCGCCGAGGTCGAGGGCTTCGGCGCCGACCGCGCCGAGGACGTGGTGGACTGGTTCGAGGACGAGCAGAACCGTGCCCTTGTCCAGGAGCTTCGCGACCTCGGGCTCCGCTTCGAGCTGAGCGACGACGAGCGGCCGCGCGAGGGCCCGCTCACCGGCCGCACGTACGTCATCACCGGCACGCTCGAGCGCTTCTCGCGCGAGGAGGCGACGGCGCGGCTCGAAGCGCTCGGGGCCAAGGTGACCGGCTCCGTCTCGGCGAAGACGACCGGCCTCGTCGTCGGGGAGGAGCCCGGCGCGTCGAAGCTGACGAAAGCCCGGAAGGCCGAGGTACCGATCCTCTCCGAGGCCGAGCTCCTGGAACTGCTCTAGGACGCGGCGCGGGCGAGCACCTGCGCGAAGTGGTTCTGAGACTGCTCGGCGTAGAACGTCTTGACGGGGCGGCCGTTCTCGACGATCGAGAACACGTAATGGTCGCCGACGAAGCCCGAGAGGGCGGAGGAGTTGTTCGTCGTCCCGGTCTTCGCGCGCACGTGGCCACGCGCGGGACCCGTGCGCATGCGGTGCTCGAGCGTCCCCGTCTCGCCCGCGATCGGCAGGGCGGGCATGACGTACGGCTGTACGTCGGGGTTGAGCCACATCGTCCGCAGGAGCGTCGCCAGCCCGGCCGGCGTCCAGCGGTCGACGAGCGAGAGGCCGGATCCGTCGACCATCCGAACGCCGGCGAGAGGGACGCCGGCCGCGGCGAGCAGCCGGCGCGTGACCGCGATTCCGGCTGCTGCCGAGCCCGCGCTCCCCTGCACGGCGCCGATCTCCTTCAGCAGCATCTCGGCATAGAAGTTGTCGGAGTAGACGTCCATGTGGCGGACGAGAGCGGACACGGGCGGCGACTCCACATCCGCGAGCGGCATCGCGCCGGTCGGCGCGACGCCGACGGCGGCGGCTCCGCCGACGGCGACGCCGGCCTGCTGCAGGTCGCGGCGGAAGAGCTGCGCGGCGTAGAGCGCGGGTCGCGACGTCTCGTAACGGCCCGTCCAGCCGCGGTTGACGATCAGCGCGGAGAGCGCCGGGGACTGGTGGAGGTAGAAGTCCGCCTTCCAGCCGACGCCGGCGCGGCGTGAGTCGAACCAGGTTTCGTCTCCGAGGACCCGGCCGCTGACGCGCGTGATCCCGGCCGCGGCCACCTGGTGCGCGAGCGAGACGAGCTCGGCGCCGTTCAGGGACGGATCCCCGTATCCCTTGAGGACGAGGTCCCCGTGCCAGACCGTCCCGCTCTGCGTGCCGTCGCCGAGGACGTCCGTCTCGATGCGGAAAGACGGTCCCAGCGCCGTGAGCGCCGCGTACGTCGTGGCGAGCTTCTCGTTCGACGCGGGCCGAAGCGGTCGGTGTGCGTTTTGCGCAAAGAGCGTCCGTCCGGTTCTGAGATCGATGGCGATCGCGCCCGTCTGCCCGGGGCTGACGTGCGGCACGCGGAGCGCGCGGGCGAGCTGAAGTTGGAACCCGCTGCGCGAGCCCGCCAGGGCGGCGGATGCGAGAAGCAGAGCGACGATTGTCGACGCGGTGGCGGCAAGACGGAACGTCACGGCCTTCCATTGTTCAAGCGACTCGCCAAACGTCAAGCCGCGTGGGTCGGCCCGCTGTCGAAGATGGGCCACGAGACCCATTCCACTCTTCGACCCGCCGTCGGATAATTCGGGGTCATGCCGCTATGGGACCGGATCGCGGAGTTGCTCCGTCTCCCCGAGCACGGGGCAGGCGCGCCGAGTATCGAGGCCATCGAGACGACGTTGACGGATGGCTACACGGCGGCGCTTGCGATCGACGCTGAGCGGTGGCGCATCGAGCAACGGCTCGGCAACGCCACGGACCCGAAGGAGATCGCCCGCCTTTCGAAGCGCCTCGAGACCGCCGAGGGAGACCTCACGGAGCTCCGCTCGCTCCTCCGCTCCCTGCATGCACGCGCCCGCGCCTTGCGGCGCGCCGCGTAGCTCCCGCGAGCTATCAGACGATGCCGCTCCGGACCGCGTAGACCGCGGCCTGGATGCGGTTGTCGATCTGGAGCTTCATGAGGATGTTCGAGATGTGGTTCTTGACGGTCTTGGGGCTGATGTGGAGCTCGGCCGCGATGACGGCGTTGTCCTTGCCGTTCGCGATCAGCTTCAGGACCTCGATCTCGCGCTCGGAGAGCTCGGCGCGGATCAGCTCCTCGATCTCGGGCTGGGCGCTCGTGGCGCGGATCCGCTGGAGCACCTTCGCTGCGATGTTGGGGGAGATGAGGGCCTCACCGCGCGCCGCGGCCTGGATGCCGGAGACGAGCTCCTGGATCGAAGCGTCCTTGAGGAGGTAGCCGCACGCGCCGGCGAGAATCGCGTCCGTCACG
The DNA here is from genome assembly GCA_036497525.1 of Gaiellaceae bacterium. GTDB lineage: Bacteria > Actinomycetota > Thermoleophilia > Gaiellales > Gaiellaceae > Palsa-739. The sequence continues at coordinate 8,762 of DASXJG010000059.1, forward strand.
TCGCTGTCATCGTCGGAGATCGTGAGCATCACGACCCGTGTCAGCGGCGAGACCTCGGCGATGTGGCGTGTCGCCTCGACTCCGCCCATCGACGGCATGTTGAGATCCATCACGACCACGTCGGGCGTGGTCTCGCGGACATGCGCGACCGCCTCGGCGCCCGTGGCCGCTTCGCCGACGATGTCGAGCCCCTGTTCCTCGAGCAGGTTGCGGAGACCCGTGCGGAAAAGGTCGTGATCGTCCACCAGCAGCACACGGAGCGCCTCCGCCTGCCGTTCCTCAGCCGTCCGCACCAACTCCGTCACCGCGAATCCCCCCTGTCGCGGCGGAAGTCTAGCCCGGGTCGGAGAGATCCGTTGACGGCGCGTTCAAATCAACGGGGTCAATAGATCGTGATCGTCACTGTGCGACGCCCCCAGGACAGGCATTGCGCCGGCGGCATCCAGAGGTCGATCGTCGCGCCCTGGATGCCGCTGCCGACGTCGGCGGCGACTCCGTTGCCGTAGCCGGGGACGTACATCTTGCTTCCGAGCGGGATTACGGACGGGTCGACGGCGACGACGCCGGGGCCGACCGGCATCCCGGTTGCCGTCTTGCCCGGCAGGTCGTAGCACGTCGCGCTCACGACGAGTGACCGCCTCCCGCTCACCGGCGGCGCGGTCGTGGTCGCCGGCTGCAGCTGCTGTGACTTCTGCTCGGCCGCCTGGGCCGTGGCCACGACGCTCTGCACCTGCGCGGTCTGGAGCCGCGCTTTCTCACGCAGCGCCGACACGTACGCAAGCCGGGCCGTGGCCGCGGCGGCGAGCTTCTGCTCGGCCTGCCGCGCAGCCTCGAGCGACCGTTCGAGGCGCCGTGCCTCCGCCGCCAGGAGGAGCCGGGAGCGGATCAGGCGCCGGCGGGCGAGCGTGGTCGCCGCGACCATCCGGCTGCTCTGGTCCGCGACGCTCTTCAGGTCGTCGAGCTGCTGGAGCCCGTTGGCGAGCGAGGTCGCTCCGAGCACGACCGCCACCGGGTTGACGTTTCCGCGCTCGTAGAGGGAGCGGAGGTTGACCGCGAGCCGGTCTTGCGAGATATGGAGCGTCGTCCGGGCGGCACCGAGCTCCTGCCGAAGGGCCGAGCGGCGCCGGCGCAGCTCGACGGCTGCTGCCTCCAGCGACGCAAGCCGCGCATGCCACGCATGGAGCTGCGAGTCGAGCGAGTACACGCCGAGCAGCGCCTGGTGGATACGGGTATCGAGCTGCGTGACCGTGACCGCAGGGCCGCGCGTCGTCGTCCCCGAATCCGCCAGCGCAGCCGACGCAGCCGCCAGCATGAGCACGGCACCGACAGCAGCGAGCCGTGCCGTGCGTGATCTCCTCCGCCCCAGCACGTCGCGGCACCGTAGACGACTCGGCGACTCCGTGCGCCGGGTGCTGCGACCCGGTTCGAGGAGCGTTTTCCCCAAATTGCAGGATTTTCGCGACGGTTCTCCCGGGCGAGCGTCCGGCAGTCCTGTTACCGTCCCCCCTTCGTGACGGGCGGGAGGACGTCATTGCGCGTGCCGAGGCAGGCGGCAGCGGTCTCGGCGCTGCTGGTCGGTCTGCTTCTGGTAACGGCTACCGGAGCGCACGCCGATCGAATCGGCGCCAAGCGCGCGCAGGCGCGCGCGGTCCTCGTCGACCTCCAGCGTCTCGACGCGGCCGCCCAGCGGGCGAACAGCCGCTACCAGGAGGCGAGCCAGGGACTGCGGCGCGTCGAGCGGCGCCTTGCCGTCAACCGGCAGGCACTCGGCGTGGCGCGCAGCAACCTCACGCGCGCTCAGCGCGCGCTCATGAAGCGGCTCTTTGCGATCTACACGTCACAGGAAGAGCAGTCGTCGCTCGCAGTCATCCTCGGGGCGCGCAGCCTCGACGACCTCATCTCCCGCATCGAGACTGTGAACTCCCTTTCGAAGCAGGACTCGGCACTGATCAACCAGGTGGTCTCGTTCCAGCACCAGATCGTCCAGCGGAGGATGCTGCTACGCCAGGAGCGCGTCCGGCAGCATCGGCTGGTCGTCGTGCGGGCGGCGGCACGGAACCGGATCGAGGGGAGGCTCGCTTCCGAGCGGCGCCTCTACGGCTCGGTCAAGTCGCAGCTGCAGCAGATGATCGCGCAGCAGCAGGCGAGCCAGCTCGCGGCTGCGCACCGCGCGCAGCTCGCGGCCAGCGCGCAGGCGTCCGCGCCGACCGGCAGCTTCGGGGTCGGCGACGCGACCGGCGGCAGCGTCCCGTCCGGGCACTACAGCGGCGTCGTCGGGATCGCGATGCAGTACCTCGGCGTCCCGTATGTATGGGGCGGCGCCAGCCCGAGCGGCTTCGATTGCTCCGGCCTCGTGATGTACGTGTACGCGCAGGTCGGCATCTCTCTGCCGCACAACACCGTCGCTCAGTGGAGCTACCCGCGGGCGGTCTCGGTCCCGCGGAGCGAGCTCCAGCCCGGCGACCTCGTCTTCTTCGCGGGCCTCGGCCACGTCGGGATCTACGTCGGCAACGGGCAGTTCATCCACGCCCCGCACACCGGCGACGTCGTGCGCATCGACAGCCTCGGCGGCAGCTGGTACGCGTCCGAGTACGTCGGCGCGAAGCGGATCCTCGGCTAGAGGAGGGTTCGGCGAAAATCAGGCTGAGCCGCCGGCGCACGCTGCTCGCCCGCTGAGCGGCGTCCTCAGTCGCCCGAATAGCTCCGCTATTCGAGCTCCCTGCGTCCTTGTCAGCGAACGAGCATCGCACGCCGACGACGAGCGGCTTTCCGCCGAACCCTCCTAGACCGGCTCGGGCGCGCCCGCGTACAGACGCTCGATCTCGTCCGCGAAATGCTCGTGGATGACCCTGCGGCGTAGCTTGAGCGTCGGCGTCACCTCGCCCTCCTCCTGGGAGAAGTCCCGCGGGAGGACGACGAACCGCTTGATCTGCTCCACTCGCGTGCGGTCGCGATTGACGCCGTCCACGAGCTGCTGGGCGAGCTCCTGCGGCTCGCGCCCGCTCGCCGCGACCTCCGCGTCGTCGAGTGTCAGCAACGCCGTGACGTAGGGGCGGCGGTCGCCGACGACGATCGCCTGCGAGACGAAGCGCGACGCCTTGAGCGCGTTCTCGAGGTTCTGCGGAGAGATGTTCTTGCCGCCGGCGGTGATGATGAGGTCCTTCTTGCGGTCTGTGATCTGCAGGAAGCCGTTCGAGTCGACCTCGCCCACGTCGCCGGTACGCAGCCAGCCGTCCTCGCTCAGCACTGCTGCGGTCGCCTCCGGCTCCTTGTAGTAGCCGGCGAACACGGAGTCGCTGCGGATCAGGATCTCGCCGTCGTCGTCGAGACGGATCTCGGCGCCGTCGACGGGCTGGCCCACGGTGCCGATGCGGAAGTCGTCCGGCTTGTTGACGGTGGCCGAGCTTGCGCACTCGGTCAAGCCGTAGCCCTCGACCACCGGCACGCCGAGCGCGAGGAAGAACTCGAGCACGTCCGTCGAGAGCGGAGCTGCCCCCGAAACGCCGAGGCGAAGTCGGCCTCCGAGCCGCTCGCGCACCTTCGCGAAGACGAGCCGCTCTGCGAGCCGCTGCTTCAGCGCGAGGAGGGGCGGCACGGAGCGCCCCTCCCGCTGGGCGCGGCTCGTCCGCGCACCGACACCGAGCGCCCAGAGGCCGATCCGCCGCCGCAGCCCTGAGGCGCGCTCGATCTCGCCGAGCGTGTTCGCGTGAACCTTCTCGTACACACGCGGCACGGCCGGCAGGATCGTCGGGCGCACCTCGGCAAGCGCCTCGGGGACGCGCGTGACGTCGGCGACCAACGCGATCGTCGCGCCGCGGAACGATCCGGCCTGATGGGCAAGCCGGGCGTAACTGTGCGCCATCGGGAGGAACAGGAGCACGACGTCGCCTTCGTGCTGCAGTCCTTCGACCACGCAGGTCGCGGCGGTGACGAGGTTGCGGTGCGTGAGCATGCAGCCCTTCGGAGGCCCCGTCGTACCCGACGTGTAGATCAGCGTCGCGAGGTCGTCCTCCTCGACCGGCTCGGGCTGCAGGTGCCTGGCCAGGCGGCCGTCGGACTCGAGCTTGTCGAGCCAGTCGAAGGGGATGATCTCCCGCAGCGCCGGCAGCGAGCCGCGGATCGAGACGAGCTTCCGCGCCTGCTCCTCGTCCTCGGCAAAGGCGAGCACCGCCTCGGAGTGGGCCAGCACGTACTCGCACTCTTTCGCCGAGCTCGTCGGATAGAGGCCGACGACGACGGCGCCGATCGACATCACCGCCCAGTCGAGCAGGATCCACTCGAGCCGCGTGCGCGACAGCACCGCCACGCGGTCGCCCTTGCGAACGCCGCGCGCCAGCAGCCCCTGCGCGAGCGAGTCGACCCGTTCGGCCGCCTCGTCCCACGACACGGGCCGCCAGCCGTCGTCCTGCTCCTCGAGATATGCGGGCTCGTCGGGCGCGCCGCTGACGATGTCGCGCCAGAGCTCAGGCGTCGTGCGCACTTGCATCGGGCAATCGTATTGAGGAAGGGAAGGCGATGAGAATCGAGAATTGCACCGGTCCCTAACTAAACTGGAAATGCCAATGCGGACCATCTGGAACGGATCGATCAGCTTCGGGCTCGTCAACATCCCCGTGGGGCTGGCGCTCGCCACCCAGCGGCAGGACGTGTCCTTCCGGACGCTGCACCGCGAGTGCGGGACGCCGATCAAGCAGAAGCGCTGGTGCCCCGTGCACGAGCGCGACGTCGAGCCCGACGAGCTTGTCAAGGGCTGGGAGTTCGCCAAGGGGCAGTACGTGCTCGTCGAGGAATCCGACCTCGAGGCTGTGGCGTTGACGCGCTCGCAGTCGATCGCGATCCTCCGCTTCGTCCGGCTCGAGGACGTCGATCCCGTCTACTTCGACCGCACCTATTACCTCGCCCCCGCCGACGCCGAGGCGCAGCGCAAGCCCTACGTCCTCCTCCTCCGCGCGATGGAGGACTCGGGAATGGCGGCGGTCGGCAAGTTCGTGCTCTGGGGCAAGGAGAACCTCTGCCTCATCCGCGCCAGAGCCGGAGCGCTGCTGCTCGAGACGCTCTTCTTTGCCGAAGACGTCCGCGCGAAGGACGAGATCGAAGAAGCGGTGGCCGAGACCGACGTGCAGAAGGCCGAGCTGCAGCTTGCCGAACAGGTCATTTCGAGCCTCGCCGGCGAGTGGACGCCGGAGGACTTCGTGAACGACTACCGCCGCGACCTCGCGCAGATGCTCGAGGCGAAGCTCGCCGGCCAGGAGATCGTCGCGCCGGAGCCGATCGCCGAGGCGCCCGTGATCGACCTGATGGAGGCGCTACGCCAGAGCGTCGTCGACGCGCAGAGCCGCCGCTCGGCGGAGGGCTCCACAGACGGGAAAGCCGCCTCGAAGGGCGGCTCCCGATCGCGGTCTCGCAAGGCGCCGGCGAAGAAGTCCGCCTGACGCGCGATAGCGTTGGTCAGTGCTGGGGCTGCGTCGCCCCGAGTGCCTGCAGCTGCGCCTGGAAGAGGTACTTGTCGATCTTTCCGTGGTAGATCGGCACGCCCTCTTCGACGCACACCTTGATCACCTCCTGCCGGTCGAGACCGAGCTCTTTCGACAGTTCTTCGGGCGTGAGGTGATTTGCCATCGGTTGGGCTCCTTTCGGGGAACGAAAAAGCCCGCCGCGCGTAACGCGCTGGCGGGCTAGATCGCACCCTTGATTGTCGGCTTCGCGGACATCACTCGGCCCGCCCTGCAGAAGAATCCATTGCGTGAAGAATATGCCTCTCGGGTGACGGACGGCAAACACCGGTTGGAGGGATTCGACCAGCGCGAGCTCGAGCGAGGCGGAACGCGGCTTGGCTATGCGGTCGCGGGGGACGGCACGCCGCTCGTCCTCGTGCACGGGCTGGGCGGCACGATCGACAACTGGCGGGCGCTCGCACCCGCGCTCGCGGCTCGCCACCGCGTCCTCGTTCCCGATCTGCCGGGCCATGGGAGCTCGTCGCTGCTGCCCGAAGCGCACGACGTCGACGCGCTTGCGAACGCGGTGCTCGGCATCGCCGACGCGGAGGAGATGCGCGGAGCAGTCTGGGTCGGGCATTCGCTCGGCGGCCTCGTCGCGCTCCGGGCGGCCGTCCTGCGCCCGGACGCGGTGCGCGGGCTCGTCCTCGCCGGTGCTGCCGGGATCGGCTCGGCGACCCGGGCCGCCCGGGTGACGCTCAGCGTCCTCGGAGCCGCAAAGCCGGGGCGCTTGATAGCGCCCTACCGCCACGCATGGGCACACTCGCGCCTCGGCCGGCGGGCTGCGTTCGGCTGGTGGGGCGTGGCGGATCCGGACGCGCTCGAGCCCGAGGCTGCCGAAGCCTTCCTCGTGGGGCCTGCACATCACACCGACACGCGCCAGGCGGGCCGCGCGCTCCTCGCCTCGGATCCGCGCACGGAGCTCGACCGCGTCGCCTGTCCGTGCCTCTGCCTCTGGGGCGCCAGCGACAACTGGGTCCGGCTCGAGGACGGGATCGAGTACGCCCGCCGCCTGGGCGCGCCGCTACGCACGATCGCCGGCTGCGGCCACCTCCTGATCGGCGAGCGCCCGGATGCCTGCCTCGCTGCGATCGAGGGCTTCGTCGATTCGCTCTAGCCTGCCGCCACCGGCGCCCTCGAACGGGATCACGTCGCCTCCAGCCTCCTCCTCGTCGCGCCGCGGGCCGCCGCCCAGGAACTCGACGCGGCGCGCGACGACCTCGATCGCGCTGCGCCGCTTGCCCTCCTCTTCCCAGGAACGGGACTTGAGCCGTCCGTCGACGGCGATCCGCCGTCCCTTGCCGAGATACTCGGCGCACAGCTCCGCCTGCCGGTCCCAGGCCGACACGGTCACGAAGTCCGCGCCTCCGTCGCGGCTCGCGCGATCCACCGCGAGCACGAAGCTCGCCACCTTCTTCTCGGGCCCGACCTCGCGCAGCTCCACGTCGGTCGCGAGGTTGCCGATCAGCGTCACCACGTTCACATTCGCCTCCGTCGTTCGCTCGTCCCGAACCTAGGCGGAAAGCCGTGACGCGGGAGTCGCGCCTCCATAAAGGCTTCCTGGCTTTGCGGATAGACTCGGGGCGGTCTTATGGGGCTCTTCTCTGGATTAACCGGCTTCGGTGGCCGCGATATGGCGGTGGACCTGGGCACGGCGAACACGCTCGTCTACGTGCGCGGCCGCGGCATCGTCCTCTCGGAGCCGTCGGTGGTCGCCATCGACCAGCGCTCGGGCGAGGTGCACGCGGTAGGCGTCGAGGCGAAGCGGATGCTCGGGCGGACACCGGGGACGATTCAGGCGATCCGGCCGCTCAAGGACGGCGTGATCGCCGACTTCGACGTCACGGAGCAGATGCTCCGGCACTTCATCCAGAAGGTGCACCAGAATCGCTTCGCGCACCCGCGCGTCGTGGTCTGCGTCCCTTCCGGCGTCACGGGCGTCGAGAAGCGGGCCGTCGAGGACGCCACGATCGCGGCCGGCGCGCGCCAGGCGTATCTGATCGAGGAGCCGATGGCGGCAGCGATCGGCGCCGGGCTCCCTGTTGCCGAGCCGACCGGGAACATGATCGTGGACATCGGCGGCGGCACGACCGAGGTCGCCGTGATCTCGCTGGGCGGGATCGTCGTCTCGCAGTCGCTGCGCGTCGGCGGCGACGAGATGGACGACGCGATCATCAACCACATCAAGCGCGACTACAAGCTCCTCATCGGCCAGCAGACGGCCGAGGAGATCAAGCTCGAGATCGGCTCGTCCTGGGATCTCAAGGAGGAGCTGCAGGCGGAGGTGCGCGGCCGCGACATGCTCACGGGCCTGCCTAAGACGGTGATCCTCACCTCGGAGGAGATCCGGCGCGCCCTCGACGAGCCGGTGACTCAGATCCTCGACGCGATCAAGTCGACGCTGGACAAGACGCCGCCCGAGCTGGCAGCGGACATCATGGACCGCGGCATCGTCCTCGCCGGAGGCGGCGCGCTCCTCACCGGCCTCGACGAGCGGCTCCGCCACGAGACCCAGATGCCGGTCCACCTGGCCGAGAGCCCGCTCACGTGCGTCGCAGTCGGCTCCGGACGCAGCCTCGAGGAGTTCGAGGCGATCCACCGCTCCAACCGCGCCCGCAGGCGCAACGGCCGCAGGTACTAGCGCTCGCGGGCGCGAACGCACCCGTTCGCCGGAGCCGGAGGTAACCTGTCGCAGTGGCTCCACCTAGTCGCAGCGCGCGCGCGGCGGTGCTCGCCTCGTCGGTCCAGCGCTCGAAGCCGGCTCCACGTCCGTCCCAGGCTCGCAGAGCGCTCATTCGCCGGGCAGTCGTCGTCGTCCTCGTCCTGGCCGCCCTGACCCTGCTCACGGTCTCGTTCCGTTCGCCGACGGCCGGAGCGCTCCACGACGTCCAGGGCGCAGGCTCTACCGCGCTGCGTCCGTTCCAGATCGCCGCCACTCGGGTCGCCGCGCCGTTTCGCGACGGGTACGACTACCTCCACAGCCTGTCGAGCGCGAAGTCCGAGAACGCGAAGCTCAAGAAGCAGCTCGAGGAGCTCCGCAGGGACGCGATCAGCGCGCGGGCGAGCGCGGCGAAGTACTCGCAGCTCCCGGGGCTCCTGCATTATGAGCAGGAGCCGACGTTCCCGAAGGACTTCCGCCCGGTCAACGTCGAGGTCATCTCGTCCCCGGCAGGCCCGTTCACGCACACGCTGGAGATTGCCGCGGGCTCGTCCTCGGGGCTGCGGATCAACTCCCCGGTCGTGAGCGGCGTCGGTCTGGTGGGACGCGTCTCGAACGTCTTCCCGGACACGGCGATCGTGACCCTGCTCAGCGACCCGGACAGCTTCGTCGCCGCCCGCGACCTCAGCACCGGCGTGCGTGGAGGCATCCGGACAGGACCGAGCGGGACGCTCGCGCTCGACGAGGTCCAGAAGCAGCTCGTCGTCAAGCAGGGTGACAGAATCGTGACCGCCGGCACCCACAGCGCGCGCTTCCCGGACCTTTATCCGTACGGGATCCCGATCGGCCGCGTCTCCTCCGTCGGCGCCAGCGACACGGCGAGTTTCCTCCAGGTACAGGTGCAGCCCTATGCAAACCTCGGCTCGCTCGACGCGGTAGCCGCGCTCGTCCCCACCAGATCGCGCCGATGACCGCTCTCGACGGCGTCAAGGCCGCGGTGCTGCTGTTCGTGGCCGCGATCGTGCAGGTCTCGATCTTCTCGGATCTGCACCTCTTCGGCGCGGTACCCGACGTCCTGCTCGTCTCGCTCGTCGCGCTCTCGCTCCTCCGCGGCAGCGTCGTCGGCGCCGTCGGAGGCTTCTTCGCGGGCCTCGTCGTCGACACCGCGACGCTTGGCATGCTCGGGCTCAGCTCGCTCGTCCTGACGCTCGCGGGCTACTGGATCGGGCGCTACGGGGAGACGACCGGACGCGACCGGGCGCACGCGCCGTTCCTGTCGGTCGCCGTCGTGACCGTCCTCTACGAGCTCGGACTGCTCGTGGTGCACTTCGTGCTCGGCGAGAGCGCGCCTGCCGGTGCGGTCGTTCGCAGCCTCGTCCCGGCGATCGTCCTCAACCTGATCATCACCGCGCCGATCTACGCGCTGGTGCGGCGGTTGCTACGCCCGGCTCAGCGCGACGAGCTGACGGCGGAGGTGCAGCTGCTTGGCTAGCACCACCGCTCGGCCGCCGGTTTCGGGCCCGGCTTCCTCCGCGCGCCCCGACAAGACCGAGGGCGAGCAGCCTGCGGTCGAGCCGTACCGGCTGACGCCGAAGCGCGCGCGGCGGGTCGCGCTGCTCGGCGGGCTGGTCGTCATCGGTTTCGTGGCGCTGATCCTGCGTCTGTGGGCGCTGCAGGTCCTCGCGGGCCCGCAGTACGCCGCGCGGGCGCAGGCGAACCAGGTCCGGACGGTGAGGGTCGAGGCTCCGCGCGGGCCGATCGTCGACCGGAACAACAACGTGCTCGTCACGAACGCGCAGGTCACCGCAGTCGAGCTCTGGCCGTCCGGGCTCCCGAAGGACTACGCGCGCCGCGTGGCCGAGCTGCGCGCGCTGTCGCACGTCACCGGGGCGGGGCTGCGCCAGATCACGAAGCAGATCGTCCAGCGCCGCAAGGAGGGCGACCTGCTCGACCCGATCGTCGTTCGTCCGGAGACCCCGCCTCCGATGCTCACGTACCTCCAGGAGCGGGCCGGCAACTTCCCCGGCGTGACGCTGGCGCGGAGCTACATCCGCCGCTACCCGCACGGGGCGCTTGCCTCGCAGCTCCTCGGCTACGTGCACCAGATCTCGCCCGGCCAGCTGGAGACGCTCGGGAAGGCCGGCTACCAGCCGGGCGACGAGATCGGCCAGACCGGAGTCGAGTCGTCGTTCGACAAGTACCTCCGGGGCATCGCCGGCTCGGCCCGTGTGCGCGTCGACTCCCTCGGGCGTCCGCGCAGCCCGCGGACGCTCACGACGCAGCCGCAGACCGGGCAGACCGTGCGCCTGACGCTGGACACGGGCCTGCAGCTCGCCGCCCAGAAGGCGCTTGACTACGGCATCCAGGTCGCCCGCAACACCGGCGAGTGGGCGGCGGACGGCGGGGCGATCGTCGCGCTCAACCCGCAGGACGGCTCGATCCTCGCGCTCGCCTCGTCGCCGACCTACAACCCGGCGGTCTACAGCGGGCGGGTGACCACGCGTGCGCTCAACGCGCAGGGCCTCGGGACGGCGAAATCCGCGCTCGACAAGAACTACCCGTCGCTCGACCGCGCGCTCGACGTCACGTATCCGCCTGGCTCGACCTTCAAGCCGCTCACCGCAATCGCCGCGCTACAGGAGCACCTGATCAAGCCATACAGCTTCTATTCCTGCACCGGCACCTACAGGGCCCCCGAGGATCGCTCCCACCGGACCTGGCACAACTGGGACCGGTTCGTGAACCAGGGGATGGACCTGCCGACCGCACTGGCGCAGTCGTGCGACACGTACTTCTATCGCGCCGCCAACGCGATCTACGAGCTGGGGCCCGACCGTGGCCAGCCCATCCAGCGGTGGGCCAGGGCGTTCGGCTTCGGGCGGACGGTAGGCATGGGCCTCGGGACCCAGCAGCCCGGGACCGTGCCGACGATCGCGTACAAGCGCCGGAGATTCACCCGCGCGACCGATCCGTGCTGCTGGCAGGTCGACCGCCTCTGGAAGCCCGGCGACTCGATCCAGCTCGGCATCGGTCAGGGCGACCTGCTCGTCACCCCGCTCCAGATGGCGCGCTTCTACGCGGCGATCGCGAACGGCGGCAAGCTCGTCATGCCGCACGTCCTGATGGACGTCGAAAACCCGAACGGGACGATCGTGCCGACCGCCGCTCCGCCGACTCCGCGGCCGATCCCCGGCCTCGACCCGAAGTACCTGAAGGCCGTCCAGCAGGGTCTCTACGAGGGCACGAACGACTCGTTCGGCACCTCGTACGGCGTGTTCGGCAGCTTCCCGGTGCCGATCGCCGGCAAGACCGGAACCGCGCAGAAGATCGTCACGCTGCCGAACTTCAAGGGCGAGCGGGACCAGTCCTGGTGGTGCGGCTATGGTCCCGCAAACGACGCGAAGCTCGTCGTCTGCGCCGTGATCGAGAATGGGGGCCACGGCGGCACCGCAGCGGCGCCGGCGGCCGAGCGAGTCTTCGCCAAGTTCTTCGGTGTTCCGGTGACGCAGACAGGACCCATCCACTCCGACTGATGCTCGAGTACGCGGGATCACAACGGGCGGGACTACGCGCGGAGCGCGAAGCGCCGGCTCTGCTCAGCGTCGTCCGCTCGCTCGACTGGGTGCTGCTGCTCGGCGTCGGGGCGCTCGTCGTCGTCGGCCTCTGGGGCGTCGCAGGGATCACGAAGTTCGCCGTCCCACACGACCCGAGCTACTACCTCAACCGCCAGATCCTCTATGCATCCGTCGGTGGCGTCGTGCTCGTGGTCGCCGCGCTCGTCGACCCCGACATGTACCGCCGCTACTGGCGCGCGATCTTCATCGGCACCTCCGTGGTGATCGCCTTCGTCCTGCTCGTCGGGCACGCCGCGCACGGATCGACCCGCTGGATCAGCCTCGGCTTCTTCACCTTCCAGCCGTCCGAATTCGGGAAGCTGCTGTTCGTTCTCGCCCTCGCAGGGATGCTCTCCGAGCGCGAGCGCCTGATCGGCAGCTGGGAGACGACGCTGAAGGTCGTCGGGCTAGGTCTCGTGCCTGCCGTGCTCGTCTTCGCCCAGCCGGATCTCGGCACGGCGCTCGTCTACTTCGCGGCGCTCGCCGCGATGCTCTTCGTCGCAGGGACTCCGTGGCGGCACCTCGCCGTGCTGGGCGGGGCCGTCGTGATCGTCGCGGTCGGCGTCCTCTGGGCCGCGCCTGCCGCGGGCGTCGACGTGCTCAAGAGCTACCAGCAGCAGCGACTCACCTGCTTCACGCATCCGTCCACCTGTCCCGTCGCCGCGCGGTACAACGTCGAGCAGTCGATTACGACGGTCGGCTCGGGGCAGATCAAGGGTCGCGGTCCGAACGGCGCGACGCAGGTCAGCCTCGGCTTCCTGCCCGAGAGCCAGACGGACTTCGTGTTCGCGGGCTTCGCCGAGCAGCGAGGCTTCGTGGGGGCGGCGCTCCTGCTCGGGCTCTACCTCCTCGTGCTCTGGCGCGGGCTGCGCGTCGTCACCGTCGCGCGCGACCTCTACTCGGCCGTCGTCGCCGGCGGGATCGTCGTCGCGCTGCTCTTCCAGATCTTCATCAATGTCGGCATGACGATGGGGATCGCGCCGATCACCGGCATTCCGCTTCCGTTCGTGAGCGTCGGCGGTTCGTCCCTGATCGCGAACCTCGCCGCGATGGGCGTACTGCTGGCGATCCACGCGCGCGGCCGCGTCTCGCGCTACTCGCGCCGGAGATAGTGGCGCCCAGGCTGCCGTTCTCGCTCGCGGCCCTGCGGCGGCTGATGCTGCAGGTCGCCGCCTCGGGGGAGGGCAACCACGTTCTCGCAGTCGGGGGTGCGAGCGATCTCGCGCCCGTGCTGCGGCAACAGTTCTTCCGCGGCGGCGCGGATCCGTCCGCCGTGCGTCTCGGCGATCCCGAAGGCGCGGACGTCTACGTTCACGTTCTGGCGGGCGGCGCGACCGAGGACGACGTGAAGTTGCTGCGGCGCGCCAGCCGGGCGCATGTGCCGATCGTGGCCGTCGTTGCGGGCGCGCCGTCCGGCGACGTCGCGATCCCATACGTGCTCGCGACCGACATCGTCCCGGCAGGTCAGAGCTTTCCGCTCGACGCAATCGCCCGCACGATCGCGGCGCGGCTCGGCGAGCGCGGGGCGCCGCTCGCCGCCCGAGTGCCGCTGATCCGCAAGGCGGTCTGCGAACAGCTCGTCGAGTCCTTCGCCCGCAGGAACGCACTGCTGGCCGCTGCCGTCTGGGTTCCCGGGCGCGACCTGCCGGTCCTGATGCTCAACGAGCTACGGCTCGTGCTGCGGCTCGCGCAGGCTCACGGAGAGGACAGCGGGCGCGAACGGCTGCCGGAGCTTCTTGCCACTCTGGGGGCCGGCCTCGGGCTGCGCGCCGTGGCTCGTGACCTCCTCGATCGGCTTCCTATGGCCGGCTGGGCGGTCCAGGCCGCGGTCGCCTACGGCGGGACGCTCGCGCTCGGCCAAGCCGCGCGCGGGCGCTTCGAGCTCGTTTCTAAGCCGCGGCCGCGGGCCTCAGCCGCGCGCGCCGCGCCTTGATCGCCCGCAAGCGCTGCGACAGGCGGGCCCAGGCCCAGGGCTCGATCTCGTGGTAACGGCCGTGGGACTGGCTCCGAGTCGCCTCGAGGTACTCGAACCAGGCATCGGCCTCCTCGATCAGCAGGAGCTCTTCAGCCTCGCGTTTCGCCACCACCGCTCACCTCCGATCGTGAATGGCCGGATCGTAGGTCCGGGCTCGGACGGACTCGGCGGGAGCGGTTGCTACCCTGGGTACGCAGGCTATGCCAAGCCTTTTCACATACAGCGAGCGCGCGCGCACC
>DASXJG010000060.1:0-4004 GCA_036497525.1 Gaiellaceae bacterium
GCGGTGACGGCGCCGAGGAAGAGCCGCGTCCAGAGGAGCTCCGTGAAGCTCGACGCCGTCGCGCTCCAGAGCATCGCGACGCCCCAGAGGAGAATCGTGAAGCCGAGCACGCGCGTTCTTGTCACCCGGTCGGCCAGGACGCCGAACGGCAGCGTGGCGAACGCGCCCACGAGCGAGCTCACGGCGACGAGCAGGCCGATGTCCGTGTTGTTGATGTGGAGGCCCGCGCGCAGCTCGGTCGCCGACGCGCCCACGGTCGCGGCGTCGGCGCCGCTCAACCCGAGTACGGCGGCGAGGACCAGGATGACCCGCGTCCGCTCCTCGCCGCCGAGCAGGCGGGCCAGGCGGCGCCCCAAGCCGCCGGCGTCGGCCGAGCCGGCCGTAGCGGCGTCCCCCAGGACCCCCTCTCCGCTGGATTCGCCCGTGCTCACGCTCCCAATGGTCGCAGGCGCGCGGGCTTGTTCGTCTAGACGTCCCGGCGCGCCAGGAGCACGGCCGCGATCACGATCGCGGCGGCGCAGTAGGCGGCGAAGACGAGCCCGCCCGTCAACGGCCTCAGTGTGTGCGCCCCGTGGTGGAGGGCGAAGAGCTGTCCCCCGGACTCCAGCGGGAGGTACTGGCTGATCGCGTGGTTCCAGCTCAGCGGGAGAACATTCATGAGCGGCGGCAGCACGAAGAAGATCGCCGCGAAGCTCGCGATGCCGCCCGCGGTGTTGCGCACGATCGCGCCCAGCGCGAGGGCGAAGATCCCGACGAGCATCACGTAGAGCGCGCCGCCGAGCACTGCCCGCGCGACGCCCGGATGCGTGAAGGAGATCTGTAGTGGCTGAATGTTCGCGAGAATCGCCTGGCTCGCAAAGAAGCTCACGAGCACGGCCGGGACCGCGAGCACGAACGAGACGACCGCGTAGTCGAGGAGCTTTGCCCAGAGCACGGGCAGCCGCTTCGGCACGGCGGTGAAGGTCGAGCGGATCGAGCCGGTCGAGTATTCGGCCGTGATGAGCAGCACGCCGAGGACGGCGATGGCGAGCTGCGCGACGTTGACGCCGGCCAGCGCGATGTCGAGCGGGTGCCGATCCGCGCGGTCGTGCGGTGACATCGAATGCCAGTGCGTCCGGGTGACGACGGCGAAGAGGATCGGGAAGGCGATCGCGAGGAAGAAGCCGGCGCCCAGCGACCACTTCGTCGACCGCACCGAGCGGAGCTTCGTCCACTCCGACAGGAGCACGCCGGGGAAGGTGACGTGCCCGTTCGTCTCGAGCCGCGGCAGCCGCACCTGGGGAGCAAGCGTGCTCACGCGACGGCCTCTTCGATCTCGGTCGCGAACTCGAGGTCGTCGCGGGTGAGGTCCATGAACGCCTCCTCGAGCGATGCCTGGTGCGGCGTCAGCTCGTGCAGGGCGATCCCTGCGGCGGCGGCGGCGTCCCCGACCTGCTCCGCCGTCAGCCCGTGCACCTCGAGCGCGCCGCGGTCGGCCTCGACGAACGAGACGGTCGGGCCGGCGAGCGCGTGGCGCAGGCGCTCAGCCTCGGGTGACCGGACCAGCACGACCTTGTGCGAAGTCGAGGCGCGGGCGACGAAGTCGTCGACGCTCGTGTCCGCGATCAGCTTGCCGCGGCCGATCACGATCAGGTGGTCTGCGGTGAGGGCCATCTCGCTCATCAGGTGGGAGGAGACGAAGACGGTTCGTCCCTCGGCTGCGAGGCCCTTGAGGAGGTTGCGCACCCAGTGGATTCCCTCCGGATCGAGCCCGTTGACGGGCTCGTCGAGCATCACCGTCTTCGGGTCACCGAGCAGCGCCGCTGCGATGCCGAGGCGCTGGCCCATGCCGAGCGAGAACTGGCCGGAACGCTTGCGAGCAACGTCGTGCAGGCCGACGAGGTCGATGAGCTCCGTGACGCGCCGCTTCGGGATCCCGTGCGTCTGCGCCAGCGCGAGCAGGTGGTTGTACGCCGAGCGTCCGGTATGGACGGAGCGCGCCTCGAGGAGCGCGCCGACCTCGTACAACGGCGACGGGTGGTCGCGGTAGTGGCGGCCGTTGACCGTGACGTCGCCGTCGGTAGGCGAATCGAGCCCGAGGATCAGGCGCATCGTCGTGGACTTGCCGGACCCGTTAGGGCCGAGAAAGCCCGTCACGATCCCCGGCTGCACCGTGAAGGTGAGCCCGTCGACCGCGCGCTTTTCGCCGTAGTCCTTCGTCAGCTCGCGAGCCTCGATCACCGTCTCAAGCTAGGTGCGGTCGGTGAGGCGGAGGTGAGGATGCACGGCGTAAGCTGGAGGCATGTTCCTTTTCACGAAGAAGGTCGATCAGGTAGCACCGGAGGATGCGCTCCCCGGGCGCGACACTCCGATCCAGGTGCCCGAGCGGCACGATGTGCTCGGGACTCCGCTCCAGCCTCCGTTCCCGGAGCAGATGGAGCAGCTCGTCGTCGGGATGGGCTGCTTCTGGGGCGCCGAGCGCGTGTTCTGGCAGGCCGACGGCGTCTACACGACGGCGGTCGGCTACGCCGGCGGCTACACGCCGAATCCGACGTACGAGGAGGTGTGCGGCGGGCGCACCGGCCATACGGAGGCCGTCCTCGTCGTCTTCGACCCGGCGGTGATCTCGCTCGACGGCATCCTGCGCCTGTTCTGGGAGAACCACGATCCCACGCAGGGCATGCGCCAGGGCAACGACCGCGGCACGCAGTACCGGTCGGCGATCTACTGGGCGAATGACGCGCAGCGGGAGGCCGCGGAGGCGTCGCGCGACATGTACCAGGCCGAGCTCGCGGGAGCCGGGTACGGCGAGATCACGACCGAGATCGCGCCGGCGGGGCCGTTCTACTACGCGGAGCCGTACCACCAGCAGTACCTCGCCAAGAACCCGAACGGCTATTGCGGCCTCGGCGGCACCGGCGTCGCCTGTCCCGTCGGCCTGAAGACGGCTTAGCGCATCCAGACTCGTCGCGCGGTCGTTTCTCCTCGAAGAACACGAGGAGGTACGACCCATGGCAGATCGCTGCGCTCGGGCGGGTCCTAGACCCTCTTGCTCATCGCCACGGCATTCTCGTCGTAGCCGAGCGACCGGTAGAGGCTCCGCGCGACCTCGTTCCCGCCGAAGACGTTCAGCGCGACCCTGTCGTGGCCACGCCGGCGCGCCTCTTGCTCGGCAAAGATCATCGCGGCTTTCCCGTAGCCCTTGCCGCGCTGCGACTCCTCGACGCGGATGTCGTACACGAACAGGGCGCGCTGGAAGGAGTCGTCGCGCTCCGCCAGCCACAAGTTGCCCACCGGGTCGCCGTCCGCCTCGATCACGAAGACCAGCTGATCGGGAGACGGCTCCCCGCCGGGGAACAGGCGCTCGACGTCGTCCACGGCCTTCGACCTGGCTCGCTCGGGTGGGAGAGCGGCATTGGCGATCATGTCCTCCGCGTACCGGTCGCGCATCAGCGGAAGCCAGTCCGCGAACTCGTCGTCCCGCATCGGCCGGAACTCGACGCTCACGCCGCCGAGCCTATCCCGACCTCTGGTCGCCGCTGAGGAAGAAGGAGGCGAACGAGCCGGCCACCTGCAGCGTGCTCGTCGCCGAGATCCGCAGCCGCGACGGCGACGACGAGGTATCGCGGGCCCTGGCGACCGGAGGTGACTCGGGGCTGGTCGAGCTCGACCGCGAAGGAACGATCGTCGTCTTCGACGCGCGATGCTCGGCCTGCTGCGAGAGCGCCTGAAGGACGAGATCGCCGAAGGTCCGGAGCCCTCCCAGTGTCAGGCCGCGGCGAGCTCCTGGCTGTAGAGGCGATGGAGATCGGCCTCACACGCTTCGAAGCCGTCGACGATGTCCGGGTCGAATTGGCTGCCACGGCAGCGGCGGATCTCCTCAGCCGCTGCCTCCCAGCTGACCGGCAAGCGGTAGGGGCGCTTGTCGGTCATCGCGTCGAGCGAGTCGACGACGGCGAAGATCCGCGCCCCCAACGGGATGCCTTCCTCGGAGAGCCTGTCTGGGTACCCGTTGCCGTCCCATC
>DASXJG010000061.1:0-16726 GCA_036497525.1 Gaiellaceae bacterium
GAACGAGATGTACGCGAAGTAGCGGCGTTCCTCGTCGTCGCCGTCCATGTAGCCGATCGAGTAGAGGACGATCAGGCCGCCGACCCCGCTGACGATCAGCATCATCACCACGCTCAGAGGGTCGACGAGGAGCTCGAGGCCAACCTTGAAGCTCCCCGACTGGAGCCAGGTCCACGCGGTCGTGATCTCCGAGCGCGACTCGGGCTGTCGCGACTGCATGACGACGAAAGTCCAGACTGCGCCGCCGAAGCCGACGAAGACACTCGTCGTCGCGATCCAGGCGGCGACGACGCGCGGGATCCGCGTCCCACAAAGCAGGATCAGGATCGTGCCGGCGAGCGGCGCGAGCAGGCAGAGCCAGGAGCCGCCGGTCATCCGCGCAGCTCCGAGAGCTTGTCGACGTCGAGCGAGAGCTGCTTCCGGTTCAGCGCGACGACGAGACCGAGCCCGACGCAGACCTCCGACGCGGCGATGGCCATCACGGCGAGCGCGAAGATCTGGCCCGCGCCGTTGTGGAAGTGGCGCGAGAACGCGATCAGCGCGAGGTTCCCCGCGTTCAGCATCAGCTCGAGCGAGAGCAGCACGACGAGCGTGTTGCGGCGGATCAGGACGCCGAGTGCGCCGATCCCGAACAGGAACGCCGCGACCGCGATGTACCAGGCGACGCCGGGGCCGAGCATCAGCCGGCCACCCCTTCCCCCTGCACGCGGCGGACGTGCGTCCCGAGGATGACGCCCCCGACGGCCGCGACGAGCAGGACGATCGACGTGATCTCGAAGGCGAGCAGGTGGTCGACGAGGAAGACGCGGCCGATCCACCCCGGCGAGCCGAAAGCCGCGCCGACCTCACCCGAGTGGGAAAGGCTGCCGCCTGCCTCCAGCCCGATCGCGACGACGATCTCGACGAGCAGCGCGGCCGCCGCCCCCACCGCGGCGACGGTCTGCCAGCCCGGGCCGCCGGACCACGGGGTCTCGTGCCGCGGTCCGACGTACGCGATCACGAACAGGAACATCACGACGACCGCGCCCGCATAGACGAGCACCTGCGCGGCCGCGACGAACTCCGCCGAGAGCAGCAGGTACATGACCGCGAGCGAGGCGAGGTTCCCGATCAGCGCGAGCGCCGAGAAGAACGGGTTCGTGAACGAGATGACGGCGACACCGGCCGCGAGGCACGAGAACCCGGCCACGACCCAGACGATCCAGACGAGCACATTCCCGGCCGAAGAGGCGACGACGAGCGTGCTCACGAGTCCGACTTGTAGAAGGGAATCGGCGTGTCGAACATGTCCCGATCCGCGACGGGCCACTCCTTCACCGGCGGCGCCAGGAGCATGTCCTTCGTGTAGATCTGGTCGTCGCGGTTGTACTCCGAGATCTCGAACTCGTTGCCGAGCGTGATCGCGTCGAACGGGCAGGCGAGCTCGCAGTAGCCGCAGAAGATGCAGCGGCTGAGGTTGATCTCGTAGATCCGCGCGTAGCGCTCGCCGGCCGAGACGCGGTTGTCCGGCGTATTCTCGGCCGCGACGACACGAATGCAGTCCGCGGGGCAAGCCGCCGCGCAGAGCGAGCAGCCGACGCACTTCTCCAGCCCGTTCTCGAAGACGTGCAGCCGGTGCCGGCCGCGGAAGCGCGGGTACACCGGCCGCTTGTACTCCGGGTACTGCTGGGTGATCGGCTTCTTGAAGATCTGCTTGAAGGTGACCCCGAAGCCCTTCAGCGTTTCCATCGGCTGAGGACTCATCCGCCGAACCCCACGACCAACGCGGCCGTTACGACGGCGTTCACGGTCGCGACCGGCAGCAGCACCTTCCAGCCGAACCGCATCAACTGGTCGTAGCGGAGCCGGGGCAGCGTCGTCCGCAGCCAGATGAAGACGAACAGGACGCCCATGGTCTTGAGCACGAACCAGATCGGCCCGATGTGCCACGGCCCGTGCCAGCCGGCGAAGAACAGCGTCACCATCAGGCCCGAGAGCGTGATCAGGTTGACGTACTCGGCCATCTGGAAGAGGCCCCAGCGCATCCCCGAGTACTCGGTGTGGTAACCCGCCACCAGCTCCTGCTCGGCCTCGGGAAGGTCGAACGGGGCGCGGCTCGTCTCGGCGATCCCAGCGATGAGGAAGATGACCAGGCCGATGAACTGCGGTGCCGCGTAGGGGAGAAACGAGCCCTGGCGGGCGACGATCTCCGGCAGGTTGAGCGAGCGGCCGAGGATGACGACGCCGAGCACGCTGAGCGCGAGCGAGACCTCGTACGAGACGAGCTGCGCGCAGGTCCGCATCGCGCCGAGGATCGAGAACTTCGACTCCGACGCCCAGCCGCCGACGATGAAGCCGTAGATCCCGATCGAGCCGAGCGCGAAGATCGCGATCAGGCCGATCGAGACGTTCGCGACCTCTCCGTTGATGTGCCAGCCGTTCACCGTCCATCCCGGTCCGAACGGGATGAACGCGAAGGCGGCGAGTGCGGTGAAGGCCGAGACGATCGGCGCCAGGATGTAGGGCAGGTCGATGACGGCCGCCGGCGAGAACGCCTCCTTGCGGATGAGCTTGACGAGGTCGGCGATCGGCTGGAGCAGGCCGAACTTGCCGGCGCGGTTGGGCCCGTAGCGGAGCTGCATCCGTCCCATCACCTTCCGCTCGATCAGCGTCAGGTAGGCAAAGAGGCCGAGGAGGATGTTGATGATGACCACCGCCTCGATCAGCGCGATCCACCACGGCTCGTTCATGCGCTGACCTTCTCCGCCTTGGCGATCTCGACGATGCCGTGGAGCCCGTCCGAGTGCTCGAGCGCGACGCGTGCGATGCCCGCGCGAAGGCGCCGGTTCACGCGCGCCGGCAGCGTGATCGCGCTGCCGTTCGAGCCGACCGTGACGAGGTCGCCGTTCGCGATCTTGCGCCGGCGCGCATCGTCGGCCGAGAGCTCGAGCTCGGGCTGCGGCCGCTGAAACTGGAGCTCGGCCACGCGCTCGACCGCGGGCCCGGAGAAGAGCGGCTTGTAGGCGACGAGCCGGATCTGGCCGCGCCGGGCCTTCTGCTCCGGCACCGGCAGCGGCTGGCGGGCGACCTGCTCCGGCGCCTCCGGATAGCCGCGAAGCGGCGCGACCTCGCCGACCTCGCCGTACGCCAGGCTGCCATATACGCGTTGGGAGACCTCGGCAAAGATCGCCGCGGGATAGGGGGCGAGATCGACGTCGAAGCGCGCGGCGAGCTCCGCGATCCACTCGAGCTCGTCCGGGCACGGCGGCGTCACCGTCCGGCGCAGGCGCTGGAGGCGGCCCTCGAGGTTGACGAACGTGCCGTCGCGCTCGAGATAGCCCGTGCCCGGCAGGACGAGATCGGCCCAGCCGGCCGCGAGCCCGCCGAACATCGAGATCACGATCGTCGCGTCGGCCTGCTCGGCCAGGGCGCGGACGTTGTCGTCGCCCGCTGCCTCGTCGCCGGAGACCACCAGCAGCCCGATCGAGTCGATGTCCTCACCCTCCTCGTCGCAGCACGCCGCCCACGCGTCCGCGACACCGCGACCGTTCGGCGTCTCGGGGAGGTAGAAGGCGCCGCAGCCGTCGCGCTCCGCGAGGCCGAGCTTCTCGGCAAGCTTCGCGACCGTCGTGCCGCCTCGCCCGCCGGGGCCCGACCAGATCAGGACGACCCGCTCCGCCTCGGCCACCGCGGGATCGTCGGCGTCGTCGAGGATACGGGCGCCGTTGCGGCGCGCGGCCTTGATCCAGAGGTCGACGATCGGAGCGCGCTCGACGACCGGCACCTCGCCGAGCACGACGACGACGTCCGCGTCGCGGATCGAGGAGAGTGGCAGCCGGTAGGCGTCGAGCCCGCCCGAGATCTCCTCCGGCAGCATTGCCTGGTGCGAGTCGAGCCCGCGCCGCAGCAGCGTCCCGAGCGCGTACACCTGCTCGACGGTCTCGGAGCCCGAGAACACGGTCACCACCCGGCCGTGCGCCTCGCGAAGCAGCCGCTCGGCCTCGTCGACCGCCTGCTCCCACGACACCGCCTCGAGCCCGTGGCGGCGCACCCGCAGCAGCGGCTGCGTCAGCCGGTCACCGGCGCGCAGGTGCGTGAAGGCGAAACGGCCCTTGTCGCAGATCCAGCCCTCGTCGATCTCGGGGTGGTTGCGCGAGAGAATCCGCTTGACCTTGCCCTCGCGCACGGTCGCGTTGATGTTGCAGCCGACGGGGCAGAGGCCGCAGACCGTCGGCACATCCACGATCTCCCACGGCCGTGCCTCGAAGCGGTACTGCGTCGGCAGCAGCGCGCCGACCGGGCAGAGCTCGGTCACGTTGCCGGTGAACGCGCCCTTGTACGGCAGGTCCTCGAAGGTCGTGATCACGGATAGCGAGCCGCGGTTGGCCGCGATGAGCTGCAGGTCCTCCGAGACGCCCTCGCTGAAGCGGGTGCAGCGGTAGCAGAGGATGCAGCGCTCCCGGTCGAGCGAGATCGTGGGCGAGATCGGGATCGGCTTCTCGAAGGTGAGCTTCTCGAAGCTCATGCGCGTGTTGCCGGGGCCGTAGCGGAAGGTGAGGTCCTGCAACGGGCACTCGCCGCCCTTGTCGCAGACCGGGCAGTCGAGCGGATGATTGACGAGGATGAACTCGAGCGTCGCGTTCTGGCCTTCGGCAGCCTGCTGCGAGGTGCGCGCCGTGCGGACGACCATGCCGTCCACGGCCGTCAGCGTGCAGCCGGCCTGGAGCTTCGGCGTTCCCTCGACCTCTACGAGGCACATCCGGCAGGCACCGAGCGGCTCGCCGAGCCGCGGCTCGTAGCAGAAGACGGGGATCTCGAGCCCGGCCGCGAGCGCCGTCTCCACGAGATTCGTGCCCTTCGGGACGTGCACGTCGCGCTCGTCGATCGTGACCCGGACGAGCTCGGCGCTCATACAGGCGCCTCCTCGGCCGCCGCGGTGTGCGCGTGCTGGTCGACCGGCGCGAACAGGCCGGCGAGCTGCGAGTCTGCACCGAAGGGGCAGCCGCCGTGCTCGAGATGCGCGCGGAACTCGTCCCGGAACTTCGTCACGCAGCTGGCCACCGGCATCGCCGCGGAGTCGCCGAGCACGCAGAGGCACTTGCCGATGATCCGGTCGCAGACGTCGAGCATCAGGTCGAAGTCGCTCTCCTGGGCGGCTCCGTCCTCGACGGCGCGCAGGAGCTGGACAAGCCAGCGCGTCCCGACGCGGCACGGCGTGCACTTGCCGCACGACTCGTGCATGTAGAACTGCGCGACCCGCAGGGCGAACTGGACCATGCACGTCCGCTCGTCGATCACCGTGACGACGCCGGAGCCGATGAAGTAGCCCTTCGCGCCGAGCGCGTCGGCGTCGAGCGCCGTGTCGAGGTCGTCCGGTGTCATCACCGGGAACGACGAGCCGCCCATCATGACCGCCTTGAGCGTGTGCCCTCCGGGGAGGCCGCCGCCGATGTCGTCGACCAGGTGGCGCACCGTGATCCCGTGCGGCGCCTCGTAGACGCCAGGCCGCTCGACGTTGCCCGAGAGGCAGAAGAGCCGCGTGCCGGTCGAGTCGGGTGGCGCGCCGATCTGCGCGAACTCTGCCGGGCCTACGGCGAGAACCGCGGGGATGGTTGTGATCGACTCGACGTTGTTGATCAGCGTCGGCGCGGCGTAGACGCCGGAGATGGCCGGGAACGGAGGCTTCGACCGCGGCTGGCCGCGCTTTCCCTCGAGCGACTCGAGCAGGGCGGTCTCCTCGCCGCAGATATAGGCGCCGGCGCCACGGTGGATCACGATCTCGACTCCGCCGAGAAGGCCCGCCTCGCGCGCCTCGTCGACCGCCGCCTGCAGCACCTCGTACTCGCGCGAGTATTCGCCGCGGATGTAGATGTAGACGTGGCTCGACTGGATCGCGTGCGCGGCTACGAGGCAGCCCTCGATCAGCCGGTGGGGGACCTTGAGCATGATCTCGCGGTCCTTGAACGTCCCCGGCTCGGACTCGTCGGCGTTGACCGTGATGTAGATCGGCTTCGCGATCTTGTCGGGCGTCGGGATGAAGCTCGCCTTGCGTCCCGTCGGGAAGAAGGCGCCGCCGCGGCCGCGAAGGTTCGACTCGATCAGCTCCTGGATGACCGCTTGCGGGTCCTGCGCGCGCGCCTTCTCGAGCTCGTCGTAGCCGCCGACAGCGCGGTACGCGGCCAGGCTGGTCAGCGGCTCGCCGTCGTAGCCCGCCAGGACGAGCGCAGGCCCTTCGGCTACGCGGACCGTCGTCTCACTCACCACGCAGCTCCCCGACGATCGCGGGCACGTCCTCGGGCGTCACCGACTGGCGGTACCGGTGGTCGACGGCGACAATGGTCGGCGTCGAGCAGCCGCCGAGGCACTCGACAGCGCGCAGGGTGATCGCGCCGTCCTCGGTCGTCTCGCCGGGCGCGACCCCGAGCTCGCGCTCGAAGGCATCGAGCACGGCCTGCGCGTTGACGAGGCCGCAGCACACGTTCGTGCAGACCTCGACCGTGTGTGTGCCCACCGGATCCAGGTGGAGCATGTCGTAGAAGCTCGCGACCGAATAGCAGTAGGCGGGGGTGAGGTCAAGAGCATCCGCGACCTCTTCGAGCGCTTCGCGTGAGAGCCAACCGTGCCGCTCCTGCGCAAGCTGCAGCGCCGGCAGGATCGCCGAGCGCGTCCCCTCCGGATACCGCGCCCGGATCTCCTGCACCTCGTCGTAGAACGTGGTCACCGGTCCGTGTCCCCCATCACCGCATCGAGCGAGCCGACGACCGCGATCAGGTCGGCGACGAGGGCATTCTCGAGACAGGTCGCCGTCGCCTCGAGCGCGACGAACGACGGGGCCCGGAAGTGGATGCGCCACGGCTTCGGACCGCCGTCCGAGACCAGGTAACAGCCGGACTCGCCGCGCGGCGACTCGACCGCCACGTAGATCTCGCCCTCCGGCACGCGGAATCCCTCGGTGACGATCTTGAAGTGATGGATGAGGGACTCCATCGACGTGTGGAGCTCCTCGCGCGGCGGCAGAACGACCTTGCGGTCGTCCGCGATCCACGGCGTCCCCTCCATCCGCTCGAGCCTGTCGAGGCACTGGCGGACGATCTGCGTCGACTCGGCCATCTCGTCCAACCGGACGCGGTAACGGTCGTAGACGTCGCCGTTCGGATAGACCGGCACGCGGAAGTCGACCTGGTCGTAGTTGAGGTACGGCTCGTCGCGGCGAAGATCCCAGTCCACGCCCGACGCCCGCAGGATCGGGCCGGTCTGCCCGAGCGCGATCGCGTCCTTCGCCGAGAGGACGCCGATCCCCGTCGTCCGCTCGAGCCAGATCTCGTTCCGGTGCAGGATGTCGCGGTAGTCGTCGAGCGCGCGTGGCATCCAGTCGACGAACTTGCGGCACTCTCCGAAGAAGCCCGACGGGATGTCCTCGGCCAGGCCGCCCACCTGGAAGTAGCGGGTGTGCATCCGCTGCCCTGTCACGAGCTCGGACAGGTCGAGGATCGTCTCCCGCTCGCGGAAGCAGTACCAGAACATCGAGATCGCGCCCAGCTCGAGAGCCGACGTGCCGAGGTAGACGAGGTGCGAGTGGATCCGGTTGAGCTCGCAGAGCAGCATCCGCATCCAGGTCGCCTTCGTCGGCACCTCGAGCTCGAGCAGCTGTTCGACCGCGAGCACGAACACGAGCCCGTTGTTCTGATAGCCGACGTAGTCGATTCGCTCGGGGAAGGTGACGCCCTTCCAGTAGGTCTTCGATTCCATCGACTTCTCGAAGCCGGTGTGCAGGTAGCCGATCACGGCCGAGACGCCGACGACCTCCTCGCCGTAGAGGTCGACGATCAGGCGGAGGACGCCGTGCGTTGAGGGATGGTTCGGGCCGAAGTTGACCTGAAGGACGTCCTCGTTCGAGAGCAGCTCCTGGGGGATCTCGAGCACGGTCGGCACGCGGGCCGGGATGCGCGACCCCTCGTACTGCTCGTCGGCGACGACCGGCCACCGCCGGCTGGTCGTGGGCGGAGCGACGCTCATTCCTCGTCCGTGAAGCGGACTGGCTCGCCGCCGATCGGATAGTCCTTGCGCAGCGGATGACCCTCCCAGTCCTCCGGCATCAGCAGCCGCTCGAGGTTCGGATGGCCGTCGAAGACGATCCCCATCAGGTCGTACTGCTCGCGCTCGTGCCAGTCGCAGGTGGGCCAGACCGAGATGACGCTCGGGACGTGCTCGCCGTCGTCGACCCAGCACCGGAGCCGAACGCGCGGCGCACCCTGCCGCAGCGCCAGCAGGTGGTAGCTGACGGAGAACCGCTTCGGCTTGAGCTCGGGCAGCGCCTGGAGCCCCTGCGTCATCGGGTGCATCAGGTCGCGGCCGCTCGAGGTGCCGATGTAGCCCGACACGCCCACGTCGGCCCAGCCGAGGTAGTCGGTCGCGACGAGGTCGACGCACATGTCGAAGCCGAGCTCGTCGCGCGCGTGCTCGCACGCCTCGCGGATCTGCGACGTCTCGATCGTGACCGTCGGCATCTCCGGCCCGTCACGGTGCGAGACGTAGCCGGGCACCCGCGCCCAATCGCTCATGTTGCGACTCCGTTGCGCTCGTATGCCGGCGGCACTCCGGCCATGTGCGCCTCGTGCAGGCGGATGATCCCCTCCATCAGCGCCTCCGGCCGCGGCGGGCAGAAGGGGACGTAGATGTCCACCGGGACGATGCGGTCGACGCCCTGGAGGATCGTGTAGTTGTTGAACATCCCGCCCGAGCTCGCGCAGACGCCCATTGCGATCACCCATTTCGGCTCGAGCATCTGGTCGTAGATCTGGCGCAGCGGCTCGGCCATCTTGTGCGCGACCCGGCCCGAGACGATGAGCAGGTCGGCCTGGCGGGGCGAGGAGCGGAACGCCTCCATCCCGAAACGGGCGATGTCGTAGCGCGCGGAGACGATCGACATCATCTCGATGGCGCAGCAGGCGAGCCCGAACGTGTCCGGCCACATCGACTTCGTCTGCGCCCAGCGCACCGCCTTCTCGAGCGTCGTGATCCCGAGCGCGCGCTCGAGCTCGTCGGCGCCCATCTCCTCCTCGAAGCGCGACGGCCCCTTGCTGGGCCAGAGCAGCCGCTCCGACTGAAGGCCGTGATCGCGCAGACGGGGGGTGTCTTCAGCCACCGAGCCTCACCAGTTGAGAGCGCCCTTGCGCCAGATGTAGACGTAGGCCACGAGCAGGATGAGGATGAAGAACGCGAGCTCGGCGAACCCGAACCAGCCGAGCGCATGGAGCTGCACGGCGAGCGGGTAGAGGAAGACGATCTCGATGTCGAACACGATGAAGAGCATCGCCGTGAGGTAGAAGCTGACGCTGAAGCGCTGCTGGGGCAGCGATCCCTGGGAGACGCCCGACTCGAACGGCACCCTGCGGGCGCGCGTGCGCTTCGCGGGTCGCTGCGCGAAGACGAACGAGAACCACATCATGGACGCCGGGATCACGAGCGCGAACACGCCGTAGATCAGAAATGGGAGCCAGCTGTCGAGCATCTACGCCGCCGCCTCCTTACCCCCTCGGACGCTCCAGGCACTCACCGATTCGCGACGTTATCAATGTCGCGAGGGCCGCACTTGCGGGTAGCGAATCCCCGCAACCGTGCGTGAGACGGCTGTTACAAAGTCGGGGTCGGTCTGCCCCTCCATCGCCGGGTGGTCGGGAGGCGCGTTGCTACGATGCGAGTCGGATGGAGATCCAGGAGCGCACCGAGAGCATCGTCTCGCTGACGCCCGCGGCGGCGGCGAAGATCCGCGACCTGATGGCAGGCGAGGAGGACGTCTCGGTGCTGCGGGTCGCGATCGAAGGCGGCGGCTGCTCCGGGTTCCAGTATGGCCTCGGCTTCGACCGCGGCGCCCAGGAGGGCGACCACGAGTTCGAATGCGAAGGCGTGAGCGTCGTCGTCGACCCCTTCAGCGCCCCCTACCTGGCGGGCGCGCGGGTCGACTATCTCGAGACGATCCAGGAGGCCGGGTTCAAGATCGAGAACCCGAACGCCGCGTCTTCGTGCGGCTGCGGCCACTCTTTCCAGGTCGCCGAGGGCGAGGCGCCAGCGGACGCAGCCGGCTGCGGATCTGGCTGCGCCCACTAGCTGCTGGTGTCACCCCACTAGCTCGAGGAAGCGAGCGTCCTCCCTGAGCGACGTGAAGTCGTCGTCCTTCTGCGCGTTCTCCTTGAACTTCGGCCATCCCTCGATGGCCGTGCCGAGCGTAGCGAGCGCCTCGTCGGAGCGCCCGAGCAGGCTCTCCATGCAGGCGACGTTGTAGAGGAACAGCGCGTTGCCGGGGTACTTCTCGAGCGCCACGTGGCACGCGGCGAGTGCGCCCTCGTAGTCCTTCTCGTTGTAGTGCTCGAAGAAGTCGTGGAGCTCCGCTCCCGGCGGCAGGCGGTAGGCCTCGCCCCGCCGGCCGCCCACGGCGAGCACGATCGTCTCGTCGGTCTTGGCGACCGCCTTCCGCGTCGTGCCCGGCCGGACGAAGACGACGGTGCCGTGCGGCGCGTCGACCTCCTCGCCGTCGACGGTGAACGTCGCGTCTCCCTGCACGACGACGTACAGCTCCTCCTGGCCGTCCGCGCCCGGCCCGAGCTCGTCGTGCTCGCCGATCACGTCCTCGCCGGCCTTCGCCTGGTACGCGGCACTCGCTCCGAAGGCGCCTATGTCGAGCGTGCGGCGGAGGCCGACGTACACCCGGTCGCCGTCACCTTCGCGCGCCTCCTGGGGAAGTGAAAGAACGCGGTAAGTCGTGTCTGTCGTTGCCATTGCGGCCTCCTCGAAGGTCGGGTCTGGAGCGCGGACGAGCCGAGCCGCGCGACGTGGTCGTCGTGGACGAGCCGTGCGTAGTGCGGGTCTGCCGGGTACGTGACGAGCCACCTCCTTGACGTAGAGTATCTTGATGCCGAGACACTATCAATGGGTTATCTTGACGTCAAGAGGAATTTGATGAACACTTCGCCCGTGACCAAACAGAGGAAGAGCGGCGAACGCGACCACGTCGATCGGTTTCTCGAGGAGATCAGCGCCGACCTGCCGTCCGACCTCGATCTCACCGTCGAGGGGATCGTCGACCGCATCGGCGGCATCAACCGTCGCATCAAGCACATGCACGACGAGACGCTCGACCAGCTCGGGCTCAACATCAGCGACTGGCACGTGCTCACCGCGCTCCGCTGGGCCGGCGAGCCGTATCGTCGCAAGGCCGGCGAGCTCTCACGCCGCGCGGAGCTGACGAGCGGCGCCATGACGAGCAGGCTCGACGCACTGGAGAAGGAGGGTCTCGTCCGGCGCCTGCGCGACCCGGCCGACCGTCGGAGCGTCATCGTCGAGCTGACCGACAAGGGGCGTCAGAAGCACGAACAGGCGATGGGCATCCAGGCCCAGAAGGAGGCGCTGCTCGCCGAGGCGCTGACCAACCGAGAGAAGGACGAGCTCAACAAGCTCCTGCGCCGAGTGATGCTCACGCTCGAAGACCGGTACCCCGGGAAGCACGGTTAGCATCGCTCCCGTGCTGCGGGTAGCCGTTGTCGGCTCCGGTCCGGCGGGCTTCTACGCCGCCGGCGCGCTCTTGTCCGCCGACGCGCCCGTAGAGGTGGACATGATCGAGCGGCTGCCCACGCCGTGGGGGCTCGTCCGGCTCGGCGTCGCGCCGGATCACCCGAAGCTGAAGACGGTGTCCCGGGCGTTCGAGCGGATCGCGGAGCAGCCCGGCTTCCGCTTCCTCGGCAACGTCGAGCTCGGCCGCGACCTCACGCACGACGACCTCGTGCGCCTCTACGACGCGGTGATCTACGCGGTCGGCGCCCAGACCGACCGCCGGCTCGGGATCCCCGGCGAGGACCTGCTCGGCTCGTGGGCGGCGACCGAGCTCGTCGCCTGGTACAACGGCCATCCCGACTACCAGCAGCTCGAGTTCGACCTCGACGTCGAGCGGGCCGTCGTGATCGGGAACGGAAACGTCGCGCTCGACGTCGCGCGCATGCTCGCGCTGACGCGGGAGGAGCTGGCGCCTACCGACGCGACCGACGCCTCGATCGAGGCGATCGTCGCCTCGCCCCTGCGGGAGATCGTCGTCGTCGGGCGCCGTGGGCCCGCCCAGGCGGCGTTCACGACGCCCGAGCTGCAGGAGATGGGCGAGCTCGCCGGCGCCGACGTGATCGTCGAGCCCGCCGAGCTCGAAGGGGCAGAGCCGAAGGACACCAACAGCGAGCGCAACCTCGCCGTGCTCCGCGACTTCGCGGCGCGCGAGCCCGCGGGCAAGCCGCGGCGGGTCGTCTTCCGCTTCTTCCACTCGCCGGTGGCGATCCTCGGTGAGGACCGCGTCGAGGGCGTCGACCTGGTCCGCAACGAGCTCGACGCGAACGAGCGGGCCGCGCCCACCGACGAGCACTGCACGATCTCCTGCGGGCTCGTCTTCCGCAGCGTCGGCTACCACGGCGTCGAGCTGCCCGGCGTCCCGTTCGACCCCGCGACCGGCACGATTCCGAACGAAGGCGGCCGCGTCTCGCCCGGCGTCTACTGCGCGGGCTGGATCAAGCGCGGTCCGACCGGCGTCATCGGCACGAACAAGAAGGACGCGGCCGAGACCGTCGAGACCCTGCTCGAGGATGCCGCGGCCGGACGGCTCGAGCCGAAGCCCGATGCCACCGCAGCCGCCGTCGACGCGCTGCTCTTCGAGCGCGGCGTCGATGTCGTCGAGTACGACGGCTGGATGGCCATCGACGAGGCCGAGCGGGCCGCCGGCGAGATGGGCGGCAGGCCGCGCGTCAAGCTCTGCTCATGGGACGATCTGCTCGCCGCCGCCGAGCGTCGCGCGACCGAGGCTGGTTGACACGCGCTCTCCCCCCGATCGGGTGACATCGGCTCACTCAAAATGGCCGATGGACCGGGCATGGAGTCCCTCGTCGTCGAATGCCTCCACTGTGGAACGACCCGTGTCGCCCGCCGCGACCGGTTCAAGCATTTCGAAGCCCCCGAGTGCCCGCAATGCGGCTACCTCGGCTGGGCGCCCGTGTTGGAGCTGACCGAGGCCGAGCGCAGCGCGCCGCGGGTGCCCGCGCCCGAGCAGCAGCCGATCCCGTCCGTGGCGTAGGTACTACACCGGGCGCCGCCCGGCCGCGCTTGCCTACACTCGTTTCGATGGCCAAGGCCGAGGAACGAGAAGAGCTCTGGGGAGGCGAGACCGCGAAGGCCGTCGTCAATTTCCCGGTCTCGGGCGAGCCGATCCCGGCTCCGGTCGCACACTGGCTAGGCCGGATCAAGGGCGCCGCGGCCCTCGCCAACGCCGAGCTCGGGCTGCTCGACGAGGACAAGGCCGAGCGGATCGCCGCTGCCGCAGCGAGGATCGCCGACGGCGAGCTCGACGACCAGTTCCCGATCGACGTCTTCCAGACCGGCTCCGGCACCTCGTCGAACATGAACGCGAACGAGGTGATCGCAACCCTCGCGGGCGAGGACGTCCACGCGAACGACGACGTCAACATGGGCCAGTCCTCGAACGACGTCTTCCCGTCGGCCGTGCACCTTGCGACGCTCGACCAGATCGCGAACGACCTGCTACCGGCGCTGGAGCAGCTCGCGTCCTCGCTCGAGACGAAGGCGCAGGAGTTCGACGACGTGGTCAAGTCCGGGCGGACGCACTGGATGGACGCCGTGCCGGTCACGCTCGGCCAGGAGTTCGGCGGCTACGCCGCCCAGGTGCGGCAGGGGATCGCGCGCGTGCGTGACACGCTGCCGCGGCTGGGGCAGATCCCGCTCGGCGGCACCGCGACCGGAACCGGTCTGAACACGCATCCGGAGTTCGCGGCCCGCGTCCGGGAGCGGCTCGCGCGCGACACCGGGCTCGAGATCTCGCCGCCCGCCGATCCGTTCGAGGCGCAGGCAGCGCGCGACGGGATCGTCGAGGCGTCGGCTGCGCTCAAGACCGTGGCCGTCTCGCTGACCAAGGTCGCCAACGACATCCGCTACCTCGGCTCCGGCCCCCGCGCCGGCCTCGCCGAGATTGCGCTGCCGGAGCTCCAGAAGGGAAGCTCGATCATGCCCGGCAAGGTGAACCCGGTCATGCCCGAGGTCATGACCCAGGTTGCGGCCCAGGTGATCGGCAACGACGCGGCGATCACGGTCGGCGGCATGCAGGGCCACTTCGAGCTCAACGTCTTCGTCCCGCTGCTTGCCCGCAACATCCTCGACTCGGTGAAGCTCCTGGCGAGCGCGTGCCGCCTCTTCGCCGAGAAGTGCGTGGACGGGATCGAGGCGAATCGCGAGACCTGCGAGCGCTACGCCGAGCTGACCCTCTCGGCGGCCACCGCGCTCAACCCGTACATCGGCTACGACCGCGCGACCGAGATCGTGCGGGAGGCGGCCGCCTCCGGCCGCTCGCTGCGGGAAGTCGCTCGGGAGAAGGGCGTCGAGGAGTCCGTGCTCGACGAGGCCCTGGACTACCGCCGCATGGCCAAGCCGCACTAGTTCCGGCTTTCACTCGTTCCAGCGAACAGTCGCGCCCGGGATCTGCCGAAACCTGTCGCAGGATGTTGCGGCACAGCGGGAGCGCGGGCGGTCCGCCGCGCTCGTGGTCATCGACGAAGAGGGTGGACATGAAGCGCAAGCTCCGCATGCCCAGGCGCGCGCTCGGGCTCGGCCTCGTCGCTGCGGCAGTTACAGTCGCGGCGGTCACGGTGACGTCCGTGGCGCACGCGGCGAGCTCGAACAGCGGCCATTACAGCGTGCACCCGCAGATCTCGGCGCCCCAGAGCATGCAGAGCGGGGCCGCCGACGCGTTCGCTTGTCAGAAGCGCCCGATCGACGGCTCGAGCGGCAGGGCGCGCTGCTACACCCCGCAGCAGATGCAGCAGGCCTACGGGCTCGCGGGGCTGCTCGCCTCGGGCGTCGACGGCAGTGGCAAGACGATCGTCATCATCGACGCGTTCTCGAGCCCGACGATCGTCACGGACCTGCAGGACTTCGATCGCGACATGGGCTTGCCGGCTCCGTCGTTCACGATCACGCAGGTCGGGAACGTCCCGCCGTTCGACATCGACAACGACGACATGGTCGGCTGGGCCCAGGAGATCTCCCTCGACGTCCAGTGGGCGCACGCGATGGCTCCCGGAGCCGCGATCGACCTCGTCGAGGCGGCGAGCGACAGCGACGCGGACATCTTCGCCGCGACGAAGTACGCGATCGACCACAAGCTCGGTGACGTGATCTCACAGAGCTTCGGCGAGGCCGAGTCGTGCGTCGACCCGAAGCTCCTCCGGCAGGAGCACGCGCTGTTCGCGAAGGCGACGCATGAGGGCATGACCCTCTTCGCCATCTCGGGCGACAGCGGCGCATCGCAGCTCGACTGCACGGGGGAGAACGCCATCCAGGGTGTGAGCTCACCGGCGTCGGACCCGAACGTCACCGGCGTCGGCGGCACCACGCTGAACGCGACCGACGATCCGGACGGAACGGCGACCCAGCCGTCCGGCACCTATCTCGGCGAGACGGCGTGGACGGAGCCGCTCTTCGGCTGCAACCCGCCGGCACTCGACTTCCCGTTCGACCTCAATTGCAGCGGCGGCGGCTTCAGCACGATCTACCGCCAGCCGGTCTGGCAGACGCCGCTCGTGCAGAAGGTTGCGCCGCACGGACACCCGCCGGCGCGCGGGGTGCCGGACGTCGCCTATGGCGCCGGCGTCAACGGAGGCGTCACCGTCCATATCGGATTCCTGCTGACCCAGTTGGGCTTCGGCCAGGACGATCCCCTGTACTTCGTCATGGGCGGCACGAGCGCCGGCTCACCCCAGTGGGCCGGTCTGATCGCGGATGCGGATCAGATCGCCAAGCACGACCTCGGCAACATCAACGACGACCTGTACCGGCTCGCCCGGAACAAGAAGGCGTACGCCGGCGACTTCCACGACATCACCACGGGCAACAACGACGTCGCGGAAATCGGCGGAAACGGCTTCAGCGCCGGCCCCGGCTGGGATCCGGTGACCGGGCTCGGGACGCCGAACGCGGCGAACCTGCTCCCGGCGCTGGCCAAGTCCGGCCCGCACTAGGTAACGCCTGAGGGGGGCCGCCTCGCGCGGCCCTTCTCCCTCGCTAGTAGCTGACCGCCCCGCGGCCGGTCGAAGCAGCGTGCTTCTGCTCGTCGGCGCGGTACGAGCTGCGGACGAGCGGCCCGGAGAAGACCGAGCCGAAGCCGAGCTCCTCTCCCTGCTCGCGGAACCAGCGGAACTCGTCGGGATGCACCCAGCGGTCGATCTGCGCGTGCTTCGCGCTCGGCTGGAGGTACTGGCCGATCGTGACGACGTCGACGCCGTTCGCGCGCAGGTCGCGCATCGTCCCGACCACCTCGTCGTTCGTCTCGCCGAGACCGACGATGATCCCCGACTTCGTGAGGACGGGATAGTCGGCGAGCTCCTTAGCCCGGCGCAGCAGCCAGAGCGCGCCGTCGTAGCTCGCCTTCGCACCGCGCATCCGGGCGTGCAGCCGGCGAACGGTCTCGATGTTGTGGTTGAAGACCTCGGGCTGCGCCGCGAGCACGGTCTGCAGAGCCTCCTCCTCGACGCCGAGGAAGTCGGGTGTCAGCACCTCGACGGAGGCCTCCGGCAGCTTCGCCTTGAGCGCCCGGATCGTGGCCGCGTAGTGGCCGGCTCCGCGGTCGGGGACGTCGTCCCTGTCGACCGACGTGACGACCACGTGCTTGAGCTGCATCTGCGCCGCAGCCTGGGCGAGCCGGAGCGGCTCG
>DASXJG010000062.1:0-5284 GCA_036497525.1 Gaiellaceae bacterium
CGGAGTTGAGCCAGCCGGCGGCGCCGCCGAAGCCGGGCAGGCGGCCCTCCACCGGCAGCGGAGTGACGCCGGGGTGCCGGCGCGCCCCGAAAAAGCTCATGCGGGTTCCGGGGCGACGACGGCTTCGAGCTCGGCCGTGCGCATCGGAACCCCTGCCGCGGCGTAGGCGTCGGGAGCGTCGAGCGTCTCGGCCGCGAGGAGCGCGTGCGTGAGGTTGTCGAGCTGCTCGCGGTGCTCCGTGAGCAGCTGCGTGACCTCCGCGTGAGCGTCCTCGACGATCCGGTGCACCTCGTCCTCGATCGAGGACAGGGCCTCGGCCGAGATCTCGCTCGCCCCGGGAAAAACCGGCCCCTGGCCTTCCGGCGGCAGGACGGTGATGGGGCCGATCTTCTCGCTCATCCCCCAGCGCCCCACCATCTGCCGTGCGATCTCGGTGAGCTGCTGGAGGTCCGACTCGGCGCCGGTCGTGATCTTGCCGAAGACGACCTCCTCGGACACGCGTCCCCCGAGCGAGACCTTGATCCTCGCCTCGAGCTCCTCGGTGGTGTAGGAGACGCGGTCGGAATCGGGCGTGGAGAGCGTGACGCCGAGCGCCTGGCCGCGCGGGATGATCGAAACCTTGCGGACGGGGTCGGCTTCCGGCGTGAGCATCCCGACGAGTGCGTGGCCCGACTCGTGGTAGGCGGTCCGCTCGCGGTCCTCGGGGCCGAGCACGATCCCCCGCGGCGCGCCGAGCAGGATCTTCTCGAGCGAGTCGGTGAAGTCCGCCATCTCGACCTTGTCGTGATTTCGGCGGGCGGCCAGCAGGGCGGCCTCGTTGGCCAGGTTGGCGAGGTCGGCGCCCACCATCCCGGGCGTCGTCGCCGCCAGCGCCTCGAGATCGACGTCGTCGGCCAGCGGCAGCGTTCGGGTGTGGACCTCGAGGATCTTGCGGCGCCCCTTCTTGTCCGGCGCCTGCACGGCGACGCGGCGGTCGAACCGGCCGGGACGCAGTAGGGCGGGGTCGAGGATCTCGGGCCGGTTCGTGGCGCCGATGACGACCACCGCCTGGTTCGAGTCGAACCCGTCCATCTCGGTCAGGATCTGGTCGAGCGTCTGCTCCCGCTCGTCGTTCGCGCCGGTGATTCCGGCCGACCCCTGGCGGGAGCGGCCGACGGCGTCGAGCTCGTCGATGAAGATGATCGACGGCGCGGCCTCCTTCGCCTTGGCGAACAGGTCGCGGACGCGCGACGCGCCGACGCCGACGATCGCCTCGATGAACTCCGACGCCGCGATCGAGAAGAAGGCCGCGTGCGCCTCGCCGGCCACCGCGCGCGCGGCCAGCGTCTTGCCGGTGCCGGGCGCCCCGTAGAGCAGCACGCCGTGCGGGATCCGCGCGCCCAGGCGCACGTACCGGTCGGGCGTCTTCAGGAAGTCGACGATCTCGGCGAGCTCGGCTTTCGCCTCGTCGATTCCCGCCACGTCGTCGAAGGTGACCCGGATCGTCGTCGGGTCGACCCGGCGCGCCTGCGACCGCCCGAAGTTCCCGAGCCCTCCGAGCCCGCCCCCGGCCCGGGCGGCGCGGCGGCCGAGGAACACGAACAGGGCGACGAGGAGAATCGTCGGCCCGAACCCGAGCAGGATCTCCGCCAGGATCGACGTGCCGGGGTTCGGGTTCTGGGCGTTGACCTGGACGCCGTTCGCCTGCAGAACCTTCGTCAGCGCGGCGTCGTCCCAGAACGTCGGCACCTCGGTCGAGAAGAGCGTCGTCTTGGTCGCGTTCTTGGCGCCGGCCGGCTTGAAGCTGACCTTCTGCTTGAAGGTCCCCTGGATCGTGTCGCTCTTGGAGGAGATCGACTCCACCTTCCCGGCCTGGACCTGCTTCAGGAAGTACGGGCTGAACGGCACCTTGACCCGCGGCTCACCGGTCGAGCGCGTCATGAAGACGGAGAGCACGTTGATCGCCAGGAGCACCGCCACGAAGATCCAGAACCCACGCAGGCGGTGCGGGGGAGACGGCTTGTGCTCGTCGGGCATGCCGCGACCGTCGGGCGCCGGCGCCACGCGCCAGCGGCCCTTGTCCTGCGGCAGGGGCGCCGAGGGTACTGCCTTGTCTTTTTCGTCCGAGCTCAATCGACCATCACCAAAAGCGACTCTCCCTTCTCTACGGCATACGTTGCCAGTTGCACATCAGCGAAGCGACCGGAAGGCTGCG
This sequence comes from Gaiellaceae bacterium, assembly GCA_036497525.1. Lineage (GTDB taxonomy): Bacteria > Actinomycetota > Thermoleophilia > Gaiellales > Gaiellaceae > Palsa-739. Next base: position 2,195 of record DASXJG010000062.1, read on the forward strand.
CGAATCTCCCTGGAGAACAGCTCCGGCTCCTCCCACGCGGCGAAATGGCCGCCCTTGGGGGCCTCGTTGTAGTAGACGAGCTTGTGGTACGCGTGCTTCACCCAGTGGCGCGGCGCCTGGAAGAGCTCGTCCGGGAACACCGTGAAGGCGGCGGGCAGCCTCATGTGCGGGGGCGGGTTCTTGAACGAGGCGGTGGCCGCGCGTCCGGTCTCCCAGTAGAGCCGTGACGTCGAGGCCCCGGTGCCCGTCACCCAGTACAGCGTGATGTTGTCGAGGACGTTGTCCCGGCTGAGGTTCCCCGTCTGCTCGCCCTCGACGAACGCCTTCGAGATCTTCGCGTAGCTGTCGGGGTCGTGGTCGAGCATCCAGGCGGCGAGGCCGATCGGCGAGTCGAGGAGCGAGTAGCCGATCGTCTGCGGGTGCTCGCCCATCTCGGAGATGTAGCCGCGCATGAAGACCCCCACGACCTTCCCGAGCTGGTCGCGCTCCTCGTGGGAGAACGCAATCCGCGGCGTGAACCCGGCCGTCAAGAGCTCCTTCGGGATCGCGTCGAGGAAGTTGAAGTGGACGCCGAGCAGCCCGTCGGGAGCCTCGCGGCCCATCGCGTCGGTGACGCCGGCGCCCTGGTCGCCGCCCTGCGCGACGTACCGGCTGTAGCCGAGCCGGCTCATCAGCTCGGCCCACGCCGCGCCGATCCGGCCGGAATCCCAGCCGGCCTCGGTCGGCTGCGACGAGAAGCCGTAGCCGGGGATCGACGGGATGACGACGTCGAACGCGTCGTCGATGCTGCCGCCGTGCGCGACAGGCTCGGTGAGGGGGCCGATGACGTCGAGCATCTCGACCACCGAGCCGGGCCAGCCGTGCGTGATGATCAGCGGCAAGGCGCCTTCCTGCTCGGACCTGACGTGGATGAAGTGGATGTCGAGCCCGTCGATGTTCGTCGTGTACTGGGGCAGGGCGTTGAGCCTCGCCTCGAGCCTCCCGAAGTCGTAGTCCTCGGCCCAGTACCGCGCGAGCTCCTGGAGGAACTGGAGCTGCACGCCCTGCGAGGCGTCCTGGACGAGCTCGGTGGGCGGCCACCGCGTCTCCGCGATGCGGCGACGCAGGTTGTCGATCTGTTCGTGCGAGATCTCGACCGCCAGCGGCCGGATCTCGGTAGCGGTGTCGACGGTGGTGCTCATGAGGACCTCCCCTCCCGCAGCGGCCTGAAGGCCGCGCGGATCTCGGTCGCGAAGAGCTCGGGCTCTTCCCAGGCGGCGAAGTGGCCGCCCCTGTCGACCGCGTTGAAATAGATGACGTTCGGGTAGCTCGCCTCGACCCAACTGCGAGGCGTCTTCCAGATCTCGCCGGGGAACGTCGTGAAGGCGAACGGGACCGACGTGGCCGGCAGAGGCTTCTGGGCGGCGGCCGGCGCATCCGCGCCGTAGGCCTCCCAGTACGACCGCGCAGTCGAGGCGCCTGTGCCGGTGAGCCAGTAGAGGGTGATGTTGTCGAGGATGTGGTCGCGTGTGAGGTTGCCCGAGGGCTTGTCCTCGACGAACGCGCTCGCGATCTTGGAGTAGGCGTCCGTGTCGTGGTCGATCATCCAGGCCGCCAGCGAGACCGGCGAGTCCAGCAAGGGGTAGCCGATCGTCTGTGGGCGGGTCGCCATCTCGACGAAGTAGCCGTTTCCTGTCCGCTGGAAGGTCGCGATCTGGGCGGCCGCGGCGCGTTCGGAGTCGGTGTTCGCAGGCATGGGGCCGTTCAGCGCCGGAACGAGCAGGTTCGTGTGGATGCCGGCCAGGCCCTCGGGCGCCTGGCGGCTCATCGCGTCGGAGACGCCGGCGCCCACGTCGCCGCCCTGGGCCACGTAGCTGGCGTAGCCGAGACGGCTCATGAGCTCGGCCCATGCCCGCGCGGTCCGGCCCAGGTCCCAGCCGATCTCGGCCGGCTCGGCGGAGAGCCCGTATCCGGGCAGCGAGGGGAGCACGAGGTGGAACGCGTCCTCGGCGCTGCCGCCGTGCGCCGTCGGATCCGCGAGCGGGCCGACGGAGTCGAGCATCTCGATCACGGAGCCGGGCCAGCCGTGCGTCATGACCAGCGGCAGGGCGTCCTCGTGCTGTGAACGCACGTGGACGAAGTGGATGTCCACGCCGTCGATCTCGGTCTTGAACTGCGGTAGGGCACTGAGCCTCTCCGCGATCCGCCCGAAGTCGTAATCGTTCAGCCAGTAGTGCGCCACGGCCTGCGCCGTCGCGAGCTGGACGCCCTGCGAGCGGTCGGCGGCGAGCTCCTTGCCCGGCCAGCGGGTCGCCGCGATGCGCCTGCGCAGGTCGTCGATCGCCTCCTCGGCAAACTCGACGTGGAACGGCCGGATGGCCGTTCCGGCCTCGACAGTGGCGCTCATGAAGACCTCCCCGGTCGTCGAGCGACCCCTCGAGCCGACCCTACGCCTCCCTTTCGGGCAGGGCAAGTGGGGGAACCGGATCGTTACCGGTGCATTCCGGTGGTGCCAGCCCGACCGAGTTGTTCGCTGCGCGCGACTCCTCTTTGCTCGTGCGTTTCCATCGATGAAAATGACCACGACATCCCCACGGAGCCAGGAGGCCGGCCATGACGCAAGCGGGCGACAACGCCTCGCGGAACAAGCCCAGGACAATGCGACAGCGGCTCCACAAGATCATCCGCCCCTTGCCCGAGCCCATCAGTCCCGCCCTGCTCGAGGCCGAGAAGAAGCGGGCGGAGGACCGGCAGAACCGAATTTCGGACGCGATCACCGCCTTCAGCGGCTCGATGCTCTTCGTCTACGTCCACATCATCTGGTTCTCGTGCTGGATCGGCTTCGGCGTCGAGAAGTATCCGTACGGCCTGCTCACGATGATCGTGTCGCTCGAGGCGATCTTTCTCTCGACCTTCGTCCTCATCAGCCAGAACCGTGCCGATGCCAAGCGGCAGGTGATCGCCGACGCCCAGTGGAAGACGGTCAAGGAGGAGGACAGGCAGAACGTCGAGCTGCTCACGCTCAGCAAGCAGATCCTGTCGCTGACCCAGGAGGTGCGAACCATGGCTGCCGCGTTCAAGGACAAGGACGAGCTCGCCGCGCTGACGAAG
>DASXJG010000063.1:0-10328 GCA_036497525.1 Gaiellaceae bacterium
TGAGTCTAGGCTCAGGAAGTAGGTGCGAGGCGCCAGACGGCGCCGTCCTCGGACATCGAGACGAAGACGCCGTTCGCCGTCGAGAGCACGCCGAGCGGCGCGGTTCCGGCCGGAATCGTCCGGATCACCGCGAGGTTGGCCGGGTCGACGACCGAGATCGTGTTCGAGTCGATGTTCGGCACCCACAGCTGGCCGTTGACCCACGCGCTCGCGAGGGGGTTCGCGCCGACGCGCACGCTGCCCGTGACCTTGCGCGTGCGAGGGTCGAGCCGGTAGACGCGGTTGCTCTCGCTCGACACCCAGAGCGCGCCCTCGCCCGGAGTGATCCAGTCGGCCTTGGGAACCCGGATGCGTGCCGTGACCCGGTTCGTGCGGGGATCGACGCGCACGACGCGTCCGCGCGCGAGATCGCTGACCCAGAGGGCGCCGTACGCGTAGACGAGGCCGTTCGGGTCGTCGAAGCCGCGGATCCGGGCAACGACCCGGTTTCGGCGCGGGCTGACACGGGCGACCGAGCCGTCCGACTCGATCGAGACCCAGGCGCTCCCCGCGCCGAACGCCGCCGCGAACGCCTGGTAGCCGACGTGGATCCGCTTCGCGACCTTCAGCGTCCGCGGGCTCACGCGCGCGAGAGTGTCGGTGGCCTGGCTCGCCACCCACATGCTGCCGGCGCCGGCCGCCAGCCCGTACGGCCGCCGGCCGAGGCGCGCCTTGCCGCTGACCCGCGCCGCGTCCGGGTCGATCCGGACGAGCCGGTTGAGGACGAGGTCGGTCGTCCAGACGGAGCCGAACGCGGAGACGACGACGCCCGTGTACGAGCCGATCTGGATCTTCGCGGGCGGGGGCGTCGAGGCCGCGGCTCCGGCGGCGAGGATGCCGGCGCCTGCCACCACGGCAAGCATGCGAAGATACCGCAAGGTTGCGTCGTTATACCACAAGGTTGCGGTAAATGGAACGCGGCGGCAGCGCCACCGGCGGGCCGACGATCCTGCTCGACCTCTTCCTGACGAACCAGCGCCGGAAGAGGATGATCGAGGCGGCGCTCGCGCAGACGGAGCTGCCGGCGGAGGACTACCCCGTCTACGTGCTCGTCGGGGCGGAGGGGCCGTGGACGCCGACCGGGCTGGCGAAGCGGATGGAGATGCCGCTCTCGACGATGCTCTTCCGCCTGCGCCGGCTCGAGCGACGCGGCCACGCGGAGCGCATTCGGAACCCCGACGACGGACGGTCGTACCTGATCCGCCTCACGAAGGCGGGGGAGCGGCTGCTCGCTGAGGCGCGCCCGGCGTTCCGCGACTACGCCGAGGCGGTCGAGGGACGGCTCGGATCGAAGCGAGTCGAAGCGCTGCGAGTCGCGCTCGAGGAGTTGCGGCAGGAGATCACGGCAGAGCTCGACGCGCGCGGCTAGCGCTCGATGCGCTCCGCGCCGAGGAAGGCCCCGAGGCTGGCAAGCGGCTCCTCGAGGTCGACCGGCTTCTCGCCCGGCTGCCACCACAGGCCCTGTACGCGCAGCACCTTCTCCTTGCGGTCGAAGACGGGCTCGATCCGGCCGACGAGCCGGTCGCCGTGCAGGATCGGGAGCACGTAGTAGCCGTACTCGCGCTTTGCCGCCGGCACGTACATCTCGAGCCGGTAGAAGAAGTCCCACAGCGTTTCAGTGCGGTCACGGTCGTGGATCAGCCGGTCGAAGGGGGAGAGGAACGTCGTGCGTTCGGGGACGGGGCCGTCCTCCGCCTCGGGGTGGGCGACGAGCCGGCCTCGATCGAGTCGCACGCCGAGCGCGCGGAAGCGCTTCTCCTCGTAGAGCTTGCGCGCCTTCGGCAGCGGCAGCGTCTCGGTCTCGGGATACCAGCGCTCGGCGAGATCCCAGAGACGCTGCTTTCCCTGCCGGCCGACGACGGCAACCTGGCCGCGGGCGGCGAGGATCTCGAGCATCAGGCCCATCTTTCGCTGGCCCCACCAGCGGTGCTCTTCGCGCTTGTGGCTGGGCGCGTCCTCGATCTCCCTGGAGAGGAGCGGCCCGCGCTCGCGCAGTTGCTTGAGGACATAGCGTCGAAAGGCGGCGTGCTCCTTGAGGTAGGCGATCAGATGGCCGTCGAGCGCCCGGTCACGCCGGCGCATGAACGCCTTCAGGATCGGCAGGTCCTCGATCGGGTAGAGGAATGCGTCCCACTCCACGAGCTGTCGCTTCTCCCAGAGCAACCGGTCCAGCTCGGCGGGATCCCATGGGCCGAGCCGGCTCCAGAGAACGAGGTGCTGGGGCGGTGCCACGCTCGAGATCGGATCGAGCTGGAGAAAGCCGAGGCGGCGCACGGTCTCGAGGACGCCGCTCGCGCTGCCGTCGAGGCCCTGCGCGCGAACTGCGAGTCGGCGAGCTTCGTCGACGTCGACGGGGATGCCGCCGGCCATCCGGTTCCAGCGGTCCCTCACGGGTACCGGACCTCCTCGAGCCCGAGCACGCGCGCGAGACGCGCCGCCGCGCGCTCGAGCTTTGCCTCGACGTTGCCGCGAACGCGTGGCTCGCGGTGAAAGCTCCGCACGTGAAGTACGCCTCCGGCGCGGTCGGCCTTGAGGTCGGCGCGGCCGACGATGCGGTCGCCGGCGAGCAGCGGCAGCACGTAGTAGCCGTACTCGCGCTCGTGCTCGCGCTTGTAGATCTCCATCACGTGGCGGAAGCCGAACAGCCGCTCGACCAGGGGTCGGTCCCAGAGCAGGTTGTCGAAGGGACAGAGGAGGACGGGCGGCGCGGGGTCGCCGCCGATCTCGACTTCGGCGTCGACGTAGAACGGCCGGCCGCCGTCGTCGACGTGAACCTCGCGGAGGAGTCCCTCGTCCACGAGTGCGAGCACGTGGTGGTGGAGGCGGACGCGCCCGCCCTTGAGCCGCCAGTGCTCGCGGATCGCGGGCTCGGTGAGCGCGCCTCGCGCGCGCACTGCGAGGAGTGCCAGCGTCCGCAGCGTCTCGTCCTCGTCCGGCGTCGGCGCGTCGAGGACCGCCCGCGGAATCACGCGCTCCGCGAGGTCGTAGCGGCGCTGGAACGACTCGCGGCCGGCGACCATGAGGACGCCGCGGTCCCACAGCGCCTCGAGCACCGCCTTGGCCGGCGTCCGGCTCCACATGTCGTTGCTGGTGCGGGTTCCGCCGAAGTCACGCGAGGCGAGCGGCCCCTCTGCGCGGATCCGTTCGAGCACCGGCTCGACCAGGTCGGCGTGCTCGCGCAGCGCGCGGTCATGGAAGCCCCAGTGGCCGCCGCCCTCCATCGTGCGGCGGAAGTGCGGCCACAGCTCGACGGGGAGGAGGCATGCCTCGTGCGCCCAGTACTCGAAGACGCGGCCGGAGGCCAGAAGGGTCTTCAGCTCGCTCTCGTCGTACGCGCCGACGCGGCTCGTGAGCGTGAGCCGGTGCGCCCGGTCGACCGTCGAGATCGAGTCGAGCTGGACCGCGCTGAGCCGGCCGATCGCGTCTTCGACCTCACCTGCCTGAGCGCGGCGGAAGCGCGGCGTGAAGCTCTGCGTGGACACGACGAGCCGCCGGATCGCGGCGAGGGTGACGGTGGTGGTCGCCATGAGTCAGTACCTACCAGGTAGGTGCGGCGTCACGCGGCGCGAGTCGATAGTCTCGCGCCGGTGCCGGGCTCCAAACGTAGGAATCCGTGGACGACGACCGGTGAGGTCTTCATCTGGGTGCTGTTCACGGCGCTCCTCTTCCCGGCGGCGTTCGCAGGCTGGGCGGTCGGCCACTACACCACACTGGGCGGCAAGCCGTCGGCGACGGTGGTGCACACGGTCACGGCTCCCGGCCCGACCACGAGTGCCGCGACGACGACGTCCGCCGCTACGACGACTTCCGCGGCGACGACGACCTCGGGCGGTGGCGGTGGCGGTGGCGGTGGAGGCGATGCGGCCGCGGGCAAGCCCCTCTTCGCCTCGAACGGCTGCGCCTCGTGTCACACGTTCAAGCCGGCGAACTCCACCGGCACGATCGGCCCCGATCTCGACAGCGCGCCTGCCTCGGACGCGAAGGCGGACGGGAACATGAACCTCACCGCGTTCATCCACGAGTCGATCGTCGACCCGGACGCCTATATCGCGAAGGGCTACTCGAAGGGGATCATGCCGACGAACTTCGGGTCGTCCCTGTCCGCGAAGCAGGTCAACGACCTGGTCGCGTTCATCGACTCGGGCACTTCGAAGTCGTAGCGGCGCTAGTAGTCCCAGTTTCGGATGCACCACACCGTGGTTGCAACCAACGCCGGGAGGCCCACGACGAACAGCCCGATGCCGATCGGGTTCCGGGACAGCGCCAGGATGCCGCCCGCGAACGTGGCGCAGAACGCGAGAACGAGCAAGGACTGTGACTTCCAGTTCTTCGAGCCGCTCCCGATGACTCCCCGCCCGTAGGTCTCCGCCAGGGCGGTGTCGGCGCGCTCCTTCTGGCTGATGGGCCGACTCACGGTGCAGAAGCTGTAGCGGCTCCACGGAAGAGCCATAGCCGGCGCCGGCGCGGCGCACGCGGCTCAGGCGACGCGGCCTCCTCGGCCTCACGCAGCTGGTTCCGCAGCTCCTGCATTCTCAGCGCCACCGAGACACGCTCGGCGTGGTCGATCGCTCAGCTGTTGTAGGTGGCGATGGAAAATCTCGGCATAGGCGTAAGCGTATGCGCTCGCCCCCGCCTTGGGCTACCTGGCGATCTCCCAGATATGGCCGCCGGGATCGCGGAAGCTCGCCGTCCGGATCCCCCAGGGACGATCCATCGGCCCGTTGAGAAGCTCGACGCCGAGGCTCTTCAGCTCGTCACACGTGGCGTCGACGTCCTCGACTTCGAGCGTGAACTGGAAGCGGACGCCGGAATCGGCCGGCGCCACGGCTGCCGGCGCGACGAGGCTCGGCGCCTCGGTCGCCCGCAGCAGATTCACGAGCGTCTCGCCGAACTTGAACACCGCCGAGTTCGCGTCCTCGTAGACCACGGGCAGCCCGAACACGTTCTCGTAGAAGCTCTTCGCCGCTTCGAGATCGTCCATGAAGAGCGTGATCGCCGCGATCCCGCCCGGCCACTCACTCATGTTCGCGACCAGTTGTCGTGCCGAGGATGCGGCTCTTGCTCGTCATCGGATGCTCCTTCGCTCGGGTTGCCTGCGAATCAGACCGCGCAGGCGGGCGAGGATCATCGCTAGGCGCGCGTACCGCTGAGCACGTCGACGACGCGCTCCTCGGCTCCGTCGGCGTAGCCCGGGCCGAGCTTGTCCTCGAGGATCGTCCTCAGCTCGCCCGTCTCCGCGAGCTCTTGCGTGATGTCGGCGCCGCCGACGAGCTCGCCCTTGACGAACACCTGAGGAATCGTGGGCCAGCCCGACACCTCCTGCAGCTCCTGCCGGATCGATGGGTCCGGAAGGACGTCCACCGCTGTCACCGGTGCGCCTGCCTCGCGCAGCGCGCGGAGTGCGCGATCCGAGTTGCCGCACATCACGAACTGCGGCGTGCCCTTCATGAACAGCACGACCGGCTCGTTCTCGATCACGCCCTTGATCCGCTCTGAGACCTCTGTCACGTCGTTCCTTTCGTCTTGATCCTGAGCTCGTGGATGGTGCCGTCGCGTAGCGGCCCGGCCAGCGCGTCGTTGACGAGCCGGTGCTGCTCGAGCAGCGGCAGCCCGTCGAAGCGCGGGCTCGCCACGGTCACCTGGAAGTGGTCGCCGCCGCCGGTGCGGTCCTCGACGCTCAGCTCCGGCGCGTTCGGAAACGCGTCGCGGAGCAGCGATTCGAGGCGGTCGACGGCCACGTGCCCAGCCTAGCCTGGGGCTCAGCGGCTGTGCGCGAGGAAGTCGAGCAGGTCGGAGCGCGTCAGCACGCCAACCGGCTTCCCGTCGCGCGCGACGACGACGGCGTTCATCCCGCCGCTCAGGGTCGCGAACACCTCGTCGAGCGTCGCCGAAGCCTCGACCGCCGCGAGCGGCGGCTGCATCGCCGCGGCGACGTCCTCGTGCACCGCGTCCGGATTGCCGAAGACGCGCTCGAGCAGCGCGCGGTCCTGGAGCGAGCCGATCACGTCCGCGAGCGACTCGCACTCCCCGTCGCGCACGACCGGCAGCTGCGAGATGCCGTACCGCTGCATCGTGTCGATGCCCTCGCCGACCTTCGCGTGGGCGGCGATCGTGACGAGCTCCGGCACCTCGCCTCCGTGCTTCGCGTACAGGAGCGCGTCCACCGTCGGTAGCGACGCCTGACGCTCGACGAAGCCATGCTCGAGCATCCAGTTGTCGTCGTAGAGCTTCGACATGTAGGAGCGGCCGGAGTCGGGGATGATCGCGAGGACGTCGGTCCCTGCCGGCAGCCGCTCCGCGACCCGTATCGCGCCCCACAGCGTCGAGCCCGCGGAGCCGCCGGCGAGGATGCCCTCCTCTCGCGCGAGCCGCCGCGCCATGAGGAACGAGTCGCGGTCGGAGACCCGGACCCATTCGTCCACGACCTTCAGGTCGAAGGTCTCCGGCCAGGTGTCCTTGCCGATCCCTTCGACGAGGTAGGGATGGAGCTCCGAGTCGTCCTTGGCGGTGAAGATCGAGCCCTCGGGGTCTACCCCGACGATCCGCACCTCGGGCTTGCGCTCGTGGAACCAGCGGCCGACGCCGGAGATCGTCCCGCCGGTGCCGACGGAGATGACGATCGCGTCGAGCTCGCCGCCGGTCTGCTCCCAGATCTCGGGCGCGGTGACGTCGTAGTGCGCCTCCGGATTCGCCATGTTCGAGTACTGGTCGGGCTTGAAGCCGCCGGGGATCTCCTCGGCGAGCCGCGACGAGACGGAGTAATAGGACTCGGGCGAGTCGTGGTCGACGGCGGTCGGCGTGATCACGACCTCGGCGCCGTACGCGCGCAGCATCGAGATCTTCTCCTGGCTCATCTTGTCGGGCATGACGAAGATGCAGCGGTAGCCCTTGCGCGCGGCGGCGATGGCGAGTCCGGCGCCGGTGTTGCCGGACGTCGGCTCGACGATCGTCCCGCCGGGCTTCAGCTTCCCGTCTCGCTCCGCCTGCTCGATCATCGCGAGGCCGATCCGGTCCTTGACCGAGCCGCCCGGGTTCAGGTATTCGAGCTTGGCGAGGATCCGCGCATGGCCGGGCGGGGAGAGCCTGTCGAGCCGGACGATCGGCGTGCCCCCGACGAGGTCGAGGACGGTCGGATACTCGCGCGGCATCGCGCAAAGCCTAGAGCTATACGACTCCCGGAGAGCTGTGAGCCTCGGAAGCGGGTGCGAGCTCCTCGCGCTTGATCAGTACGACTCCGGCGACGAACGCGGCGATGCTGATACCCACGAGCACCCAGAAGGCCAGGGCTGTCCCTGAGGTGAAGGCCTGCGCGAAGTAGCTCTGCCCGTGAACCTCGATCAGGTGGTTGAAGCGGCTCAGGAATACGGACGCACAGAGGGCAATGCCGACCGCGCCTCCGATCTGCTGCGTGGTGTTGATCAGTCCCGAAGCGAGCCCGGCCTCGTCGTAGCCGACGCCCGCCAGGGCGGCAATCGAGACCGGGATGAAGGTGAACGGCAGGCCGAAGCCGATCAGGAGATAGCCGGGCAGAAGCGCGCTCACGAACGACCCCTCGACCGGAATCTGCGTGTACCAGACGGCGCCGGCCGTCATCGCGATGAAGCCGAGGGCGAGCACGGGCTTCACTCCGAATCGCGTCGTCAGGTTCTGAGCGAGACCGGCCCAGAGGACCGCGCTCCCAGCCGTGACGACGAACGTCACCCCGGTCTTGATCGCGCTGTAGCCGAGGACATTCTGGACGTACAGCGTGAGGAGATAGAAGTTCGCGAATGTGATGGCGCCGAGTAGGAGCCCACAGACGTTGGCTCCCGCGACGGTCTTGATCCGGAAGATGGAGAACGGCATGAGCGGATCCTTGGTCCGCGCCTCGATGCCGACGAAGGCGAGCAGCAACGCGACGGCGAAGGCGAGGCGGCTCAGCGTCCAGGCGGAGCTCCAGCCGTGGTCGGGCGCCTTCGAGACCGCGTAGACGAGCAGCGCAAGACCGGCTGTGACGGTGACCCCTCCGGCGACGTCCAGGGACTTCTTCTCTTCTGCACGGCTTTCCCGTACGACGCGCGGTGCGAGCAGGAAGGCAAGCGCGCCGACCGGGACGTTGACGAAGAAGATCCATCTCCAGCTCAGATACGTCGTGAGGACACCGCCTGCGAGCACGCCGACCGCGGCACCGCCGCCGCCGAGCGCTCCCCAGATGCCGAGCGCCTTGTTGCGCTCGGCGCCTTCGTCGAACGTCGTCATGACGATCGAGAGCGCGGACGGCGTGATCACCGCCGCACCCACACCCTGCACCGCGCGCGACGCGATGAGGACCCCCTCGGACCAGGCCAATCCGCAAAAAAGCGAGGCGATGGAGAAGATGACGACGCCGATCATGAAGACACGCCGGCGCCCGTAGAGATCGGCAAGGCGCCCGGCGAGCAGGAGCAAGCCGCCGTACGTGATCGCGTAGGCCGTGATGACCCACTGCAGATTGTCGCGCGAGAAGTCGAGCGCTGTGGCGATCGAGGGCAGAGCAACGTTCACGATCGACACGTCGAGGATCGTCATGAAGAAGGCCGCGCACACGACGGTGAGCGCCTTCCAACGAAGCGGATCAGCCTGCTGAGCCTGCATCGAAACTCCTCCCCTTGACCTGGGCGTCATCGTATGAGACGACGAACCGTCTGGGCCAGAATCGACCTAGTGCCGGAAATGACGGCGGCCCGTGAAGACCATCGCGGCGCCGGCTTCGGCGACCGCCGCCACCACGTCCTCGTCACGGCGTGAGCCGCCGGGCTGGACGATCGCGGCGATGCCCGCGTCGAGGGCGAGCTGCGGGCCGTCGCGGAAGGGGAAGAACGCGTCGGAGGCGAGCACGGAGCCGGCCGTGTCGTGGCCGAACTCGCGCGCCTTCTCGACCGCGATGCGCACGGCGTCGACGCGGCTCATCTGGCCGGCGCCGATCCCGATCGTCTGCAGGTTCCTGGCGAGCACGATCGCGTTCGAGGCGACGTGCTTGCAGACGCGCCAGGCGAAGACGAGGTCGGCCCACTGCGTCCCGGTCGGCTCCCCTGCTACGACTTCCCAGCCGTCGCGCTCCTCGATCTCGGAGTCGGGATCCTGGACGAGCATCCCGCCCAGCACGCGCTTGTAGCTGCGCTCGCCGTGCTCGCCCGCGCGCCGCTCGTGATGGACGAGGACCCGGATCATCTTGCGCCGTTCGCGGATCGCGGCGAGCGCTTCCTCGGTGTACCCGGGCGCGAAGACGAGGTCGGCGGAGACGGCGATCTTCTCGCCGAGGGAGGCATCCACCTCGTCGTTGACCACGACGACGCCGCCGTACGCCGAGGTCGGGTCGGAGGCGAGCGCCTTCTCGTACGCATCCTCGGACGAGGTGCCGATAGCGACGCCGCACGGGTTCGCGTGCTTGACGATCACGCACGTCGGCTCCGTGAACTCCCGTGCGATCGCCAGCGCTCCGTTGAGGTCGAACAGGTTGTTGAAGGAGAGCTCGGGCCCGTGCAGTTGCTCGACGCGCGAGAGGAGATGGCGACGGACGCCACGCTCGGCGTAGTACGCGCCGCGCTGGTGCGGGTTCTCGCCGTACGCGAGGTCGAGTGTCTTCTCGAGCGAGACGACGAGCGAGTCGGGGAACTCGTCGCGGGCGTTGAACCAGGTGGCGATCGCGGCCTCGTAGGCGGCGGTGTGGGCGAACGCCTCGGCCGCGAGGCGCCGGCGTGTCTCGAGCGAGAGCTCGCCGTCGACCCGCAGCTCCTCGAGCACCTGGTGGTACTGAGCGGGCCGGCAAACGGCAGCGCAGTGGGCGAAGTTCTTGGCGGCGCCGCGCAGCATCGACGGGCCGCCGATGTCGATCATCTCGACCGTCTCGGCCTCGGTTCCGCCTTGCTTCGAGGCCACCGCCTCGAACGGGTACAGGTTGACGCAGACGAGGTCGAACGCCTCGATCCCGTGCTCCTCGAGCGTCGCGACGTCGTCCTCCTCGTCGCGCCGGGCGAGGATGCCGGCATGGACGCGCGGGTGGAGCGTCTTGACGCGGCCGCCGAGCATCTCCGGCGACTCCGTGAGAGCCTCGACGTGCTCGACCGGGAGGCCGATCGCCTCGAGCGCGGCAGCGGTGTTCCCGCTCGCCACGAGCCGCCAGCCGAGATCGACGAGCCCGCGCGCGAACGTGTCCAGGTCGGTCTTGTCCCAGGTGGAGATCAGCGCGCGCACAGCTCTCTCACCACCTCGGGTAGGAGCCGGTGCTCGACCGCCTGGACGCGCTCGCGGAGCGTCTCGGCCGTGTCGTC
>DASXJG010000064.1:0-2731 GCA_036497525.1 Gaiellaceae bacterium
ACTGAGTAGGGTCACGGCTCATGGCACACCGGATCTCCCGGGACGAGGTCATCTGGTCGTTCGGGCCCGATCTCGAGCCGGTGCTGGAGGTCGAGCCCGGCGAGGTCGTCACCTTCGAGACGAACGATTGCTTCACCGGGCAGATTCGCAGCGAAGACGACCTCGTCACGTCGATCGACATGTCGCGGATCAACGGCGCCACCGGCCCCGTCGCGGTGAGGGGCGCCGAGCCGGGTGACTCGCTCGTCGTGGAGATCCTCGACGTCCGACCGATCGAGTGGGGCGTTGCGACCCTCATCCCCGGCTTCGGCCAGCTGATCGAGCAGGTGCAGTCGCCGCTGACGCGGCTGTTCGAGGTCCGCGACGGGATCGTGAAGATGAACGACCGCGTCTCCTTCCCCGCGATGCCGATGGTGGGCGTGGTCGGCGTCGCGACCGACTCCGAGACGGTCTCGAACGGACTCGCGGGCCGCCACGGGGGCAACCTCGACGACCACTGGCACGGGGCAGGCGCGCGCATCTTCTTCCCCGTCCGCCAACCCGGCGGAATGTTCGCAGTCGGCGACATGCACGCGGCGATGGGCGACGGCGAGATCTGCTTCACCGGCGTCGAGATCGCCGGCGAGGTCGACATCCGCTTTGACGTGCTCGAGGGGAAGCAGTCGACGTGGCCGGTGACAGAGCTCGCCGACCGCTGGCTCCCCCACGCCACCGCATACGAGTACGGCGAGGCCCTTGCACTCGTGGCGGATGAGGCGGCGCGGCTGCTCGTCGACGAGCACGGCTTCACCGTGGAGGACGCGTTCATCTTCCTCTCCGTGGCGTGCGACGCCGGCGTGGCGCAGGCGTGCAAGCCTGCGGAGGGCTTCGGCACGATCGCCCGCTTCTCGATCCCGAAGATCGACGCCTGCCCCGCGCCTTTCCGTGCCTAGCGCAGCGGCGTACACTTTCCCTGCAAATGGCGATCCGCACGATGAACCCTGTCCACGAGGCGAGCACGTGCTCGGTCGCCGCCACGGCAGAGGTCATCGGCGCGAAGTGGACGGCACTGCTCGTCCACGACCTCTCCGAAGGTCCGCGTCGCTTCTCCGAGCTCGAGCGCTCGTGTCAGGGCATCAGCCCGCGCACGCTCGCCGAGCGGCTCCGCGCCCTCGAGGCCGAGGGGTATCTCGAGCGGCAGAGCTATCCGGAGACGCCGCCGCGCGTCGAGTACCGGCTGACGGAGAAGGGCGAGTCGCTCCTCCCGATCATCGACGCGATGCGCGAGTTCGGCCGCGAGTGGCTCCCGTGCGGCCACGTGCACCCGCACTCCTTCTAGTCGTTCAGGCGTCCCAGCGCGGTGAACAGCGCCGCGACCGTGTCGATCCCCGTGGCGAAGTACGGGACGAGGAAGCGCTCGTTCGGCGAGTGGATGTTCGACTCCGGTAGCGCGAAGCCGGTGAGCACCGTGTCGATGCCCTTGGCTGTCAGCGCCGGCATGAGCGGGATGGAGCCGCCGACGCGCGTGAGCAGCGGCCGCACGCCCAGCGCCTGCTCGAACGCGTCCTGCGCGAGCCTGATCGCGGGCGCGTCGGCCCGCACGAGGCCGGGGTCCGCGCCCATCCAGTCGATCTCGAGGTCGGCGCCCGCGGGCGCGGCGTCGCGGAGTAGCCGCTCGGCGGCCGGGCCGATCGTCTCGACGTTCTGTCCCGGCGCGAGGCGGATCGAGAACTCGGCGGAGGCTTCGACGCTGAGTGTCGTGTTCCGGACACCCGGCTTGCCGCCGAGAATCCCGTTCACGTCGGCCGACGGCTCTGCCCACGTACGGACGTAGAACTCGTCGGCCGCGTTCGCATCGAGCGGCTGCGCCCCCTGCTCGGAGAGCGCCTCGCTCCCCGACGGCAGCTTCGACCACGCCTCGAGCTCGTCCGCGGTCGGCGGAGCGATTCCCTGGCGCAGAGGCGGCGGAAGCCGGCCGTCCGCCTCCGCAACGACAGCGTCGAGACAGCGGATGAGCACGTGGATCGCGTTGAGCGCGACGCCGCCGTACATCCCGGAGTGGAGGTCGCGTTCGCCGGTCCGTACCTTCACGTCGACCCCGACGAGCCCGCGCGTCGCCAGCTCGATCGTCGGCACGTCGCGCCGCAGCATCCCGCCGTCGAAGATCACCGCCGCGTCGGCGCCGCGCTCGTCCTGGACGACGAAGTCCGCGATCGTGTGGCCGCCGATCTCCTCCTCGCCGTCGAACGCGAAGCGGAGATTGACCGGCAGCGCGCCCGCCTCCACGAGCCGCTGGGCACCGCGGAGCACGAGCCAGAGCTGGCCCTTGTCGTCGGCGACGCCGCGGCCGTACGCCCACTCGCCGCGCACGTCGAGCTCGAAGGGGTCGGACTCCCACAGCTCGAACGGCGCCGGCGGCTGGACGTCGAAATGGTTGTAGACGAGCACTGTCGGCGCACCCGAGGCCCCGTTCGACGCGGGGATCTCGCCGAGCGCGAGCTCCCGCTCGCCGAACGGCGTCAGCTCCGCCGTGCCGCCGATGCGGCGGATGAAGTCGCAGACCCACTCGCCCGCTCGCTTCACGTCCTCCCGGTGGGCCGGGTCGGCGCTCACGCTCGGGATCGCGATCAGCTCCGCCAGCTCGGCGCGCCAGGCCTCGTCCACGGCAGCGATCCTATGCTGCGGTCCGTGAGGTTCGCCGAAGTGACCCTCTCCGCTCCGCTCGACCTGCGCGACTACTACGGCGGCGAGC
>DASXJG010000065.1:0-25442 GCA_036497525.1 Gaiellaceae bacterium
TCGGCGGCGGGGATGGCCGTGCTCGAGCAGGGCGGGAATGCGTTCGACGCCGCCGTCGCCGCCGGCTTCACGCTCCAGGTCGTGGAGCCGCACCTGAACGGGCCCGGCGGCGACCTGCCCGCGCTGGTCTGGCCGGCGGGCCGGGAGCGGCCGCTCGTGCTCTGCGCGCAGGGCCCCGCTCCGCGGGCGGCGACGATCGCGCGCTACCGCGACGAGCTCGGGCTCGAGCTCGTCCCGGGCACCGGGCCGCTCGCGGCGGTCGTGCCCGGCGCCTTCGGCGGCTGGATCGCGCTGTTGCGCGAGTACGGGACGCTGCCGCTCAACGACGTGCTCCACTTCGCGATCTCGTACGCCGACGAGGGCTACCCGGCCGTCGCGCCGATCGGCGACGCCATCCGCAAGGTCGAGCGGCTCTTCCTGGACGAATGGACGACGTGCGGCGAGATCTACCTCCCCGCTCCGCATCCGGGCACGCTGCACCGCAACCACGCGCTCGCCGCCACCTACCGGCGCATCCTCGCCGAGGCCGAGGCCGTCTCGGTCGACCGCGAGACGCAGCTCGACGCGGCCGAGGCGTGCTGGTACCGCGGCTTCGTCGCGGAGGAGATGGTCGGCTTCCAGGGGCGCGAGTGGCTCGACAGCTCCGGCGAGCGCCACGGCGGCCTGCTCGCCGAGGAGGACCTGCGCGACTGGGCGCCGACCTGGGAGGAGCCGGTCTCGATCGACTACCACGGCCACGAGGTCTTCAAGGCGGGGCCGTGGAGCCAGGCGCCGGTCTTCCTCCAGCAGCTACGCCTGCTCGAAGGCTTCGACCTCGAAGCGATGGGCCAGACGAGCGTGCACACGATCACCGAGTGCGCGAAGCTCGCGTTCGCCGACCGCGAGGCGTGGTACGGGGATCCCGAGTTCGTCGACGTGCCGCTGGAGATGCTGCTCTCGCGCGAGTACGCGGACGAGCGGCGCGGGCTCGTGGGCGAGGAGTCGTCCGCCGAGCTGCGGCCCGGCGGCGAGGGCTGGCGCCTGCCGACCCCGGCTGAGAACGTCCAGCCCGCACCCGGCACCGGGGAGCCGACTCGTGGGGACACCGTCCACATCGACGTCGTCGACCGCTCCGGGAACATGGTCTCGGCGACGCCCAGCGGGGGCTGGCTGTACGGCGCGCCCGTCATCCCCTCCCTCGGCTTCTGCCTCGGCACGCGCGCTCAGATGTTCTGGCTCGAGGAGGGGTTGCCGAACTCGCTCGAGCCGGGCAAGCGGCCGCGGACGACGCTCTCGCCGACCCTCGTCGCCCGGGACGGCGAGCCGTACCTCGCCCTCGGCACGCCCGGCGGCGACCAGCAGGACCAGTGGACGCTCCACGTCTTCCTCGGCCACGTGCACCACGGCCTCGATCTTCAGGCCGCGATCGACGCGCCGAACCACCACACCGAAGCGTTCCCGGAGAGCTTCTACCCGCGCGCGACCCGCCCGCGGCACGTCGCAGTCGAGGAGCGCTTCGGTCCCGAGACCGTCGACGGTCTGCGCCGGCGCGGGCACGACGTCAAGGTCGCCGGGCCGTGGACGCTCGGCCGCGTCAGCGCCGTGGGGCGCGAGCCCGGCGGGATCCTCAAGGCGGGCGCGAACGCGCGCGGCAACCAGGGCTACGCGGCGGGCCGATGAGCGACGAGTTCGAGCTCGACACCCAGGTCGTGCGGAGCTTCGTGGCCGGCGTGCACGCGGCCATCGGGGCTGCGGCCTCGCCCCAGGCGGCCTGCGAGGCGATCCGGCCGTCCTTCGCGCAGCTGCTGGCCGATCCGCGGTGGCTCCCGGATCGGTACCGGGCGGCGGCGCCGGACAGCGGCATGGGCAGCGGCATCGGGCAGTGGCTGCTCTACCGCGCCGGGGACGGCTCGCTCTCGCTCTTCGCGCTCGTGGTGCCGCCGGGCTCCGAGACGCCGATCCACGACCACCTCGCCTGGGGCCTGGTGGGCTTGTACCGCGGCACACAGGAGGAGGAGATCTACGTCGAGCAGGACGGCGGGCTCGAGCTCGTCGAGCGCCGCTCGCTGCGGCCCGGCGACTTCTACGTCCTCATCCCGCCGCGAGACGACATCCACCGGGTGCGCACGACCTCCGCGGAGACGTCGGTCTCGATCCACCTGCTGACCAACGACACGGGCTGCGTCTGGCGCCACGCCTACGACCTCGCCTCGGGAACCGCGGAGCCCTTCCGCTCCGGCTACGTCAACGTCTCCTGCGACGACGAACCGGGCCCTTCGCCTCACCGCCCATCGCGGCTCGGGTAGGTTTCCGTCTGGTAACGACCTCGGGGGAGGGCCGTGGCAGAAGTCGTTTTCGACGAAGTCACGAAGATCTACGACGACGGTACCAAGGCCGTCGACTCTCTCGACCTCGACGTCGCCGACGGCGAGTTCATGGTCCTCGTCGGTCCGTCCGGCTGCGGCAAGACGACGGCCCTGCGGATGGTGGCGGGGCT
Organism: Gaiellaceae bacterium; assembly: GCA_036497525.1. Lineage (GTDB taxonomy): Bacteria > Actinomycetota > Thermoleophilia > Gaiellales > Gaiellaceae > Palsa-739. The sequence goes on from DASXJG010000065.1 coordinate 2,477, forward strand.
CGAGGAGATCTCGGGCGGCGTCGTCCGCATCGGGGACCGGGTCGTCAACTACGTCCCCTCGCGCGACCGGGACATCGCCATGGTGTTCCAGAGCTACGCGCTCTACCCCCACCTTTCGATCTACGACAACATCGCCTTCGGCCTCAAGGTCAAGAAGGTGCCGAAGCAGGAGATCGACCGGCGCGTGCAAAACGCCGCCAAGATCCTGGGGCTCGAGCCGTTCCTGAAGCGGAAGCCTCGCGCGCTGTCGGGCGGCCAGCGGCAGCGCGTCGCGATGGGACGCGCGATCGTCCGCGAGCCCGCCGCGTTCCTGATGGACGAGCCGCTCTCCAACCTCGACGCGAAGCTGCGGGTGCAGATGCGCGCCGAGATCGCCGGCCTCCAGCGCTCGCTCGAGACGACGACGATCTACGTCACGCACGACCAGGTCGAGGCGATGACGATGGGCGACCGCGTCGCCGTGATGCGCAAGGGTCAGCTCCAGCAGGTCGCCGACCCGCAGACGCTCTACGACCATCCCGTCAACCTCTTCGTCGGGGGATTCATCGGGTCGCCGGCCATGAACATGATCGAGGCGACTCTCGAGCGGCGGAACGGGGGGCTGGCGGCGAAGGTCGGCGCGCAGGAGATCCCCATCTCCAGCGAGGAGGTCGCCCAGCGGCCCGGACTCGCACGCTTCACCGACCAGGAGGTCGTGCTCGGGATCCGGCCCGAGGATCTCGAGGACGCGGCGCTCGCTCCCGACAGCCGCGCGCGGCTGCGGGGCACGACCGAGCTGACCGAGGCGCTCGGCTCCGAGATCGTCGTCCACTTCGAGATCCCGGCCAAGCACGCCGTGACCGACGAGGTCCGGGAGCTCGCCGAGGACGTGGGCGACGCGGCACGCGTCGACCAGCTCGCAGCCGAGGACACCGCCACGCTCGTCGCCCGTTTCGGGCCGCGCTCGCGCGTGCACGAGGGAGACAAGCTGGAAGTGGCCGTCGACACGCGCGCCTTGCACTTCTTCGACCCGGAGACGGGTCTCGGAATCTATGACGACAACGGGAAAGGAGACCAATCGTGACGAGACGCACCATTCGCGCCGCCGGGGCCGCAGCGGCGGTCGTGGCACTCGCAGTCATCGTCGCCGCGCTCTTCGGGGGTACCTCCAAAGGGGCCGTCAAGGCCGGCAAGACATCGGCGGTGAACACGGCAGTCAAGGGCAAGGTCACGTTCGACGGCATCTGGACTTCGTCCACCGGACAGAAGCCGTTCCAGGCCGTGATCGACGCCTTCCAGAAGAAGTTCCCGGGTGTGAAGGTCAACTACAAGCCGGTCGGGAACAACCTGCCCACCGTGCTGGCCACCGCGGTCGCCGGCGGCCACCCACCCGACATGGCCGACATCGCCCAGCCGGGCACGATCAAGCAGTTCGCGAACCAGCACAAGCTCAAGCCGATCACCTACGCGAACAGCGTGCTGAAGAAGAACTTCAGCAAGGGCTGGCTGAGCCTCGGCAAGTTCAACGGCAAGCAGTACGCGTTCGTCTTCAAGGCGGCCAACAAGTCACTCGTCTGGTACAACGTGCCGGCCTTCAAGACGGCCGGCGTCAAGCCGCCGAAGACGTTCTCGAACCTGCTCAAGAACGCCAAGACGATCAAGGCGTCGGGGACGCCGGCCTACTCGATCGGCGGCGCAGAGGGCTGGACCCTCACCGACCTGTTCGAGAACATCTACCTGCGCACGTTCGGCGTGGCGAAGTACAACAAGCTGAGCGCGCACAAGATCAAGTGGACCGACTCGTCCGTGACGACGGCGCTCAAGTCGATGGGGAAGATCCTGGGTGACACCTCGAACATCGCCGGAGGCACGGCGGGCGCGCTCCAGGACTCCTTCAACCAGTCGGTGACGAACGCGTTCGCCTCCCCGCCGAAGGCCGCGATGGTGTTCGAGGCCGACTTCGTCGGCGGCGTGATCCTGTCGCAGACGAAGGCGAAAGCGAAGACGGGGTTCAACACGTTCGTCTGGCCTCAGATCACGCCCGGTGCGGACGCGAAGGCGGTCGAGATCGCGGGAGACCTGATGGTCACCTTCCGCGACACGCCGGCCATCCGCGCGTTCGTGAAGTACCTCGCGACGCCGCAGGCAGCAGCCATCTGGGCGAAGCAGGGCGGCTTCGGCACCGGTAATCACAACATGTCCGCGAAGGTCTATCCGGACTCGATCACCCGAGCGACCGAGGCGCCGCTGCTGTCGGCGAAGTCGGTCGTGTTCGACATGTCCGACAACCAGCCGCCCGCGTTCGGCTCGACGGCTGGCCAGGGTGAGTGGGGGCTGTTCCAGAAGTTCCTCCAGAGCCCGAGCAACATCAAGAGCATCCAGCAACAGCTCGAAGCGGCCGCGAAGGCGGCCTACAAGTAGTTCGTTGAGTGCCGGCGGAATCACCGCGGAGCCGCCCGTCGTGGCGGCTCCGCCCCCCGGCGGCAAGCCGGGGCGGCTCGCGCGCTACCTGACCGTCGCCGTCTTCCTCGGCCCGGCGTTCGTGCTGCTGCTCGTGTGGATGGTCTACCCGGCCGTCTACACGATCATCCGGAGCTTCTTCGGCCCGACGGGATTCCTCGGCTCCTGGGTCGGGACCGACAACTACAGGACGCTCTTCACGAGCTCGTACTTCACCACTGCGATCAAGAACAACGCCATCTGGGTCGCGGTCGTGCCTGCTTTCGTCGCGGCGATCGGGCTCATCTTCGCCGTCCTCACCGAGCGGGTCCGCTGGTCGCTGGCGTTCAAGACTGTCGTCTTCCTGCCCATCGCCATCTCGGCCTTCGCGACGGGCGTGACCTGGCGGATCCTGTACGACCAGAACCCGGACACCGGCGCGATCAACGCGCTCGGCCGGGTGGTCTCGGACGCGGTCACGCCGCCCGGCGTTCTCTCCAGCGCGCTCCCGTCGACTCCGGGCCTGCAGACGCACGGCGGCGGCCTTCTGCTCAAGACCCCCCTGCATCCCGGAGGCGTGGCGCTGCTCGGGCTGACCGGCATCGCGCCCCAGGACGTGCCGAGCGGAGCGAAGCAGGCCGTGCAGCCGGCCTCCCAGCAAGGCGATATCAACGGTGTCGTGTGGCGTGACTTCAAGCCCGGCGGCGGCAAGCCCGGCGTCGTGGAGAAGGGAGAGCTCGGCCTGCCGGGCGTGAGCATCGAGCTGCACTCGAGCTCCGGCAAGGTCGTGCAAACGGCCAAGACCGCCGCGGACGGCTCGTTCGCGTTCAGCAACGTCCCGGCCGGGACCTACCAGGCGGGCGTCGGCGCGAGCACGTTCGCCAAGCCGTTCGGCGGCTATTCCTGGCTCGGCGACAACCTGATCACGCCGTCCCTCCTGATCGCTTACATCTGGATCTGGGCCGGCTTCGCGATGGTCGTGATCGCGGCCGGGCTGTCGTCGATGCCCCGCGACGTGCTCGAAGCGGCCCGCACGGATGGGGCGACCGAATGGCAGGTGTTCCGCCGGGTGACCGTGCCGCTGCTGGCCCCGGTTCTGACGGTCGTCTTCATCACGATGATCATCAACGTCCTCAAGGTCTTCGACATCGTGTTCGCGCTCGCTCCGGAGTCGGAGTACCAGCACGCGAACGTCCTCGCGTTCGCGATGTGGCAGACGGCGTTCGCTGGCGGCGGGAACTTCGGCGTCGGCTCGGCGATCGCAGTCTTCATCTTCCTGCTCGTCCTGCCCGTACTGCTGCTGAACATCCGCCGCTTCAGGAGGGAGGTCTAGTTGGCCGCCGCTGCTCCCGCAGTCGAGGTCAAGGTCCCGGTTCCGCACGAGCGGGCCTCGGCCAAGATCCTGCGCGCGCTCGGCCGCGGCCCGCTCCAGCTCCTGCTGGTCGTCGTCGGGCTGCTCTGGCTCGTGCCGACCTTCGGGCTCTTCATCACCTCGATCCTTCCCCTGTCGGACCTGGCGACGAGCGGCTGGTGGCAGATCTTCTCCCATCCGAGCCACGCCACCTTCGCGAACTACAGCGCCCTCTTCCACAACTCAGGCCTGATGACGGCGCTCAAGACGACCGCCTACATCGCGGTCGGCAACACGCTGCTCGTCGTCTTCGTCGGCGCGCTGGCGGGGTACGCGTTTGCGTGGCTCGACTTCCCGGGCCGCGACTGGCTCTTCATCGCCGTGATCGCGCTGCTCGTCGTGCCGATCCAGATGGCCCTGATCCCGATGTTCCGCCTCTACGACACCCTCGGCCTCTTCGACACCTGGTACGGGATCGCGCTCTTCCACACCGCCTTCGGGCTCCCGTTCGCGATCTTCCTGCTGCGGAACTTCTTCATCGGGCTACCGAAAGACATCCTCGAATCGGCGCGCATCGACGGCGCCTCCGAGATCCGCATCTTCCTGCGGCTGATCCTGCCGCTCGGGCTGCCGGCGATCGCCTCACTCGCCATCTTCCAGTTTCTCTGGACGTGGAACGACCTGCTCGTGGCGCTCACGTTCGGCCAGAACACGACTCCCATCACGGTCTGGATCTCCGGGCAGCTGCGCGAGTTCGGCTCGAGCCTCGACATCATCGCGCCGGCGTCGTTCATCTCGCTCCTGATCCCGCTGGCCGTCTTCTTCGCCTTCCAGCGCTACTTCGTCCAGGGGCTGCTGGCCGGCTCGGTGAAGTAATGGCCGACGTCGCCGTGGTCGGGTCCGGGCTGGCGGGCTTCACCGCCTACCAGACGCTGCGCCGCGGCCTCGAGCCCGGCGAGATCGTGGTCTTCGGCACCGATGCCGACCCGGCCGCGGCGTGGCGGGCGCGGGCCGCGGCGATCCGGCAGCACGCCATGCGGTCCGAGAGCGACGGCCACTGCGGGCCGGCGACGTTCCCCGGCCTCGCCCTCCGCAGCGTGCTTCGCAGGCGGTCGCTGAAGCCGCTGCTCGAGACGGTCTCCGATCGCTACCACCCGACAGTGGAGGAGTTCCTCGACCACGTCGAGCGGACACGCGAGCGCAGCGGCTGGGACGAGAGCTTCGTCCCGCGCCGCGTCGGCCGGGTGCAAGCCCGCGACGACGGCTTCGAGATCGACGGGGATCGCTTCCGGCACGTCCTTCTGGCACCCGGCCACCCTGGTCTCAACGTCCCCGACGAGCTGCGCCAGGATGTGCGCGCGGTCCATGCGTACGAGCCGCACGAGTACGCGTCGACGGTGACCGTCGTGGGCGCCGGCCTCGCGGCCGCCACCGAGTGGCTGAACGCGCTCGCGGCCGGCGCGGAGGTCGTCTCCGTGCGCCGCCACGAACCGGCGCGGCGCCCGCTCAACGTGCCACGCGAGTACTTCTCGCGCCGCGGCCTCGGCGCATTCCATCGCCTGCCCCCGCACGAGCGGATCGAGCGGCTGCACGCGCTGTCGGCGCCGTCGTATCCGGCCGGCAGGGAATGGGACGAGCCGCTGGAGCAGGCTCGACTCGAGGGCCGCTTCCGGGTGGAGGCTTCTCTGAACGGAAGCGCCCAGGTCATCTGCGCCACCGGGTTCCTGCCCGGCTGGCGCAACGATCCGTTGCTGGCGCGGCTCGTCGCCGATCACGATCTCGAAACGGCCGGCGACTGGGTCGTGCTCGACCCCGACTCCACTGTGCCCACCCTGAGCGACCGGGTGAGGACGCTGGCGCTCGCCGGAGCGCCCGGCCAGTGGGCGTTCCCCGCGGCCGACACGCTGGCCGGGGCGCGGTACGCCGGTCACCAGTTCCTGAGAAGGATCAAGGCGTGTCGTACACGCTGAAGGGACGGATCGAGTCGCGCCTGGCGGCCCTGCTGCCCGTGTTGCTCGGGTGCTGCGTGCTCGCGATTGCGTTGCGTCACTGGTGGCCCGTCGAGTTGTGCGCCTTGATGGCGGCCGTCGGGCTGGTGCTCGACGTGCAGGTCTGGCATCGGCTCTTCCGCTACCAGTCCGCGTGGGTCATCCTGCCGCTCGGCCTCGTCGAGCTCGGCCTGGTGCTGGCAATCGTCTACGGAGCCGGACTGCACGCGCCGCTCGGGCCGGCGCTCCTCCTCTTCGCCGTGGGCTGGCTCGTCGCGTTCGTCCTCACGCAGGCCGGCTACCCGCTGCTGCGGCTGAGCTATGCCGAGGACGGCGGCGAGCTCGGCCGCGCCGGAGGCGTCGCAGCGGCCGGCGTGCTGCTCGTCCTCGTCGGCAGCGCCGCGACGTGGTACGTGCGGCAGCCACCCGTCGTCCACCTCGCCGCCGGAGTCCATCAGGGGCCGATCGTGATCCGGCGCCGCGAGGTCCTCCAGGGCTCGCCGGGCGCGGTCGTGAAGGGCGGAATCGTCGTCGCCCACGACGACGTCCACATCCGTGACGTCACCGTCCTCGGCGGCCAGAACGGCATCGACGTCGAGAACGTCGACGGCACGGTCCTCGACGGCGTCACCGTGCAGGGCGCGAAGCTCGACGGCATCCACGTCCGCTCGGCGGGGATCGTGATCAAGAACTGCACCATCGACATGCTCGGGAACAAGATCGGCCAGGGCATCGACATCTCGTTCAACATGGACATGGGGATGAGCATGGTCGAGGGCTGCACGATCGTCGGCGGCATGCAGGGCATCACCACGCACTCCTCGATGACCGACATCATGGACAACCGGGTCAGCCGCACCACCGGCCAGGCCATCTCGGTGGCGGAGATGTCGATGGGGATGGCGATGGACAACGAAGTGCGCGACGCACTCGGGGTCGGCCTCAACTGCGACGACCAGTCGATGTGCATGTTCGAGCACAACACGGTGATCGGGACACAGCCCGACACCGCTTCGGGCGACCCCTCGCGGCGGGGCGTCGCCATCCTCGCGAGCTTCTATTCGGAGGCCAGCCTCTGGCAGAACCGGCTCGTCGCGAATCCGGTGGCGACCGGTGCGATCACAAGCTCGCTGTTCCGGTGGACCCACGATCCCGGCTGGTGACGATGCTTTAGGTTACGCACGGCTGTGGACTTCTACGACTGGATGCTGGCGCTGCACCTGCTTTCGGCCTTCTCGGTTGCAGCGGCGCTCGTGCTCTACAGCGTGCTCGTCGTCAGCGGCCGGCGGACGTCGGCCACCTTGGCGGACGCGCGCCTGCTCTTCCGGGTCGCGCCGGTCGCAACTCCGCTGATCGCCGCCGGCACGGTGCTCGTGCTGATCTTCGGGATCATCCTCGCCGTCGACTCCAACCGGTTCGAGATCTGGAACGGGTGGATCATCGCCGGCATCGTGCTGTGGGCGATCCTCGGCGCCGTGGGACAGCGAACGGGGGCCTATTACACGGACGTCCAGAAGCTTGCGGAACGGGAAGGGGACGCGTCCGAGCAGCAGGTGCTCGCGCTCCTGCGGGCGCCGACCGGCGCCGTGCTCCACCTGGCCACGATCGGCGTGTTCGTGCTCATCCTCCTCGACATGCTCTTCAAGCCGGGGGCCTGACCGTGCTTGCAGTCGTTCGCCAACACAGCTGGGACCTCGCGGTCTTCGTCCACGTCCTCGGCGCGATGACCCTGGTCGGCGGCCTGGTGACGGCAGCGGCGGCGGGCATCATCGGCTGGCGCGACTCGGGCGGCGCCCTGCGCCGGCTCTCGGCGCTGACGCTCTTCGCGGTCGCCTTTCCCGGCTGGATCGTCATGCGCATAGGCGCCCAGTGGGCGTACTCGACCGAGGGCTGGGACAAGGTCCCGTCCAAGTTCCAGCCGACGTGGCTCGGGATCGGCTACTTCACCGCCGACGTCGGCGGGCTCATCCTGCTGATCGCGCTGGTGCTCGGCGGGATCGGCATCCGGCGCAACCGCACAGGCGGCGGAGCGAGGCTCCTCAGGGCGAGCACTGCGCTCGCCGCGATCCTGATCGTCGTCTACGCCGTCTCGGTCTGGGCGATGGGCGGCAAACCCACCTAGACAACCGGCGGCGGGTTGCCCTCCAGGCTGCCCGCGAGCCCGGGATCCCAGCCGCACACCAGGCACGCGTGGGCGACGGCGGAGCGAAGGAACGTGAGCGCGGTCCCGTGGGGATCGGAGCTCGCCCGGACGTCGTCCCAGTCGAGGATGAACTCCCCGAGCGACGCGTCCCAGCGCGCGCTCGCGGGAGAGAGCGTCGCGTCCGAGAACCCCTCGGGCGCGGGATGCGCGTACGCGTAGAACGCGGCGTGCGGATAGCGGTCGTCGCCCGGCCACCAGCCGACCTCGATCTGCTGCGCGTCGCCGGCGTTGCGCATGATGAATCCCCCCGCCGGCGGCTCGACGGCCACGCCCGAGAAGAGGCTGACGGCGAGGTCGAAGGACCCCCACCAGGCGTTGACAGGGCTCGAGCGGCCGCGATACGGCGCTCGCAGGGCGCCGAGCACGAGCGCCGCCTGGGTCGCGGCGGCGAAGTACGCCTCGACCTGGCCGGGGTCGTACGTCGCGTGCTCGGTGTCCTCGTCGAGCGGCGTCTGCCACGGCGTCTCCTGCGGAGTCGGGTTGATCTCGACCGGCCCGGCAAGCGACCGCACTGCCGCGAGCACCTCCCGCGTGACGTCGGCGACCGGGCGGTCCGGCGTGAGCGCGACGCGCTGAACGCGCCCGTCGCTGTGCTCGACGACGGCCTCGTGGCTGTGCAGGTCGAGCGCGGCCACGAGCGCACCGGATCCGTCGGGCGCCGGCAGTGCCGACGTCTCCCATCCCCGAGCGGTCAACCGCAGCGCGGCATGCTGGAGCTGCGGCTCCGGCGGAGCGAGCTCGACGGCGAGCTTGCCCAGCACCTGCGTATGCATGTGCAGGGTGTCGCACGTCGCCCGCCAGGCCTCCAAAGGAAGCTCGGGCCAGCGCGTTGCGACCTCCCCCGCGTTCAACTCTTCCCGAGATTACTCCCACCGGTCGCCCCTCGGCGCGGCGTAGGATCGCGCGGTGGACGAGCGGCTAGAGCGCTATGCGGAGCTATGCGTTCGAGTCGGCGCGAACGTCCAGCCGGGGCAGGAGGTCTTCGTCGAGGGGCTCGTCGAGCATGCGCCGCTCGCGCGCGAGCTCACGCGCCAGTCGTATCGCGCCGGCGCGTCGTACGTCCACGTTCACTACCTCGACGAGCACGTCAAGCACGCGATGATCGAGCTCGGCCCGGACTCCGCGCTGACGTATGCACCGGCCTGGCGCAAGGAATTCGTGGAGGCGGGCGCGGGCAACGCGTTCCTCGCAACGGTCGGCGATCCCGAGCCGGAGCTCATGGCCGACCTCGACGGTACGCGCGTCGGCAGCGCGCTCATGCCGGAGGTGAACGCAATCGTCCTCGAGCAGTTGCGTGCGAACTCCGTCAACTGGTGCGCCGTCGGCGCTCCGAACGAGGGCTGGGCGCGGCAGATGTTCGGCGAGCCGGACGTCGAGCGGCTCTGGGAGCTCGTCGCGTTCTGCATGCGCCTCGACGAGCCCGACCCGGTCGCCGCCTGGCGGGAGCACTCGGAGCACCTCGAGGCGAGGGCCGCCGCGCTGACCGCGCTGCACGCCGACGCGCTCCGTTACCGCGGTCCGGGCACCGAACTCACGGTCGGGCTGCTTCCGAGCTCCCGCTGGCTCGGCGGCTCGTCAGAGACGGCCGACGGGATCACCTTCGTCGCGAACATGCCGACGGAGGAGGTCTTCACCGCGCCCGACTGCCGGCGCGCCGACGGAACCGTGCGTTCGACGATGCCGTTCGTGCTGCGTGGCCAGATCGTGCGCGGGCTCGAGCTGACGCTCGAGAGCGGACAGATCGTCCACGTCGACGCCGAGACGGGAGCCGACGTCGTTCGCGGCCAGCTCGAGACGGTCGAGAACGCCGACCGGCTCGGCGAGGTCGCCCTCGTGACGGGCGAGTCGCGCGTCGGCCGCGCGGACACGCTCTTCTACAGCACGCTGTTCGACGAGAACGCGACCTGCCACATCGCCTACGGCTCGGGCTATCCGGAGAGCGTCGAGGGCGAGCCGGGCGACGGCCTGAACGTCTCGAACATCCACGTCGACTTCATGATGGGCGGGCCGGAGCTCGAGGTCGACGCGCTGCTCGCCGACGGCAGCGCCGTCCCCCTCGTCCGGGACGAAGGGTGGCAACTGCCGTGAACGATGACGACCGTCCCTGGGACGGCGAGCAGCAGACCGTAGGTTGCTCCCCGCCGGCCCAGACCAGGTTCGCTGGAGCGAGTCTCGGCTCGCTCTTCGTCAATCGAGCGGCGCCGCCTCGTTCCACCGCACGATCAGCGCGTACAGGACGACGAACGTGAGCCCGACCACCGTCAGCGCCCAGAGCGGATACGCCGCCGAGCCGAGGAACCCGAGCTGCCCGATCAGGTTCACGGAGATCGCGATGATCGCAACCCAGCGGGCCCAACTCGCCCTCATGAGCAGGCCGTAGCCCACCAGCAGGAGCACGATCCCCCCGAGCAGCGTCAGCCAGCCCCACGTCGTCGTGTTGAACACAACGATCTGGTTCGCCGTCGCGAGGTAGTACTGGCCCCTGATGATTGCGATCAGCCCCTCGAAGAAGTCGATCACCCCGACGAGCACCATCAGCCAGCCGGCGAAGCCGACCCAGCCGGACCAGGCAGTGCTGGCCGGCTTCCCTCTCATCTCTTCCATCTGAACCTCTCCTTCAGTGGTGTCGGGACTCGGCCGCGACTCGTCGCTTCGACGCGCGCCCGCACGAACCCCACGACCTCGGTGGCGAGCCACACGAGGGCGGCGAGCTCGTAGATGCTCCTGCGAGCGGCGAGTGAGGCCATCGCCCGCCAGTTTCTAGCCACGACCGGACGCTGCACAGCAGGCGGTCACGCGCCCGCGGGTGATGCAGGCATCCGCTGCCCCGAGGCCGCGGCGTGGAAGGCTTTGCGCATGGCACGGCCATCCGAGCCAAGCCAGAAGGGGCGGTCCGCCATGGGCGACGCGATCGGCGGTGCGGCGATCCACTCCGCGCGGGTCGTCGCCCGCGCCTGGCGTGGGCCCATCGAGACGGCGGCGGAGGAGATCCTCTCTTCCCCGGAGCTCGCGCAGATCGTCGACCGCGCCATGGCGGGGCCGCTGCCCGAGCAGCTCGCGCATTCCCTCGTCCGCCACCGGGTCGTCGAGCGCATCGCGCAGGAGCTCGCCGAGTCCGGACAGCTCGACCAGCTGGTCACTCAGGCTCTCGAGAGCCCGCACACCAGAGAGGTCATCGACCAGGCCATGGCGAGCGAAGCGGTGCGGCACGCGCTCGAGCGGGTTCTCTCCGGCCCGGAGGTTCGAGCCGCGCTGGCGTCGCAGTCGACCGGTCTGGCCCAGCAGGTGGCGGGCGGCGTCCGACACGCCGCGGCCGAGGCCGACCGGCGGCTCTTCTTCCGCCGCGCGGAGGCTACGACCGGCGTGTTCGGCGGAGTCGCCACACGGGGCCTCGCGCTCGTCGTCGACTCGTTCGTCGTCGTGGCGATCTCGCTGGTGGTCGGCGCGGCCGCCGGGCTCGTCGGCTCGCTCGTGGGAGGAATCCGGCCACACTGGCTGGCCGGCCTGCTCCTCGGCGGCGCGGGAGCCGTCGTCGCGGCCGGCTACTTCACGCTCTTCTGGAGCACGGCCGGCCAGACGCCGGGCATGCGGCTGATGCACGTCCGTGTCCTCACCGAACGTCCCGACCGTCACCTCACGCTCACCCGCGCGTTCGTGCGTACGGTCGGGCTCGCGCTGGCGATCATCCCCTGCTTCGCAGGCTTCCTGCCCGCGCTCTTCGACCCCCGCCGGCGCGCGCTTCCGGACTATCTCGCCGGCACCGTGGTGGTCTACGACGACGCGGCCTGAGAAGCTTTGACGTCACCGGCCGCGAGCTTGGCGCTCATCTTTATCGCCTTGACCGCGCCGGTCGCGCCGGCCTGCAGGGTGAATCCGACGACGAGTAGGACGATCCCGAGCACGAACAGCACATTCGACGATCCCAGCAACAGGATGCCGATCCGCCCGAGCAGATAAGGCGGCGTGCAGATGAGCGCGCCGAGGGCTCCGCCGACCGCGGTGGCCGCGAGCTTGTCGCGGCGAGAGCCGGCCTGTTTGACCCCGACGATGCGTGCCGGCACGGCGACGTAGGTGAGCATCATCACGCCTACCACCACCCCGAGCGCGAGGCCGAACCACGGGTGTCCCCAGCGGGGTACGACGATCGCCGAGAACCCGAGCGCAAGGCCGACGACGAGCCCCACTCCGAGGACGACGGGGAGGTGCTGCCGTGCCAGGGCGAACGCGGGCCGAATCTGCGACCTGCCGGGCTGCGTGATCGAGAAAGCAAACACCGCGTTGAGGAAGAAGCCCGCCGCGGTCACCAGCGCGATCAGCGCGACGAGCGAAAGGGCGCCCGGTCCACTCCAGGTGTGGAAGTCCTTCCCCTTGACCACATGCGCCTTGAGGTCGAGCATCGCTGCCCAGATCCACATCGCGGGCAGGACCTGGATCAGCAAGAGCCGCCAGTTGACGAACACGACCCTCAATCCCTGGAAGAGCATCACGAACGCGCCGACCGCGAACACCAGCGGGGCGAAGATCCGCCGCGACCGGCTCAGCGCGACTACCGCCGACTCGACTGCGGCCTCGTCCCCGCTCTGAATCGCGTCGATCAGCGCGCGGCCCTGGGTCCTCAGAACCTCGCGACGCGACCGGCGAGAGGCTTCCTCCCCGTCCGCAGACGTGGCGGTCACCGGTTCCGGCGCCAGTCGGCCCAGACGGGCGAGAACACCGCACAGACGAGCGACAGCGTGATCGCGATGAAGACATAGCCGATCAACGTCAGGACGACGCCGAAGGAGCCGAATGCACGACCGTTCGCGTTCAGCGGGGCGGCCAGGATGAGCGGCGACGTCGCAAACAACCCTCCGAGGACGACTGTCGCGAGCAGGGCGCCCGGGAAGAGCGCCCGAAGCGCGACCTTTCGGTGCAGGAGGAACCACGGCACCCAGAGCCAGAAGACGATCGAGCCGGCGAGCCACGCGGGAATCAGCAGCAGCAGGCCGTGAGCGCGCAGGCCTTCGGCGGCGACCACGTAGAGCGCCACCGCCCCGGCGAAGACGAAGAAGAAGATCGCGAACAGCCCCTGGTCGGCCATCGACCCGACCTTCACGCGCCAGGCGCGCGCGTACACGTCCTGGTAGAGCTGGCCGATCCCGATCCCCCAGAACAGGGCGCTGACCGCCACGGTGATGGTCGCCGCCAGCCTGTTCGAGGAGGCGCTGCCGAACGTGCTCTCGACGAGTGCCGCGCTGGCTCCGGTCAGCTTCAGATGCGCGACGAGACGTTGCGCGTAGGCGCTGGTGTCGGCATCGGAGTGTGCGAGCGAGGCGATGACGAGCGCCGCGGGCAGGACCGATAGCGACGAATAGACCGTGATCGCGCAGCCCGAGTTCTTGCTGGACTCGAAGTACCGCCGGAACCAGTCCAGCGCCAACCGGCCGAGGGCCGTGTCGGCGCGCCCCGTGAGCCACCACTGAATCCGTCTGACGCGGTTGCCCAGCGCAAAGCCCGGGGTGCGGGTCGCTTCCGCGTCCTCGGGAGGGCTCTGGCTGATTGAGGGATCGGCGGGCAGGATTCTCCTTCCCGCGTCGCAGCCTGCACCGGCGGCGGTAGGCGATCATCGCCCGGAAGGGATGACCCGCATGCGATCCGCTCCGTGCAAGATCCGGGGCGAGTCGTCGATGACCGAACGAAAGCGCATCCGCACGCCGCCACGGCCGCGCCTGATCGAGAGGCGGATGTCGAGTCTCCTGCGCAAGCCGCCTTCCGTCCGGCTTGCGGCGAGCGTCATCGTCACGGCGACCGCGGTCGTGGTCGTCGCGGCCGGCATCCTGATCCGGGTCCTCGACCACACCGAGTACGGATCGATCTGGGTCGGCATGTGGTGGGCGATCCAGACCGTGACGACGGTCGGGTACGGCGACGTCACTCCGCACAAGGTCATCGGCCGGATCATCGCCAGCTTCGTGATGTTCGAGGGGATCGCCTTCCTCGCGGTCGTCACAGCCGCCATCACCTCGACGTTCGTCGCGCGCGCAGCGCTCGAGCACGACCAGGAGGAAGCCGCAGAGGCCGAATCCGCCGAGGCCCGGCTCGACGCTCATTTCGACGATCTCGCCGCGCGCCTCGATCGGGTCGAGGCGTCGCTCACCCGCCTTTCCGAGACCTCCGCGCAAGGAGAGCGAGGCCCAGCGTCCCCACCACCGTGAGGACGAGCTTGACCGCCTTCCCCCCGCGTAGCTTCGACTCGCCACCGGCGCGGGGCGCCATGTCGACGGGCACCTCCTCGAGCCGCAGCCCCGCGTCCACGACGCGGATCAGCGCCTCGACCTCGGGCGCGCCACTGGTGTACGGCTGCGCGAGGAGCGGCAGCGCCTTCGCATTCACGGCGTAGAGGCCGCTCGTTGCGTCCGCGAACGGCCGCCGCAGCACGACGCCGACCGAGCGCCGCAGCAGACCCGTGCCGAGACGGCGCGCCGCGCTCGGCCGGTAGCGGTAGGGCGCATAGCCGTTCCCCGAGACGAAGCGCGAGCCGACGGCGACGTCGCACTCGCCGCTGCGCACGCGATCGAGCAGCCGCGCGAGCTCCTCCGGAGGATGCTGGCCGTCGGCGTCGACCCGCCCGCAGAACGCGTAGCCGTGCTCGAGCGCCCAGCGGTAGCCGGCTGCGATCCCGACGCGGAGGCCCTGATTCGTGCCGAGCGAGAGCACCTCCGCCCCGTGCTCGCGCGCAACGTCGGCGCTGCGGTCGGTCGAGCCGTCGTCGACGACGAGGACGTCGGCATCGGGGAGACGCTCGTGCAGCCCGTCGAGCACCGCCGGCAGGTTTTCCTCCTCGTTCCAGGCCGGGATGAAGACGACGGTGTCGCTCATCTCAGCCTCCGGCCGAGCTCGTTCTCGGCGGCCCGTAGCTCGAGCGGCAGGAACGGCAACGCCGCGAGCTCCCACGCGATCGAGCCGAGCGTGGGCCGAATGGGCGCGACGCGGAACGCCGGCTCGACGCCGGCGCGACGGTAGAGACGGCCGAAGAGGACCCGCGTGCGGAGAAGGTGCGTCGGCGCGCAGACGACGATCGCGCGGGCGATGCCGCGGTCGAGCAGCAGCGGCAAGGTGCGCGCGGCGTTCTCCGCGGTCGAACGCGCCGTCGTCTCGGCGAGGAGCTCGACGGAGGGACCGCGCCAGGCGTCCTTCATCTGCTCCCCCTCCGAGATGCCGCCGCTCGGCGACCAGCCGCTGAAGACGACGACGTCCGGTCCCGCGCCGCTCGCCAGACGCTCCGCTTCGTGGACAAGCCGCAGGCAGCGCGTGCTGATGCGGTGCACGCCATGAGGGTCGAGCCGGCCGTGACCCAGGACGACGATCGCTGTCCTCTCGCCGGCCATGCACCGCCGATCATCGCTGCGCGACGGGCTCCGGCGCCACCGCCGGCTGCGACGTGGCGCCGCCGGCGGCGAGCAGCCGCTCCCAGCCCATCAGCACACGGTGCAGCGCCTCGGCGCCCACCACACGCTCGTCCGGCGCCGGCAGGTCCGCCGGATAGAGGACGAATGGACGGGTCTGGGGCCCGCCGAGACCGCCGTGGAACGAGATCAGCTCCTCGAACGCGCATCCCTCGTCGAGGGCCGAGTCGTAGAAGCTGCCGAGGAGCACGTCCGGGGCGTGCTCGAACCCGTCGGTGCGGAGAAGGTGCCGCGGGGCGCCCGGCGAGAAGAGCGCGAGCGGATCCTCGCCGTCCACGCGGTCCTCCTCGAGATAGCGGGCTCCACCGGCGCCGAGGACCACGGCGCCGTGCTCGCCCGACCTGACGAGCACCCAGCCGATGTGCGGATGCGCGCGCAGCGCCGACAGCAGCTGCGGGTGGCGGGCGTCGATCTCCTCGAGCGTCAGCCGGCGCTCCTCCTCCATCAGGTAGACGAGGCCGAGATTGCCCGAGCCGAGGACGACGACGTCGCGGCCGGAGACGTCGTTCTTCGCCCGCTTCTGCTTGCGACCGGTCGCCTCGGCCGCGGCGTGCCCGACCATCGCGTCCTGCTCGTCGCCGCCGGCTGGCGCGCTGACGCCGCCGTGGCTGAGGCTCCTCTGCACGAGATCCTCGAGCCCGTAGCCGTTGCGCTGCTTGAAGGTCGCGCCCTGCGTCTGGCCGTGGTCCGAGAGGACGACGAGCTCGTACGGCCGGGCTGCGTAGCGGCGGGCACCCTCGATCCGGGCGAACTGCTGGTCGAGCTTGCGCAGCGCCTCGAGGGTGTCCTCACGCTCGAGGCCCGAGTGGTGCGCGACCTCGTCGTAGCTCGAGAAGGTGGCGTAGATCGCGGGCCTCCCCTTCATCATGTCCATGAGGACGCCGTAGACGATCAGGTCGCGGACGATGACGCACATCGTCGCCCGCAGGAACGGATAGACGCCGCCCCGGTGGCCGCGCGGGCGGACGTCGCGCCGGCGCTCGCGCGCGGCGGCGACCCACTCGAGGATCACCTCCCACCCGAAGAGGACGAACGCCCGCGCGACGTTGAAGCCGTTGGCGAGGAAGGCACGATAGCCGGGGTTGGCGCTCCGCTCGGCCTCCATCCGGCTCACGGTCAGGATCACGTGGTCGGCGCCGCCCGAGAAGAGGTTGCCTCGGCTCGCACCGCCGTTCGCGAGCAGCCCCGGCCCCCGCGCGTGCCGCCGCTCGATCTCCGCACAGTCCTCCGGCGACGAGCAGACCATGAGCACCTGCCGCTCCTTCTCGACCCAGCGGAACGCAGGGATGTCGTCGTTCGAGCCGAGCAGGATCCCCGCCTGGGAGGCCCCCGTCTGCGACGAGAGGTCGGGCTCCCACTCGGCGAGGCGGTGGCTGCCGTCCTCGAGCCAGCGGGCCAGCGTCGGCGCGTGCCCGTCGCGCATCGCCCGCTGCAGCACCGGCAGCGCGAGCCCGTCGATCTCGAGGAAGACGATGCCCGGCACGTCGGTCACCTGACGCTCGCCCGACCGACGGGCGATCCGCTGCACCACGCTCAGCGAGTAGACGTCGTCGTCGTTCGTCCCGAAGACCACCGAGAGCACGACGCCGACCGCCGACGCGACGAGGGCGACGGCGAGCGCGGCCCAGAAGGAGTCGATCGTGAGACCGTCGCTGTAGCGGTCGGCCAGGAGCAGCATCCCCGCGTCGAGCGCGAGCACGGCGAAGAAGCCGAGCAGGGCCGTGAACGGGAGGCGGAGCGCGGCCACGAGCGGGGGCAGGATCGCGTTGAGGACGGCGAGGAGCGCCGCCACGACGAGCGCCGCGCGGAAGGTCGAATCGGACGCTCCCGGGACGAGCTTCGTCGCCACGACCAGCGAGACGGCGCCGAGCAGCCAGGCCAGCACGAGCTGACCGGGATGGAGACGAGGCCGCTCTGGAGTCCAGGCGGGCGCCTCGCCGTAGGCGCTGCTCACGGGGCGACCTGGTCCGGCTCTCCGGAGCGGGCGGCCTTCTTCTCCGCCTTCCTCGTGCGGCGGTTCTCCTGCTGCTCGGCCTGCCGGCGCTTCGCGTCGGAGTACGAGTCGGAGACGAGCCGCTTGCCTCCGGTCCAGCCCCAGGCCCAGATCATGAGAATCAGCGCGAAGATGATGTTCCACGCAGTGCCGACGAGCTGCTGCGCGACGGAGTACGCCGTCGCGTCACCCGACGACGCGACGCCCTTGAGCGAGGCGACGTTCCACGCCTGCGTCACTCCGACGCCGCCGGGGGTGAACGAGGTGACGTTGGCGAGCGAGTTCCCGCCGGCGACGTGCATCAGCGTGTCGAAGCTGACCGGGATGCCGTAGGCGTTGAGGAAGACGCCGATCGTCGAGAGCATGGCGCACCAGCCGATGAAGGACGGGAGGAAGACGCGGCCGAAGAACTTGCCGGGGCGGCCGAGGATCGCGCCGCCCTCCTTCGCGTTCTGCCACCAGGCGACGACATTCGGCCAGAAGCGGCGGCCCAGCAGCACGATCATCAGGGCGCCACCGCCGAAGACGATGATCGTGGCGGGCCAGTGCTCGTGCACCCAGCTGAAGGAGATGTCGAACGAGCCGCTGACCTGGAGGAAGAGATAGAGGTACACGAAGGCGCCGGAGCAGGTGAAGAAGATCTTCTCCACCGCATACGCGCCGAGGACGGCGGCGAAGCCGATCCCGAGCAGGACGGTGACCATGATCAGGAAGACGAGCGTGCCGATGTTGGCCGGCAGGATCCCGTTCAGCGCGACCGACACGGCGTAGCCGGCGAGTATGTCGCGCCACTTCGTCCGCTCGGGATACGCGTAGTGGAGGATCGAATACCACGCGAAGGCGGTCGCCGAGGTCTGCACGATCATCAGGAGGATCGCGGCGATGAGCGACGCCGCCGAGATCGACGTGACCGTGTTCCAGAGCGAATGGAACCAGCCCCTGAGATCCCAGCCGAGCAGATTCGCCGCGGCCCCGATCACGACCACGAGCAGGGCCCACCACAGGATCCGCCACCAGAGCGGCCGAGGCGGCTTGGAAGGAGCGGTCTCGGTGACGACGGCGGCGCTCATGCCGCCTTCCCCGCGATGGTGTCGACCGCCGCGGCCATGCTCTCCACGTCGAGCAGATCCACAGGGATACCGTAGTCGCCCAGATCCGCCGCGATCTCCTGGGCGAGGACAGACACGCCGGGGACGTACAGCCGGGCGGGATATGCGAAGGCCGCGCGCCAACCGCGCTCGCACTCGATGACGTCGCCCCAGAGCGAGACCTGGCCGATGATCGGAGTGCACCCCGGCGGCAGCGCGCAACCACGCTTCGGGATGTGGCGCGGCGGAACCGCATAGATGCCGCAGGTGCAGGTCGACTCCGGGGCCTCGTGGACGGTACGTCGCCAGAGCCGGAAGCGGCGGGACTGGCAGCGGGCCACGAGCGGGACTCCGACCGGCCAGATGCTCGGCCGGTAGAGGCTGCGCAGCCGTGCGACGCCGTCATCCCGCTCCACCGCCCAGACTCGCCAGGCGACGAGCGGCTCGAAGTAGTCGGGCGCGGCGGTGAGCGCGAGCCCGCCCTCTGCCGGTTCCGTCGGGCTCCTCATGTTCCCCGCAGCGTCGTCGGCCGCGATGTTCCACGCGTCATACCGGACGGATGAAACGGCGCCCCCACTTCACCCACGCCGGACGATGCCACAACCCGGCTCCGAGTCGAGAGTGGAGCCATGACCGGCGCCGCCCGGGCCCATTCCTCTCGCCTCGAGCGCGCCCCGCTCCACCGGATACGGGCCACCCATAGCTACTGGGCCGTCCTCGGCGCGATCTTCGTCGCCTTCTTCCTCGCCGCGCTGCTGCCGGACGCGCCCTGGGCGACGAGCGTCGTCGTGCTCGTGCTGTGCGCGACGCTGATGATCGCGATCTGGACTGCAGGCTGGGGCAGGGCCCAGCGCTCCGGCTCGACCGGCCTCGCCGCGGCCGCCGCGGCTGCCGCCTTCGTCAACTTCTTCACGCAGGGGGAGACCTTGACCGCGCTGCTCGGCGTAGTCGCCGGGCTGCTGACGATCGCCATCGCCGTGGTCATCGCGGCCGGCGCAATCGCGCAGGGGGAAGTGAACTCGCGCTCGGTAGCGAGCGCGATCTGCGTCTACATGCTCTTCGGGCTGATGTTCATGTTCGTGTACGGCGTCCTCGCATCGGTCGGCGACGCGCCGTTCTTCGCGCAGGGGACGGACGGCACGCGCTCGCTGCGCCTCTACTTCAGCTTCGTCACCCTCGCCACCCTCGGTTACGGCGACTACACGCCGGCGGGAAACCTCGGCCACGCGCTCGCCGTGCTCGAGGCTCTGATCGGCCAGCTGTACCTGGTCACCGTCGTCGCGGTCATCGTGACGCGACTCGGGAGACCCGTCCAGCGGCTCGGGAGACTCGGAAAGGAGACTGAGAACGATGGCACTGACACATGAGGAGAAGGAACTGCAACAGGCGGCGGAGCTCGCCGTGGCACCGCTCTTCGCGCTCGATTGCGGGATCCCCCGACACAAGCTGCCGGACGACGAGCTGTCGCCGGACCTCGCGTACCAGATCATCCACGACGAGCTGATGCTCGACGGCAATGCGCGCCTCAACGTCGCGACCTTCGTGACGACGTGGATGGAGCCCCAGGCCGAGCGCCTGATGGCCGAGTGCCTCGACAAGAACATGATCGACAAGGACGAGTACCCGCAGACGGCGGCCATCGAGACGCGCTGCGTCAACATCCTCGCCGACCTCTGGCACGCGCCCGAGGCGGGAACGGCGACCGGCTGCTCGACCACGGGGTCGAGCGAGGCGGCGATGCTCGGCGGGCTCGCCCTCAAGCGGCGCTGGCGCGCGCGGCGGCTGGCCGACGGGATGCCTGCCGATCGCCCGAACATCGTCATGGGCACGAACGTGCAGGTCTGCTGGGAGAAGTTCGCCAACTACTGGGACGTCGAGATGCGCCTCGTGCCGATGGAGGGCGACCGCTACCACCTCTCGGCCGACGAGGCCGTCGCCCATTGCGACGAGAACACGATCGGCGTCTTCGCCGTCCTCGGCTCGACCTTCGACGGTTCATACGAGCCGGTGGCCGACATCTGCGCGGCGCTCGACGCGTTCGAGCGCGAGACCGGGATCGACGTGCCGGTCCACGTCGACGGCGCCTCGGGCGGGATGGTCGCGCCGTTCATCGACCCCGACCTCGTCTGGGACTTCCGCCTGCCGCGGGTCGCGTCGATCAACACCTCGGGCCACAAGTACGGGCTCGTCTATCCGGGCGTCGGCTGGATCGTCTGGCGCGACAAGGAGTCTCTACCCGAGGAGCTGATCTTCCGGGTCAACTACCTCGGCGACACGATGCCGACGTTCGCGCTCAACTTCTCGCGTCCCGGCGCGCAGGTGGTTGCGCAGTACTACAACTTCCTGCGGCTCGGGTTCGAGGGCTACCGGCGCGTGCAGCAGTACGCGAGGGATGTGGCGACGGGACTGGCCGCGCGGCTCGACGAGCTCGGGCCGTTCGACCTCCTGACACGCGGCGACGAACTGCCCGTGTTCGCAGTGGCGTTGAAGCCGGAGGTGGACAACTACAGCGTGTTCGACCTCTCGCTTGCGCTGCGCGAGCGCGGCTGGCAGGTGCCCGCCTACACGTTCCCGGAGAACCGCACCGACCTTGCGGTCCTACGGGTCGTCGTCCGGCGCGGCTTCACGCACGACATGGCCGACCTGCTCCTCGCGGACGTGAAGCGCCAGCTGGGAAGGCTCGAGAAGCAGGCTGCGCCGACGCACGACGCGGCGAGCGCGACCGCGTTCGCGCACTAAGCCGGCGGCGCTAGACGGTCGCCGGCCTTGCCGGAGGGATCACCGCGCCGATGATCCAGAAGAACGGGATGAAGATGCCGATGATGAACATGACCCAGTGCCCCTTGCGGAGGCAGGTCATGCCGAGCACGAACAAGAGAACCAGGTAGAGGATGACGCCACCCGCACCGATGCCCCACCACATACAGAACTCCTTCCGTTGACGTGTGATCGGTTACGAGGCTAGAGCGGCGGCGCCGTCGTAGCATCGTCCGGAGTGGATGAGGTCGGAGCGTCGCCGCTGTCGTAGCGTCGTTTCGATGGCCGCCGCGACGGACGAACCGCTCGGCGGAGCTCCGGCACGCGCCGGGCTCGTGCTCTCGGCGCTGATCGCGGTAGCGGCGGTCGCCAACCTCGGCCTCGCCGTCGCCAACGTCGCGCTGCCGTCGATCGGCACGCACTTCGACGCCTCGCAGACCGCGCTCAACCTCGTCGCGGTCGGCTATTCGCTCGGCCTTGCCGCCTCGGTCCTCTACTTCGGCGCGGTCGGCGACCGCTACGGGCGCAAGCTGCTGCTCGTCCTCGGGATGATCCTGACCATCCCGGCCGATTGCCTCGCCGCCTGGGCGCCCTCGATCGAGGTGCTGTTCGGCGCGCGCGTCCTCGGTGGTCTCGCGGCGGGCATGGCATACCCGACGACGCTCGCGCTGATCACTGCGCTGTGGTCCGGCCCGGCGCGCACGAAGTCGATCGCGCTCTGGGCGGCGACCGGTGGAGCGATCGCGTCGCTCGGCCCGCTCTGCGCCGGCGTCCTGCTCGAGCGCTACTGGTGGGGCTCGGTCTTCCTGATCACCCTGCCGTTGGCGGTGATCGCGCTCGTGATGGCGCTGCGGCTGGTGCCCAGCCACGTGAACGAGAGCACCGAGCCGGTCGACCACTTCGGCGGGGTGCTCTCGATCGCCCTCGTGGGCGCGCTGATCCTGGGGATCAACTTCGCCGCGGTGCCCAACGAGACGACCCTGATCCTGAGCCTGTTCATCGTGACCGCGATGGCGCTGATCGCGTTCGTCATCCGCCAGCGGCGGGCCAAGAACCCGCTCTACGACCTGCACGTGGCCGCGCGGCCGACCTTCTGGGTTGCCGCCTGTGCCGGGCTGATCGTGTTCGGCTCGCTGATGGGAGCGATGTTCATCGGCCAGCAGTTCCTGCAGAACGTCCTCGGCTATTCGACGGTCGACGCCGGGCTCGCGATCCTGCCGGCGGCGGTGTGCATGGTGGTCGTGGCGCCCCGGTCGGCCAAGCTCGTCGAGGCTCGCGGGGCGCGCTTCACGCTGCTCTTCGGCTACGTGTTCGTGCTGCTCGGGTTCCTCACGATGCTGCTCCTCTGGAAGGAGAACATCGACTACTGGAAGGTCGGGCTGGGTTACGCCTTCGTCGGGATCGGCGTCGGCCTTGCGGGCACGCCCGCCTCCCATTCGCTCACGGGCTCCGTCCCGGTGAAGCGCGTCGGCATGGCCTCCGGTACCGCCGACCTCCAGCGCGACCTCGGCGGGGCGATCATGCAATCGATCTTCGGAGCCCTCCTGACCACGGGCTACGCGTCCGCGGCGGGAACGCTGGTGACCTCCTCGGGCCACGATGTCACGAGCAGCACGGAGGCGACACTGACGAAGTCGTTCTCCAGCGCAGCCGACCTCGCCACGCGCTACCCGCCTTCGGTGCAGAACCAGATCGTCGCCGGGGCGAAGACGGCCTTCCTGCA